>NZ_CP118605.1:1200000-1500000 GCF_029869925.1 Microbulbifer bruguierae | reverse complement strand
TTCGCGCAGCCATGGAATCCTCCCGTTTGGGTATGCTGCTGGTATCCCTGGACAACCGCATTATTCAGTCCAATGCCAGTTTCTGTCGGTTTATCGGCTATGCAGATGTGGAATTGCGGGGGCTGAATATACGCGAGGTAGTTTTTTCCGGGGATCCCTCGCCAGGAGAGCATCGATACCCCCTGATCGATTTTGAAAAAGGCTTTGTACAAAGTGCCGAGTGGCGCTTTCAGCGCAAGACTGGGGATCTGGTGTGGGGTTACTGGTCCTGTAGCCTGGCGCGGGGTATCCGCAATGAACCTCTGTACGCAGTGGTCCAGATTGAGGATATCGACTGGCGAAAACGCAGTGAAACACAACTGGCGAGAGCGGAGGAGCGTTGGAAATTTTCCCTTACGGTCACCGGTCAGGTGGTCTACGACTGGGATCTAACGACAGGCAAAACATTCTATTCTGAGTGGTTGAGCAGCGGAGTGGGTATTGATCCCGCTACGCTGGCCAGTCGCCAGGACTGGTTGGCGCGGGTGGAGCCTCAGGATCGCGAGCGTCTTTTGGGGATTCAGCTCGAACATTTTGCCGGAGCTACGCAGAATATCGATTGTCAGTACCGGGTGCATACAGATTCGGGAGCAACGCGCTGGATTCATGAGGTGGCGCGCATTATGGATGCTGATGAGCAAGGGCAGCCGCTGCGTCTGATCGGTGTGCTGCGAGACATAACTGCGAACAAAATCATGGCGCAGTCGCTGGCGGAAGAGAAAGAGCATCTCCAGGTTACCCTGGCGGCCATCGCCGATGCGGTGATCGCGACCGATAAAAAGCAGCGTATAACGTTCATGAATCCGGTGGCAGAGCAGCTCACCGGCTGGTCGCTTCAGGAAGTAAAAGGCCGTGAAATTGGCTCGGTTTTATTGTTGTCCACGAGCAGGGATGGACATCCCATTGCCGGTCCAGTCGAGCAGTGTCTGCATACTCGTGTGCCGGTATCCTCTGCCGACGGCACGGTGCTGCACAGCCGCAGCGGTGATAGTTATGACGTCAAATGCTCTGCCTCGCCATTAAATACCAGCGGCGGGCAGTTACTCGGTGCGGTACTGGTTTTTCAGGATGTCACCGAGACCCGTCAGCTGATCCGTCAGTTGACCTACAAAGCCAGTCACGACGATCTGACCCATTTACCCAATCGCGAAGCATTCAAGCGCGAGCTTGTGGATGCGGTGGAGAGTGTCAAAGAGGGTAATCGAACCCATGTACTTGGGTATATGGATCTCGACCGCTTTAAAGTCATCAACGATAGTGCGGGGCACCAGGCCGGGGATGCGCTGCTGAGAAATGTCACCCGCTTTCTGCGCGGCCAGCTGCGCGAGAGTGACAGTATCGCCCGTTTGGGCGGCGATGAATTCGGTCTGCTGTTGCGCAATTGCAGCAAAGAACAGGGGCGCATGCGCTGCGAGCAGCTGGTGCGCAAAATCAATGCACTGCGCTTTCCATGGGGTGGGCGGGTTTTCGGTGTGGGTGCCAGTGTCGGCCTGACGGAAATTCGCGTCGATAACAATTATGTGGCGGATTTGCTCAGCCAGGCAGATGTTGCCTGTTATTCCGCCAAGCATGCCGGCCGCGGCGCGGTCATGATTTACGAGGCTGACAGCAGTGCTGCCGCGGAGCAGCACCGGGAAATTCACATGGCCTCCCGTATTCGGGAGGCATTGGATCAGAATCGCTTACGCCTTTACGCGCAGCCAATCGCCAGTGCCAGAGATCCGCGGCAAATCAGTCACTACGAATTACTTGTGCGTATGCTCGATGCCGAGGGTGACTTGATTCTGCCTGGTGCCTTTGTGCCGGCAGCGGAGCGTTACGGCCTGATGCTGCAGGTGGACGACTGGGTTTTGAGGGAGTTTTTGCTGCGCAACGGTCGGGCGGCGGCGGCCAGTGGTTTGAGTTTTGCCATGAACCTGTCAGCGGATGCCCTGGGTGATGGGGCTTTCCAGCAGCAGCTGTTTGCATTATTGGCGGACTCCCCGCTGCCGGTCGATCGGCTGGGGATCGAAATTACCGAAACCGCGATGGTCAACCAGATGGATTGTGCCAGCCAGTTTGTCGCCGCCCTGCGTGAGATGGGGTGCAAGGTTGCGCTGGATGATTTCGGCAACGGCCTCAGTTCATTCAATTATCTGAAAGCCTTTTCCATTGATTACATAAAAATCGACGGCAGTTTCGTGCGGCAGGTGGAGTCCAACTTTGTGGACCTGATGATTGTGGAGTCGATCAATCAGGTGGCGCACCGGTTGCAGGCGCGGACCATTGCCGAATATGTAGAAGACGGGGCGACCGCAGAACGGCTCAAGAAAATTGGCGTGGACCTGCTGCAGGGATTCCATATTGGCCAGCCGGTGCCATTGGAGGAGATTTTGCAGGCTGCACCGTCGCAGGGTGTTGGCTCCGGGGCCCGTATACTGGATCCGGAGCTGGAGAGCTGAACCGGTGCCGGGGCACCGGTTCCAGAGAGAAGCCGATTACTGGCGGATTTTGCCCAGATGCTTGCCGACAATTTGCAGCAGGGGTTTGAAGGTCTTGGGGGTGGCGCAAACCAGGTTTCCGGAATCCAGGTATTCATTGCCACCGCGGAAATCGCTGATCAGGCCACCTGCTTCTTTTACCAGCAGTGAACCGGCGGCGATATCCCAGGTGTTCAGGTACATTTCCCAGAATCCGTCAAAACGACCTGCAGCCACATAGGCCAGGTCCAGTGCCGCGGCACCTGGACGACGGATACCGGCGGTCTGCCCGGCCACTTCCTTCATGACTGCAAGATAGTCGTCGATATGCTCCAGTGGCTCGCCGTTGAAGGGGATGCCGGTGCCGATCAGTGCGCCTTTCAGGCCCTGTCGGTTGGATACACGGATACGGCGGCCATTCAGTGCTGCACCGCGGCCGCGGCTGGCAGTGAACTCTTCGCGCTTGATCGGGTCGAGAACTACCGCGTGCTCAATCTGGCCGCGGTAACGGCAGGCGATGGAGATCGCGAAATGAGGGCAGCCGTGGATAAAGTTGGTGGTGCCGTCCAGCGGGTCGATGATCCACTCGTATTCTGGCTCGGCGCCTTCCTGCACGCCGCTCTCTTCGGCGAGGATACTGTGCTTGGGGAAAGCTTTGCGCAGGTGATAGATGATTTCCTGCTCGCTGGCTTTATCCACTTCCGTCACGAAATCGTTGCGGCCTTTTTCTTCAAACTTCATCAGGTCGCCGCGCTCCCAGGCGCGTTCGATCAGTTCACCGGCCTTGCGCGCCGCGCGCAGGGCAATATTCAGCATGGGTTCCATAGGGATTCCGCGATCAGTTGTGGTTTCTAAAAAAGCAGCGCCAGGCTCGCTGGGCGGGCGCGATTGTAGGGATTTCTGTTCACTTTTGCTACACTCCGCGCCCGATTTGTAACAGGCAAGTGTAGGATGGCCAGGCAGTGCCTTCCTACCCCCACATCCGGTAAACCCTCATGGCGACCTCTCCCTCTGCAAGCGCAATGCAATCGGCCTCTGACTCCGCACTGGCTGCGCTGGACAATATTCGCGTGGTGCTGGTGAACAGCGCGCATCCCGGCAACATCGGCGGTGCAGCTCGCGCGCTCAAGAATATGGGGCTGAGCCAGCTCTACCTGGTACAGCCGCGGGAGTTCCCCGCCGCCAATGCGGTGTGGCGGGCGGCTGGTGCCGCAGAGCTTCTGGACTCGGCAGTCGTGGTCGAGACCCTGGAAGAAGCCGTGGCAGATTGCGGCCTGGTGATTGCCACCAGCGCCCGCGAGCGCCGGATACCCTGGCCGTTGCTGACACCGCGAGAGTGTGGTCGTCGAGCGGTGGCGGAGGCCCAGACCCATCCTGTCGCACTGGTATTTGGTCGCGAGGACCGTGGTTTGACCAATGAGGAGTTGCAGGCGTGCAACTTCCACGTGCATATCCCGGCAAATCCGGAATACAGCTCCCTGAATCTGGCAACGGCGGTCCAGGTGCTGGTGTACGAGGCGCGAATGGCGGCGCTGGAGGCTGAAAAAGGAGCCGAGCTGAATTTCACTGACTGGGACAGGCCGCCAGCCAAAGCTGCGGACATGGAACTCTATTTCGAGCACCTGCAGCTGGCCCTGGGGGAGCTGGGGTTCATAGATCCTGATAACCCCCGTCAGACAGTGACCCGACTGCGTCGACTGTTCAGCAGAGTGCGCCCGGACGATATGGAGCTGGGCATTCTCCGGGGCATGTTGACCGCGATTCAGAATCATATCCACCGTGTGGGTGGCAAGGGGCGGCCGGACTGACATCGGTTGCTGGACTCAAGGGCGAGGTCCAGGAGTTCAGGGGTGGCGAACTGCAGAGTCATAGATTCCGCGGAAGGGTATACATAGCCAATTGATATAAGTGACGACCAAATACCTGACCTCTATACTCGGCTATATACTTGACTGAAGTAGTGGGTTATTCCATACTCGCGGCCGTTTCAGCGGTGCTGGTTTGGGCTGCGGTGCCTGTGAACCGGAGCTGAGAGGAGGGATTATGCGTTTGACAACCAAAGGGCGCTACGCGGTTACAGCGATGCTGGACCTGGCGCTGCACGCCGAGCGCGGTCCCATCAGTCTGGCGGATATATCCAAGCGACAGGACATTTCCCTGTCCTATCTAGAGCAGCTGTTTTCCCGCCTGCGTCAGGCTGGCCTTGTGTCCAGTGTGCGCGGCCCTGGAGGCGGTTACCGGCTTGCCCGTACCAGTGCCGAGATTTGCGTGGCGGAGATCATTGATGCGGTCAATGAATCTGTCGATGCCACAAGTTGTGGCGGAAACAGCGATTGCTCCGGTGGCGAGCAGTGCCTTACCCATTACCTGTGGACAGATCTCAGCCGCCAGATTCACGGCTTTCTCAATGGTATCAGCCTAGCGGACCTGGTTGCCCGCGCCGAGGTGCAGGAAGTCGCCCGCCGCCAGGATGAGCGCAGCACCGTGGATCTGGCGCTTGAACAGAAAGTAGCGATTATTGGCAGCTTGCAGTAAGGTGCCGGCCGCGCGGTCAGGGCTTCGATTCCGGCCCCGGTTCTAAGCGATAGCAGTATGCGCTGGCAAACAGCCCAGCGAGTGGAGATAGATGATTATGAAGCTTCCCATTTACCTGGATTATTCGGCAACTTGCCCGGTGGACCCGCGCGTCGCCAGTAAGATGGCGGAGCAGCTGACCATGGACGGCAACTTCGGTAACCCGGCATCCCGCTCCCACCTGTACGGCTGGAAAGCGGAAGAGGCGGTGGAAGATGCCCGTCGCCAGGTGGCTGAACTGGTCAATGCCGATCCCCGCGAAATTGTCTGGACCAGTGGTGCAACCGAGTCCGATAACCTCGCCATCAAGGGTGCTGCGCACTTCTATCAGGGCAAAGGCAAGCACATCATCACTTCCAAGATTGAGCACAAAGCGGTGCTCGATACCTGCCGCCAGTTGGAGCGCGAGGGCTTTGAAGTTACCTACCTGAACCCCAGAGAAGACGGCATCGTCTATCCGGAGCAGGTGGCGGAAGCGCTGCGCGAGGACACCATTCTGGTAAGCCTGATGCACGTCAATAACGAGATCGGCGTGATCAACGATATCACCGCGATCGGCGAGCTGTGTCGTGAGCGCAAGGTGATTTTCCATGTGGATGCAGCCCAGAGTGCGGGCAAGGTCGAAATCGATCTGGAGAAGATGAAAGTCGATCTGATGTCCTTTTCGGCCCACAAAGTTTACGGCCCCAAAGGTATGGGCGCTCTCTACGTGCGCCGCAAGCCGCGTGTGCGTCTCGAAGCCCAGATGCACGGCGGTGGTCACGAGCGCGGTATGCGCTCCGGAACCCTGCCGACCCACCAGATCGTGGGTATGGGCGAGGCTTTCCGCATCGCCAAAGAAGAGATGGCGGAAGAGGGCAAGCGTCTGTTGGCTTTGCGTGAGCGCTTCTGGAACCAGGTCAACGACATGGAAGAAGTGCATGTAAACGGTTCGCAGGAACAGCGTGTGGCGGGCAACCTGAATGTGAGCTTTGCCTTTGTGGAAGGGGAAAGCCTGATCATGTCCCTGAAGGATCTGGCGATTTCATCCGGTTCCGCCTGTACTTCTGCCAGCCTCGAGCCCAGCTACGTGCTGCGCGCGCTGGGTGTGAACGACGAGCTGGCCCACAGTTCCCTGCGCTTCAGTTTTGGTCGTTTTACCACGGAACAGGACGTTGATACTGCGGCCAAAGAAGTAAGGCAAGCGGTAGAAAAACTGCGCGAATTATCGCCCCTCTGGGATATGTACAAGGATGGTATCGACCTGAGTACCATTGAATGGGCAGCACACTAACGGCTGCCTGAGCGCGGCACTGAAACGAATTGAGAGGGTACAGTCATGGCCTATAGCGATAAAGTAATTGACCACTATGAACACCCCCGCAATGTTGGTCGCCTCGACGACAAGGCGGACAACGTGGGTACCGGTATGGTCGGCGCACCGGCTTGTGGAGACGTTATGCGTCTGCAGATTCAGGTGAACGCCGAGGGTGTTATTGAAGATGCCAAGTTCAAAACCTACGGTTGCGGCTCGGCCATCGCTTCCAGTTCTCTGCTGACCGAGTGGGTGAAAGGCAAGTCCCTGGATGAAGCCGCCCAGATCAAGAACACCGAAATCGCCGAAGAACTGGCTCTGCCGCCGGTGAAAATTCACTGTTCCGTGCTGGCGGAAGACGCCATCAAAGCGGCGATTCGCAATATTCGCGAAAAGCGCGGCGAGGTCACCGAAGAGGCCGCCAGCTGATACCAGCTGGTGTGCAGGTAAGCGGTAAGGAGTAGCACCGAAATGGCAATTACCATGACCGAAGCGGCCCGCGCCCACGTTGCCAGGCAGCTGGTAAGTCGCGGCAAGGGCATCGGCATTCGTGTCGGCGTGAGAACCGCCGGCTGCTCCGGGATGGCCTACGTCCTGGAGTTTGTCGACAGTGCCGAGCCGGACGACCAGGTGTTTGAAACCGGTGATGTAAAGCTGCTGGTGGATCCGAAAAGCCTGGCCTATCTGGATGGCACTGAGCTGGATTTCGTCAAAGAGGGGTTGAACGAAGGCTTTGCGTTCAAGAATCCCAACGTCAAGAACGAGTGTGGCTGCGGCGAAAGTTTCCACGTGTAAGCGGGAAGTTTCTGGCAGCAAAGGGCCGGGTGCGCATGGGCATGCCGGCCTTTTTGTTATTTGCTCTTTGTTAATTATTCGGCGGCGGCAGGATCTGGTGCTGCGCGGCCAGATAACCTGAGAGTCAGGAATGTCGGGCGGACTGGTATGAAATTGCAACAGAACCACTTTGAGATATTTGGACTGCCGGTGGCCTACGAGGTGGATCGCCAGGTTCTGGCGAAACGTTACCGGGAGTTGCAACAGGAATTTCACCCCGACCGGTTTGCGGCCAAATCCGAGCGCGAGCAAATGCTGTCCATGCAATACGCGGCGCAGATCAACGAGGCCAACAATACCCTCAAGGATCCAGTTGCCCGCGCCGCCTATCTGCTGCAACTGGCGGGGGTGGAAATCAGCCCCGAGCAGACCACTGCCGATGGTGAATTCCTGATGCAGCAGATGATTCTGCGCGAGCGCTTGGAAGATGTGCGCGATCTCGCCGAGCCGGAGGGCGAGCTTGAAAGCCTGGCCGTGGAAACCGCAGACCTGTTTCAGGTGCAGCAGCAGGTATTTGCCGCAGCGCTGGAGTCTGGTGGGCTGGCAGAGGCCAGCGGCGCACTGCTTAAAATGCAGTTTCTTGGCAAGCTACAGCACCAGATTGACGCACTGGAAGACGACCTTCTGGACTGAGACCGGATGCCGGCATATGTCGATATGTCGAGCTCCCGAACCCGTAGTGTGGATGGGTAAAGCGCATTCACCATTGATCAAAACGTTCAAAGATTTTTATGGCTTTACTGCAGATTTCCGAACCCGGTCAGACCCCTGAACCCCACCAGCGCAAGCGCGCGGTGGGTATCGATCTCGGCACCACCAATTCCCTGGTGGCGACGGTGCGCAGTGGTTCTGCAGAATCGCTGCCGGCGGTGGATGGCCGCGTCATTCTGCCGTCGGTCGTGCGCTACCGCGAAAGTGGTGTGGATGTCGGCTACGCGGCGCGCGCCGCTGCCGGCGAGGATCCCTACAATACCCTGATCTCCATCAAGCGCTTGATGGGCCGCGGTCTCGCGGATATCAAGAGTTTCGGAGAGCAGCTGCCGTACCGGTTTGCAGACCGGTCTTCCGAAGGCGGTATGCCGGCGATTGAAACCGTAGCGGGCGCTGTAAACCCGGTGCAGGTATCGGCGGAAATTCTCAAGGTGTTGGCCCGTCGTGGTGCCGATTCTCTGGGTGGCGACCTGGACGGTGCGGTTATCACCGTACCCGCTTATTTTGACGAGGCTCAGCGACAGGCCACCAAAGACGCCGCCAAGCTGGCGGGGCTCAAGGTGCTGCGCCTGTTAAACGAGCCCACCGCGGCAGCAGTCGCTTACGGCCTGGACAAGGCGGATAACGGCGGCGACGTCGCGGACAAGATCATCGCGGTGTATGACCTTGGCGGCGGCACTTTCGATATTTCTATTTTGCGTCTGTCGAAGGGCGTGTTCGAAGTGCTGTCCACCGGTGGTGACAGCGCCCTGGGCGGCGACGATTTTGATCGCGTGGTCGCGGAGTGGATTGCTGTCGAGGCTGACCTGGGTACCGATCTCGACGCCGCGGTCCAGCGCAAACTGCTGAATGCCGCCTGTGCGGCGAAAGAGGCGCTGGCGGCTGAAGCAGTGGTTGCGGTGCGCTACGGCAACTGGTCGGGCGAATTGGACCGGGCAAAGCTCGCCGAGCTGCTCGACCCACTGATTGCCAACACCCTGCGCGCCTGCAAGCGCGCGCTGCGGGACGCGGGTCTCGCAGTGGACGATGTGGAAGAGGTCGTATTGGTGGGTGGGTCCACCAGAACCCTGCGAGTGCGGGAAAAGGTGCAGGAGTATTTCGGCCGCGAACCCCATGCCAATATTGACCCGGATCAGGTGGTCGCCATCGGTGCCGCGCTGCAGGCCGATGTGTTGGTAGGCAACAAGTCTCGCGAAGATCTGTTACTGCTGGATGTGATTCCGCTGTCGCTGGGTATCGAGACCATGGGCGGACTCACGGAAAAACTGATTCACCGCAATACCACCATCCCGGTCGCAAAGGCCCAGGAATTTACCACCTTTAAAGATGGTCAGACCGCCATGGCGATTCATGTGGTGCAGGGTGAGCGCGAAATGGTCAAGGACTGCCGCTCCCTGGCCCGATTTGAGTTGCGCGGCATTCCGCCGATGGTGGCGGGGGCGGCGCATATTCGCGTGACCTTTCAGGTGGATGCGGATGGCCTGCTGTCGGTTACGGCGATGGAAAAAAGCAGCGGCGTAGTCGCAGAAATCACGGTCAAGCCGTCCTACGGCCTCGAGGACTCGGATATCACTCGCATGTTGCAGGATTCCTACGCCCATGCGGAAGACGACATTGCCGCCCGCGCCTTGCGCGAGGCCCAGATCGAGGCCGAGCGCACCCTGGAGGCCATGCTGGTGGCGCTGCAGGAAAATGGTGCGGAGCTCCTGGATGAAGGCGAGCTGGCCACTCTGGAGCGGGCCATGGAAGCGTTGCGCCTGGCCCACAATGGCGGTACCCCTGAAGAAATCCGCAGTCGCATCGACGAATTGAACACCTTGTCCGAGCCGTTTGCCGCTCGCCGTATGGATAAGTCCATCAAGCGCGCCATGCAGGGCCACAGTCTGGACGAATTTGACCAGCCCTGAAGGGGCGGTCGCCGATTGAGAGTTTGGGAGTTCGGAGTTAAAGAATATGCCGAAGATCGTATTTTTGCCCCACGCGGAGTTGTGTCCGGAGGGGAAGGTCATTGAGGTGGAGCCGGGCATTAGCGTGTGCGACGCTGCGTTGCAGAACGGGGTGGAGATTGAGCACGCCTGTGAAAAGTCCTGTGCCTGCACTACCTGTCACGTGATCGTGCGCGAGGGCTTCGACTCCCTCGGAGAGCCGGATGAGCTGGAAGAGGATCTGCTGGACAAGGCCTGGGGCCTGGAACCGGAGTCCCGCCTGTCCTGCCAGGCAATCGTGGAAGATGAAGACCTGGTGGTAGAGATTCCCAAGTACACCATCAACCAGGTTTCCGAGCGACATTAAGCGAGAGAGCGCCATGAAGTGGACGGATATTCACGATATTGCGATCGAGTTGACTGACAGTTATCCGGATGTAGATCCGCTTGCGGTCAATTTCGTCGACCTGCGCAAGTGGGTGATGGGCCTGCCGGGGTTTGATGACGACCCGGAGCGCTGCGGTGAAAAGATCCTGGAGGCCATTCAGGCGGCCTGGATCGAAGAGAACGAGTAGTCCGTCGCATCTGGGGGCATGTTGGGCATAGGATTGCCGCGACCTGCCCAACAATGCCGCTGGTCCAGTTATCAAGCACTGTGCCCCACCGGCCATGTGCGCTGCCTGCAGGCGAACGGCCCGGAGCCGGGAAAGCTTCATCTGCAGGCAGGTTTCTATTAGCTCTCTGATGTCAGCTCGCTGATACCCGTGTCATGCCGTGCGTCCTGTACACACCTGAAAATCCGACCAAATAGACACGTCTGCAGTACAAAGTTCACGCATCTACGCGTATAATCCGCGCTCCGCGAACGGTGATTGATCAAATAATCGCCAGATCGCGGTCTGAAAGAATTCAGGGAAGAGCAACTGCGGTTGCTCTTTTCGTATCTGCCTAAAACCTTGTTTTTTAAAACCTCAATTGGAGAAAATCATGGCCCTGGAACGCACCCTGTCCATCATCAAGCCGGACGCTGTAGCCAAAAACGTAATCGGTGAAATCGAGAGCCGCTTCGAAAAAGCCGGTCTGCGCATTGTTGCCATGAAAATGGTTCAACTGTCTCAGGAAAAAGCAGAAGGCTTTTACGCTGAGCACAAAGAGCGTCCGTTCTTCAAGGATCTGGTAGATTTCATGACTTCCGGCCCGGTTGTCGTTCAGGTGCTGGAAGGCGAGAACGCCATCAAGGCCAACCGTGATCTGATGGGCGCTACCAACCCGAAGGAAGCGGAAGCTGGCACCATCCGTGCAGACTTCGCTGACAGCATCGACGCTAACGCGGTACACGGCTCCGACTCCGCTGCTTCCGCCGAGCGCGAAGTGAGCTACTTCTTCGCAGCCGAAGAAATCTGCGCACGCTGATTGATAAAGTTGGGCACGTCGCTGTGCTCCTTTGCCCACCTGCCGTGATGTAAAGCAGGTTGGGTAGAGCGCAGCGTGCCCAGCAACCCGGCGATGCCAAAACCGAATTTCCGCATCCACAGTGGATGCAAGGTGAACCCATGACTGACGTACAAGTAGTGCAAGCTGCTAGCGAACAAAGCGAGAAAGTGAACCTGCTGGGCCTGTCCGTAGACAAGCTCGCGGACTTCTTTGCCGGTTTGGGCGAGAAGCGCTTTCGCGCGGTGCAGGTACTCAAGTGGATTCACCAGAATGGTGTGGATGATTTCGAGCAGATGACCAATGTCAGCAAGGCCATGCGGGCCAAGCTGTCAGAGATCGCCGAAGTCCGCGCCCCCAGCGTCCTGAAACAGATGGACTCCGCTGATGGCACCCGCAAGTGGCTGATTGAAGTCAGCGGCGGCAATGTGATCGAGACGGTCTACATCCCCGATGGCGACCGCGGCACCCTGTGTGTGTCCTCCCAGGTTGGCTGCTCCCTGGATTGCAGCTTCTGCGCCACCGGCAAGCAGGGTTTCAACCGCGACCTGACCGCTGCCGAGATCATTGGTCAGGTGTGGATCGCGTGTAAATCTTTTGGTCAGTTGCAGCCTAACGGTCCACGCAAGGTCACCAATGTGGTGATGATGGGTATGGGTGAGCCGCTGCTCAATTTCGACAACGTGGTCGATTCCATGAACCTGATGATGGAAGACAATGCCTATGGCATCTCCAAGCGTCGGGTAACTCTGAGTACTTCCGGTGTGGTGCCGGCCCTCGACCGCCTGGCGGAAGTGACCGATGTGAGCCTGGCGATCTCCCTGCACGCGCCCAATGATGAGCTGCGTAACGTGCTGGTGCCCATCAACAAGAAGTACCCCATTGCCATGTTGCTCGATAGCGCAAAGCGCTATATCGAGAATATGCCGGACAACCATCGCAAGATGACCATCGAATACACCATGATCCGGGACGTGAATGATCGGCCGGAACATGCCGAGCAGCTGGCAGAGTTACTGCGCGATGTGCCGGTAAAGATAAATCTGATACCCTTCAATCCGTTCGAGCTGTCCGATTATCAGCGGGTCAGTAACAACGCTTTGCGACGTTTTCAACAGATTTTGTTGGACAAAGGCTATACCGTAACCGTGCGTACCACCCGGGGCGATGACATCGCCGCAGCCTGTGGTCAGCTGGCTGGTCAGGTAAACGACCGCACTCGTCGCTCGGAGCGCTACCGCAATGCGGAACGCCCGGTGCGGATCGTCGGGCAGACCTGATCATTCACCGACGTCACGTTGGTGCATCAGCTGTATATCGCACCCAATAAAGACAAGGTGAAGCTCGTGTTTGCAAGAATTCCCAACCCGGCGCTCCTGGCCGGGTTACTCGTATCCCTGCTGCTCAGTGGTTGTGTTACCACCAACTCCGGTCGACAGGTCGACCTCGACAAGGCTCGCGAAACCCACATTCAGCTGGGTTTGCGCTACCTCCAGAGTGGTGACGAAAATCGTGAGGTGGCCCGTCACCATTTCCAGCAAGCCCTCAAGCTGGGCAAAAAAGACCCCCAGGCCCATCACGGTCTTGCGCTGCTCTATCAGGCGGATGGCGAAAACAAAGTGGCGGAATCCCATTTTGAAAAGGCGCTCCGCTACGATCACAATTTTTCCATGGCGCGGGTCAACTACGGTGCTTTTCTCTACAAGCAGGAGCGCTACCAGCAGGCCAGAGAGCAGTTCAGGGTGGCTTCGGAGGATCTCGCCTATAACCGTCGCTCCTATGCGCTGGCCAACCTGGGCCGCGCCGAGTTGAGGTTGCACAACCTGAACGGCGCCGAGACAGCCTTCCAGAAATCTCTCGCGCTCAGTCCGGATCTCCCCATCGCGCTTCTGGAGCTGGCAGAGCTGAAATTCGAAAAACAGGATTACTCCCAGGCAAAGCAGTACCTGGATCGCTTCAGCGAAAAGAACCGGCAGATACCGCAATCCCTATGGCTGGGGATTCGCATCGAGAAAATCTTCGGCAATCGGGACAAGGAAAGGAGTTACGCCCTGGCGCTGAAAAACCTCTTTCCCTACTCAGCGGAAACGCTGAAGTACCAGCAGATGATGGCCGAAAATGAGCAGTAATGACCCGATCCCAAATAACCAGATTCAGGACGCGGTAAATTCCGCTACTGGCGCAGTGCCAGTGACCCGCGTCGGCGCGCAGTTGCGGGAGGCCCGCGAAGCTGCAGGCCTGACCCGGGCGGAGCTGGCCCAGCGCCTGTGTATGAGCGGCGACAAACTCGAGGCTCTTGAGCAGGATGACTTCGCGCGCTTTGCCGGAGCCACCTATGTGCGCGGTTATATCCGCAACGTCTGCAAAGAGTTGAAGCTGGATGCGGGCCCTGTGTTGGAGATATTTTCCCGGCAGGTGCCTGAGGAACCGAAGGTGGTGCCGGGGCAGGCGAAGCTCGGTCCGGTAATGGCAAAGCCTCGCGGCGCTCGGGAAGGAGGGGCCGCGTTCCGCCCCGTCTTCCTGCTGCTTGCCGTTGCTGCCGCCGCTGGTTACTGGTGGATCGATCAGCAGGGTATTGCTCGTCTGCACTCGTCTGTTGCCCAAGTGGCGCAGGAGGAATCCGGTGCTGTTGCCGCGGAGTTGGAAGTGTCCGGCCAGCTGGCCGCGGGTGCGGCGGAGTCGGAAGGTGGCCCCGAGCTCAGTGAACGTGCGCTGCCACCGGCGGAAATGGCCACCGTGGTAGAAACTCCTGCAGAGTGGGAGAGCGGGCAGCCGGAGACCGATGCCGAGGTTGCTCAGATTGCAGAAGCTCAGGTTGAAGCCCCTGATGAGTCGGTGACAGAGGAGACCGGGCCCACGTCAACAGGGTCGGACACGGTTGCTGTGGTGGAAACTGTGGAGTCAGTGGGGTCGGAGGTGCCGGAGGTGCAGGAATCTCTGGTTGCTCCAGTTGAGGACTCGGCGCTGGCCCTGTCGTTCTCCGCCGAATCCTGGGTCGAAGTGACCGATGCCGCGGGCAACAAATTACTGTCGAAGCTGCAGCCTGCGGGCTCTACCGTACAGCTGACTGGTGAGGCTCCCTTTAGCGTGATGCTGGGTAACGCCGCAGCCACCACCGTGAGTTATGCCGGCAAAGAAGTCGACAGCGCCCCTCTGGGCAACCGCCGCACCCGTAAACTCACAGTAGGCGGCTAACAAATCCTTGTAGGAGCCTGCCTGCAGGCAGTGAGGGGCGCGAAGCGCAGCAGCTTTCGTCCGCAAGCAGGCTCTTACCTACAGATTGCCACAGTACATTTTTCCCCGCGCCCTGTAGCTTTGCGCCCAATCTCTCTATAATCCTCCCCGTTTTTCACCTACGGTTTTAACCCGCTCTTCAGCCAACGCAGGTCTTGTTATGCAGTTCGAGTCACCCATAGTTCGCCGCGTGTCGCGCCAGATCATGGTGGGCAATGTGCCGGTCGGCGGCGGTGCGCCCATCTCGGTGCAGAGCATGACCAATACCGAAACCTGCGACGTGGCGGCCACCGTGGATCAAATCCAGCGCCTGGAGCGGGCCGGTGCCGATATCGTGCGAGTTTCCGTGCCCTCCATGGACGCCGCGGAAGCCTTTGGCGAGATCAAGAAACAGGTGAATGTGCCGCTGGTAGCGGATATCCACTTCGATTACCGCATCGCCCTGCGAGTGGCGGATCTCGGGGTAGACTGCCTGCGCATCAATCCGGGCAATATTGGCCGCGAACACCGCATTCGCGCAGTGGTGGACAAGGCGCGGGATCTGAATATCCCGATCCGCATCGGCGTCAACGCCGGTTCTCTGGAAAAAGACCTGCAGAAAAAATACGGTGAGCCCACGCCAGATGCCCTGGTGGAATCCGCCCTGCGTCACGTAGATATCCTCGATAGCCTGAACTTCCAGGACTTCAAGGTGAGCGTCAAGGCCTCCGATATTTTCATGGCCACCGCCGCCTACCGCAAACTGGCTACCCAGATTGAGCAGCCCCTGCACCTGGGTATTACTGAAGCCGGTGGCCTGCGCGCAGGCACAGTGAAATCGGCAATTGGCCTTGGCGCGCTCTTGCTGGACGGGATTGGCGATACCCTGCGGGTATCCCTCGCCGCGGATCCGGTGGAAGAGGTTAAGGTGGGTTGGGATCTGCTCAAGAGCCTGCGCCTGCGCACCAAAGGCATCAATTTTATCGCCTGCCCCAGCTGCTCTCGCCAGAACTTCGATGTGGTGAAGACCATGAACGAGCTGGAAACCCGTCTGGAAGATATCACCACGCCACTGGACGTGGCGGTAATTGGTTGCATCGTGAATGGCCCGGGCGAGGCAAAAGAAGCGGATATCGGTCTCGCCGGCGGCACGCCGAGTCATGCCATCTACGTAGACGGCCAGCCAGACCGCAAATTCAAGAATGACAATCTGGTGGATGATCTGGAAAAACTGATCCGCGAGAAAGCTGCCCAAAAGGCCGCTCAGGAAGCCAGTATCATTGCCAAAGAAACGATCGAGTAGCCGCCGGGAGCGCGGAGCTCCAGCTCCGCCACGCGGGCGCAGAGCCCGTGCCCAAACATCGGATTTACGCGTGCTGCTTACGCACGCGAAGCGGAGCTGGAGCTCCGCGCTCCAGAAACCGCCAAGATTTTAAGGACTACCGTTGAAACAACTTCGCGCCATTCGCGGCATGAACGATTTGCTGCCCACCCAATCCCCGGTGTGGCAGTACGTGGAAAGTACCCTCAGCGAACTCTTCGCCCGTTACGGCTACAGTGAAATCCGCACCCCGATTCTGGAGGCGACCCAGCTGTTCGCGCGCGCTGTCGGTGAGGCTACCGATATCGTCGAAAAGGAAATGTACACCTTCGATGACAAGGGCGGTGACAGTGTCACCATGCGCCCGGAAGGCACCGCCGGCACCGTGCGCGCTGCGATTCAGAACAACCTGCTGATCCAGCCCCAGCGCCTGTGGTATTTCGGTCCCATGTTCCGCTACGAGCGCCCGCAGAAAGGTCGCTTGCGTCAGTTCCACCAGTTTGGGGTGGAGGTGTTCGGTATCGAAGGCCCGGACATCGATGCCGAGATCCTGATGATGACGGCTCGTCTGTGGAAGCAGCTGGGTGTATCCGAACACGTATCCCTGCAGCTCAACTCCCTGGGCAACAGCGAGAGCCGTGCGGCTTACCGCGATGCGCTGGTGGAGTACCTGTCCGCACGCAAGGATCAGCTGGATGAAGACAGTCAGCGTCGCCTGGAGCGCAACCCGCTGCGTATTCTCGACAGCAAAAATGCCGGGACGCAGGAACTGCTGGCGGATGCCCCTTGTCTACTGGACTTCCTCGACGAGGAATCCCGTACGCACTTTGAACAGCTGCGCGCATTCCTGGACTCCGCAGGTGTGGTTTACGAGGTCAATCCGCGCCTGGTACGCGGGCTGGATTACTACGGCAAGACCGTGTTCGAGTGGGTGACCGACAGTCTCGGTGCCCAGGGCACAGTGTGCGCAGGCGGCCGCTACGATGGCCTGGTGGAGCAGATGGGCGGCAAGCCCACCCCGGCGGTGGGCTTTGGCCTCGGTGTCGAGCGCCTGGTGTTGCTGCTCGAGACCCTGCAGGTGCTGCCGGAGGCCCTGGATCAACAGATCGACGCCTATCTGGTTGCTGTGGGTGATGTACAATCCGAAGCCCTGGCGGCGGCGGAACAGCTGCGCACGGAATTGCCCTGGCTGCGGCTGCAGACACACTGCGGTGGCGGCAGCTTCAAGAGTCAGATGAAAAAGGCCGACAAGAGCAATGCGGAATACGCATTGATCATCGGCGAAGATGAAGCGGCAGCCGGCAAGGTGACGGTCAAATCCCTGCGTTCGGATGCCGAGCAGCAGACCGTCGAGCTGGCGGAACTGCCGAAAATTCTGCAGGCATAATGCCCGCAAACCGTTTTATAGATTGGATGTTGAGAATAAGGCGAATAAGTAATGGCTGACCATTTGACCGAAGAAGAACAGATTGAATCGCTCAAGCGCTGGTGGAAAGAAAATGGCACCGGGATCGTTACCGGTGTGGTACTGGCGTTAGCTGCCTACTTTGGCTGGCAGTGGTGGCAGGGCAAGGAGCGCACGGAAGCGGAAGCCGCCTCCAACGTGTATCAGAGCTTTGTAGAAGCCGTTTCTGCCAACCAGGGCAACCCGGACAACAAACAGCTGACTACCGCCCAATCCCTGGCCCGCGAGCTTAAAGACTCCTACGCTGCGCGCATCTACTCGGCTCAGGCATCGCTGCAACTGGCCGGTTTGGCGGCGCAGAAAAACGATCTGGAAGCAGCAGCCAGGGAGCTGCAGTGGGTACTGGACAACTCCGGTGAAGAAGCACTGAAACTGGTGGCTAAGCGCCGTCTGGCGGCGGTAAAAGCAGCCCGAGGTGAAACCAGCGAAGCGCTGGCGCTGCTGGAAGGTAATGTGCCCGCTTCTTTCGCGGCACTTTACGCAGAGACCCGCGGCGACATCTTGATGCAAAAAGGCGACAAGGAAGCTGCCCGCAGCGCATACCTGGAAGCCCGCGCTCAGCTGCTGCCGGAACAGGCTGCCAATGGCCGCCTGCTGGAACTGAAAATTGAAAGCCTGGGAGAAGCGCCTGCGGCGAATAACGCAGACAGCGGAAGCGAAGCAGACAAGGAGAGCGACGCGCAATGATTGTTAATCACAAGGCGCTCAACCGGATCGTCGCCGTGGCCCTGGCAGCGATGATCAGTGCCTGTGCTTCCAACGATGAAAAGGAAGACACGGATCCCGTAGAGCTGGTGGAAATCAGCGAAAGCGTCAAGCTGCGCGAAGTCTGGTCCAACAATATTGGCGACATCGACGCCCTGCGTTATGCCATGCTCAAGCCCGGCATCATTGATGGCAAGGTCATTGCCGCCAACAGTGACGGCGACGTCTACGCCTTTGACCGCACCAGCGGCAAGCGCCTGTGGCGGGTCGATATCGACCAGTCCATCAGCGGTGGTGTCGGCGTTGGTCTTGGTCTGGCGGTCGTTGCCGATTACCGCGGCAGGGTAGTCGCGCTGGATCTCAATACCGGCGAGCAGCGCTGGACCACGCAGCTCAGCGGCGAAGTTGTTGCCACTCCGGCAGTAGGATCCGGCATGGTGGTGGTGCAGACCGTGGACGGCAAGCTGCTGGGGCTGGATGCCAGTACCGGTGAACAGCGCTGGCGCCACAATACGCAGTTGCCGGTACTGACCCTGCGTGGCACTTCCAGTCCGGTGATTTCCGCGGGTCTGGTGTTTGCCGGCCTCGATAACGGCAAGCTGATCGCCCTCAGCGCGACCGACGGTATTACCCGCTGGGAGCAGCGGGTTGCGATTCCCCAGGGGTCAGCCGAGCTCGACCGTGTAGTGGATATCGACGGCGCGCCGCTGGTGCGCGGTGAACTGGTGTTTGCCGCCAGTTACCAGGGGCGGGTGGTGGCACTGTCCCGGGATGAAGGTCGCGGACTCTGGGCTCGTGATGCGTCCACCAACCACAGTGTTTCCGTGGGCGCCGGTCAGGTGTACCTGAGCAGCGCCGACGGCAGTGTCCACGCCTACAATGTAGGTAATGGGCAGATTTTGTGGACCAACAGCGAATTGCTGCGTCGCCAGCTGAGCGGCCCCACCTACTTTGGTGATGTCGTGGTTGTGGGGGATTTTGAGGGCTATCTGCACGCCCTGGATCCGTCCACGGGTCGCTTTGTCGGCCGCACCCGTATCGACAGAGATCCGGTGCGCATCCCGCTGCTGGTGGATGGCGACCTGCTGTTCGCGCTGTCTGACGACGGCGAACTGGTTGCGCTGACTCTGGAGCGCTGATCGGGATTTTTCAGGGTTTTTAACCCTGTTGTAGGAGCCTGCCTGCAGGCGAACCAAGACCGCCCGCGTTCTCGCGGGCGTTCGTATTTCTGGCAAATCTATTTTTGCCCTACGTAGACTCGAATTATGTTGCCTGTAATCGCCCTTGTAGGGCGCCCCAATGTGGGAAAATCCACCCTGTTCAACCGGCTCACCAAGAGCCGCGATGCCCTGGTGGCCAACTATGCCGGCCTCACCCGTGACCGTAAGTACGGTGAAGCGGAGTTTGAAGGCCGCAAAATGATCCTGGTCGACACCGGTGGTATCAGCGGTGGCGAAGAGGGCATTGACGCCGCCATGGCCCAGCAATCCATGCAGGCCATCGAAGAGGCCGACTTTGTGCTGTTCATGGTGGATTGCCGTGCCGGCCTGACGCCGGCGGATGACATGATCGCCGAGCGCCTGCGCACCCGTTCCAAGCCCACCATTCTGGTTGCCAACAAGGTCGACGGGGTTAACCCGGATATCGCCCTGGCACCATTTTATGAGCTGGGGATCGGTGAACTCTTCCCCACTACTGCCACCCACGGCCGCGGTGTGCGTTCACTGATGGAGCGCCTGGTCCAGGGCCTGCCGGAAAGCGGTGAAGAAGAAGTCGAGGAAGAAGCCACTGGCATCAAGATCGGCATCGTCGGTCGTCCCAATGTGGGCAAGTCCACCCTGGTAAACCGTTTGCTCGGTGAAGACCGCGTGGTGGTTTTCGACCAGCCCGGCACTACTCGCGACAGCGTGTACATCAACTACACCCGCGACGAAAAGCCTTACACGATCATCGACACCGCGGGTATCCGTCGGCGCAAGAACGTCAAGGAATCGGTGGAGAAATTCTCCATCGTCAAAACCCTGCAGGCGGTGGAAGATGCCAACGTCGTGGTACTGGTGATCGATGCCAGTGAAGGCCTGGTGGACCAGGACATGCACCTGATGGGCAGCGTTATCCAGGCTGGTCGCGCGCTGGTGGTAGCGCTGAACAAATGGGATGGCCTCGACCCGGACCATCGTGAATTCGTTAAAACCGAACTGGAGCGTCGCCTGCGGTTTGTGGATTTTGCGGATATTCACTTTATTTCCGCCCTGCACGGCACTGGTGTTGGCAACCTGTATCAGTCCATCGAGGCCGCGTATCAGTCGGCAACAGACAAGCTCTCGACCAACCATCTCACACGTATTTTGCAGTGGGCGGTAAGTGAGCACCAACCACCACTGGTCAACGGCCATCGCATCAAACTGCGCTATGCCCACGCCGGTGGACAAAATCCGCCGATCATTGTGATCCACGGAAACCAGACCGAGGATGTGCCGAACCACTACGTTCGCTACCTCGAAAAAACCTATCGTCAGGCCCTGGACCTGCACGGTACACCGGTGAAAATCGAATTCCGCACCGGTAAAAACCCCTACGCGGGCAAAAAGAACAAGCTCACTGACCGTCAAAAGGCGAGAAAGCGCCGCCTGATGAAGTTTGTGAAAAAGAAAAAATAAAGCAGGGATTCGCGCGGGGCGGCGCAATACCCGTGAAGTAAAGGTGATCAAATTCACGCGGGGCTAAACTTGGCGCAAACGCCAGGCTAGCCCGGCGTTTCCAGCGGGCTCTCTGAAGGAGCCTGCCTGCAGGCGAACTCTCATTCCCCATGTAGGTTGGGCAAAGCAAGGCGTGTCCAACAAACCGGTTGCGGAGCGGCAACGCCGCGCTCCCGATCCTGTAGGAGTCTGCCTGCAGATGAACCTCAAATAAACACAAGGAGCCCCCGTGTTGAACCTCAAAAATCCCGACCTGCTGCGCAAACACGCCTACATCAATGGCCAGTGGATTGACTCGGACTCTGGTGAAACTCTCGACGTTATTAACCCCGCCAGCGGCGAAACCGTCGCCACCATTGCCAGCTGTGGCGCAGACGAAACCCGTCGTGCCATTGAGGGAGCGAACGAAGCCTGGCCAGAATGGCGAGACCTGACCGTCAAGGAGCGCGCGAAAATTCTGCGCGACTGGTACAACCTTATTGTCGACAATGCCGACGACCTGGCAAAAATTCTCACCGCGGAACAGGGTAAACCCCTGGCCGAGGCTCGTACCGAAATTCTCTACGGTGCCAATTATCTCGAGTGGTTTGCCGAAGAAGCCAAGCGCGCCTACGGCGACGTCATCGCACCGCCCTCCAAAGACAAGCGCATCGTCGTTATCAAGCAGCCCGTGGGCGTCACCGCCTCCATCACCCCGTGGAATTTTCCCAGTGCCATGATTGCGCGCAAAGTGGCCCCGGCACTGGCCGCCGGTTGTACTTTCGTCGCCAAACCCGCTTCAGAGACGCCACTCTCTGCCCTGGCAATGGCGGTGCTGGCAGAGCAAGCCGGTGTGCCCAAAGGTGTATTCAGCGTTGTGGTGGGGAAAAGCTCGCGGGCAATCGGCAAGGAAATGACCACCAACCCCCTGGTGCGCAAATTTACCTTCACCGGCTCCACTGCCGTGGGTAAACAGCTGCAGGCGCAGTGTGCCGAGACCATCAAGAAAACCTCCATGGAGCTGGGAGGCAATGCGCCATTTATTGTTTTTGATGATGCGGACATCGACGAAGCCGTCAAAGGTGCGATCGTGTGTAAATATCGCAATGCCGGCCAGACCTGCGTGTGCGCCAACCGGATTCTGGTTCAGGAAAGTGTATTCGATGTGTTCGCGGAAAAATTCAGCGCAGCGGTCAACGCACTGAAGTTGGGTAACGGCATGGAAGAGGGGGTAGACGTTGGCCCCATGATCAATCCGGGGGCCGTGAACGATGTCAGGGCGCTGGTGGAAGACGCCATTAGCAAGGGTGCCAAAAACCTGAATGAAGGCGGTCCCAGTGAGTTGGGTGAGTGCTTCTATACCCCCACGGTGGTGTCCGGTGTAGACGACACCATGAAACTCTTCCGCGAAGAAATTTTCGGCCCCATCGCCCCACTGTATAAATTCAGCAGTGAGGAAGAAGCTATCCAAATCGCCAACGACACCGAATTCGGCCTCGCGTCCTACTTTTACGCCCGTGATATTGGCCGTATCTGGCGTGTAGCGGAGGGTCTGGAATACGGTATGGTGGGTATCAACGAAGGGATTATTTCCAACGAAATGGCGCCCTTTGGCGGTATCAAACAATCCGGCACCGGTCGCGAAGGTTCCAAATACGGTATCGACGACTACCTGGAAATCAAATACCTCTGCATGGGCGGTATTTGAGCCGACTGCCGAACTGGGAGCTCTGCGCTCCCAGTTCACACGAAATAGAAAAAATGACCATAGTCCCAATAGCCACCACCCACTCCTGCTTCACCGAAAAATTCGGCATCCCTCGCCAGCCCCTGTTGGCGGATGCCAGCCGCGCGGCCATTGAACTTCTGACCCCCTACAACGATCCCGAAACTATCGCTGGTCTGGAGCAACACAGCCATCTCTGGCTAACGTTTCAGTTCCATCAGGTGGCCGGCCAGTGGTCCCCGAAAGTCCGCCCGCCGCGCTTGGGGGGCAATAAAAAACTCGGTGTATTCGCCACCCGCTCGCCGTTCCGACCAAACAACATCGGTCTCTCTGTAGTGCGTCTGATCGAGGTGCGTTCAAGTCCAAGGGTGGAACTGATCGTCGCCGGTGCCGACCTGCTGGACGGAACCCCCATTCTGGATATCAAACCCTATATCCCCTATGCCGATTCGGTACCCTCTGCTCACAGCCAACTCGCGGAGCAGGCCCCCGCACCTGTGCCGGTCATAATCCCTCCAGCGGTAACGGCCAAAGCCCGCGAATACCAGGACGACTGGGGTACCGACCTCCCCGCATTGATACAACAAGTACTGGCCCAGGATCCAAAGCCCGCCTACCAGCAACCGGATCCCCAACGGATATACGGTATGGAGCTGTGCGGCTATAACCTGCAGTGGCGCTACGACAATGGAACCATCGAAGTGACGGGATTGGATGTGCTCAGAGCAGACTCGCTGAGAAAGGAAGCAGAGCAATGAGGTGGCGTCAGCGGCTGTGGTCGCTGGTCAAGTTTATCCTGCTGGCAGGGGCCATTTTCAGTGCCGTATCCTGGTACCACAGCCGCAATATGCCAAAGGGTATGGCTCCTCAAATGGTTGCCACTGATACCCGCGGGCAGGCAGTCAACCTGGCGGAAATGACCGAAAACGGCCCGGTATTGATTTACTTCTGGGCGACCTGGTGTGGTTACTGCCGCGCCGTTTCCCCGGCAGTTTCACAGCTGGCGCAAGACCATCAGGTTCTCACCATTGCCCTGCAGTCTGGAAGCGAACAGGACGTGACCAATTACCAGCAAAAGCACGACCTGAACTTCACCACCATCAACGACCCTTTGGGCCAACTCAGCAATAGCTGGGGCCTACAGGTGACGCCAACAATCGTCATCGTGGATAGGCAGGGCAAAGTCAGTGCGGTAACGTCGGGAATGACGTCGAAATGGGGCTTACAGGCAAGGCTGTGGCTGGCCGATTAACGCGGCGGGAACGCGAAACTCTTTATTGAAGCCGAAGACTCCAGCCACGAATGCCGAGCTGGGGCTCTGCATTCCCGGTTTCAGTGGCGAGTCTTGCTCGGATCCAAATCGTCACTCAGAACGTCATCATAAACCGGCTGCCCGGGGATCTTGTGGCCCTCACTGGCCCACTCGCCTAAATCAATCAACTTGCAGCGCTCACAGCAAAATGGCCGGTGCGGATACTGTTCACTCCACTCAATGGGTTTCTTGCAGGTAGGGCAGCTGAGGGTAGGGCGGTCAGACATGAGAATCACAACAATCAGAATTCAGAAGCCAGTTGGAGATACCTCGTGTGGAGGGCATCCACCTGAGCATAAAGGGAATCAAGTGAGCCGCTATTATCCAGAATATCGTCCGCCTTTGCACACCGCTGTGTTCGCGGTAGCTGCGCCGCCATAATCTTGCGAATCTGTTCAGGCGAATTGCCATCCCGTGACGAAGCCCGCTCCAGTTGAGTCAGCTCCGGCAAGTCGATCACACAGATTCGCTGGACCATCGCAGACTGCCCGGACTCGATTAACAGTGGTGATTCAAGAATCGCGTAAGGGGCCGGGTGAGTTTGCGGGCTAGCAGCGAGTGCCGAAACAATTTCCTCGCGAATCAATGGGTGGGTCAGTTGCTCCAGCCAGCGCCGTTCCGCCGGCTCGTCAAATACGCGCTTGCGCAGTGCCGCACGGTCCAGGCTCCCATCTGCCAGCACCATCTCCGCCCCAAAATGCTCTGCAATTGCCGCCAAGGCCGGCCGCCCGGGCTCAACCACAAGCCGCGCCGCCTGGTCCGCATCCACCACGTTTACGCCGTGGCTTCGGAACCGTGCGGACGCAGCTGATTTGCCGCTACCGATACCACCAGTCAATCCAACCGTAAACATACCAACTCGCCCCTTCCCGGGAACGCCGAGCGCCAGCTCGGCAAACCAACTAGCTATTCAACCCAGAAATCCGAAAATACCACCCCATAATCACTTCTCCCCACAACATGGCAATCCAGGCTGCGCCAGCGAGATATGGCCCAAAGGCGATCGGCAAATTCTTGTCCCGTCCGGAAATCACTGTCCACAAAATCCCCACGAGGGCGCCGACCGCCGCGGACAGCGGAATTACCAACAATACGGACTGCCAGCCGAACCAGGCGCCAATGGCCGCAAGGATTTTGAAATCCCCCGCACCCATGCCTTCCTTGCCGGTCACCAGCTTGAACAGGTGAAATACACTCCACAGGGAAAGGTAGCCGACTATTGCCCCGATCACCGCTTCCTGCAGCGGCACAAATACACCCCACAGGTTGATCACCAGCCCCGCCCACAGCAGCGGCAGAGTGATATTGTCGGGAAGCAACTGCTTGTCAAAATCAATCCCGGTCAAGGCCACCAGCGCCCAGGTAAAAAACACCCCCGCCAGCGCCTGCCAGGTAAAGCCAAGCTGCCACACCACCACCGCCGTCAGGATGCCGGTCACCAGCTCTACCAGCGGGTAGCGTTTGGATATGGGCGTACCACAGCGGCCACATTTACCCCGCAGCATCAGGTAGCTGATGATGGGGATATTCTCCCAGGGCTTGATCTCCGTCTTGCATTTGGGGCAGTGGGAGTGGGGGAGAACGAGATTGTAGGTTTCGCTTAGTTGCTTTTGTTCTTCTTTGGAAGGTTGCTTGTCAAAGTAACTGTAAAAATCCCGCTGATACTCCCGCTCCATCATGATGGGTAGACGGTGGATAACAACATTCAGGAAACTGCCGATCAGCAGGCCTAAAACAAAAGCGCTGCTAAGTAGCAGCGCTGGGTAAGTAGAAAAGTATTCGAACATATCGGGTTCTTTTAAATCACGTTGCCCAGGTTGAAGATTGGCAGATACATGGCAACCAGCAGTCCGCCAACCAGCACGCCCAAGATGGACATAATCATTGGCTCCAGCATGGTCGTCAGGTTATCTACAAGGTTGTCTACGGCTTCTTCGTAAAAATCCGCCGCTTTACCCAGCATTTCATCCAGTGCACCGGATTCTTCGCCGATGGCTGCCATTTGCACCAGCATGTTGGGGTAGAGGCCAGACTGTCCCATTGCTGCATTGAGAGGGATGCCGGTCGCAACGGAGTCGCGAATTTTCAGCGTCGCCTCTTCGTATACGACGTTGCCAGTGGCCCCAGCCACGGATTTGAGGGCATCAATCAACGGAACACCGGCGGCAAAGGTTGTGGCCAGGGTACGTGAAAAGCGTGCGGCAATGGAGTTATAGGTGATCAGGCCAAGTACCGGAATTTTGAGCATCAGCTTGTCAAAAAAGTTGGCAACATTTTTATTGCGCTTTTTTATTTCAATCGTGCCGCCAATGCCGACAACAATGCAAATAAAGGATATCAACCAGTATTCCTGCATCCACTCCGAAATTCCCATTACAAAAAGCGTAAATGCGGGCAGCTCTGCGCCGAAGCCGGCAAAGGTCGATGCAAATTGCGGCACAACTTTCACCAGCAAAATCGCGGTAACCACAATCGCGACTACGATAACCATTACCGGGTAGGTCATGGCTTTCTTGATCTTTTTCTTGAGGGATTCCGTTTTTTCTTTGTAGGTGGCAATTCTGTCGAGCATGGTCTCGAGCGCACCGGATTGTTCACCTGATGAGACGAGGTTACAGAACAGATCGTCGAAATACAGGGGGTGTTTGCGTAGCGCATCGGCAAAAGCTGTACCGGAGGCAACTTCGTCTTTGACTTTGGAAATCAGCTCTTTTACCCCGGGGTTATCGGAGCCATCAGCGACAATTTCAAAGCTCTGTACCAGCGGGACACCGGCTTTCATCATGGTGGCGAGTTGTCGGGTAAACAGGGCAATATCGGAAGGTGAGACTTTTTTGCTGGCAGAAAATAGCGGTTTGGGCTTTTTCTGTACCCGGTTTGCAATAATTCCCTGGCGGCGTAGTTGGGCCTTAACCAGGGCCGGATTGGTGCCGTTGATCTCGCCAGCAACTTTGTTGCCTTTGGCGTCCACGCCCTTATAGGTGTAAGCAACTGCGGCGGCAGCTTTGGCCATGGCTCTATTTCCCGTTGGTCTTAAAAACGAGGTCAATTTGACCCCGAAATACATGTATTTTGTTGTTCGCCATTCTGGACCTGAATCGCAATCGTCTTTTCGAGGTTAATCCGAAATCCATGTCTGGCAGAATTCGGCTTTCAAGACTGCGTCAAGGTCGCTGTGACGAGTTGGTTATTAGTCGTTGGTAACCCGGTTGGCCTCTTCGAGACTGGTGATACCCATTGTCACCTTGCGCAGTGCCGAGGTGCGGAGGTTATTGAACCCCTCCTTCCTTGCCTGATCGGCAATCTGAATGGAATTACCACCCTCCATTATAATGCGTGAAATTCCGTCAGTTATGCGAACTACTTCATACACACCTACGCGTCCCTTATAGCCATTGGAGCAGTGCTCGCAACCGACAGGCTGGTAAATTTGCCATTCATTCTTTGGGATGGTGACCGTATCAAAACCCTCGTCTTTCAGCACTTCGTCTGGCAGCTGGACCGGCTTTTTGCACTCCCCGCAAAGGCGTCGCGCGAGCCGCTGAGCGATAATCACGCTTACCGAGGTGGCGATATTGAAGGTTGGTACCCCCATGTTCATCAGGCGGGTCAGGGTTTCCGGTGCAGAGTTGGTATGCAGGGTGGATAGCACCAAGTGACCGGTCTGGGCGGCCTTGATCGCAATTTCTGCGGTTTCCAGATCCCGAATCTCACCCACCATCACAATATCAGGGTCCTGTCGGAGGAAGGAGCGCAGTGCCTCCGCAAAATTGAGTCCCACCTTGTTGGAGACGTTAACCTGATTGATGCCTTCCAGGTTGATTTCCACCGGGTCTTCGGCGGTAGAAATATTGCGCTCAGCGGTATTCAGAATGTTCAGACCCGTATAAAGGGATACGGTTTTACCGGAGCCAGTGGGGCCTGTCACCAGGATCATGCCCTGAGGTTGAGCCAGGGCATCCATATAGATTTTCTTCTGCTCTTCCTCGTACCCCAGAGCGTCAATCCCGAGTTTCGCGGAGGAGGGGTCCAGAATCCGCAGAACAATTTTCTCGCCCCAGAGGGTGGGCAGGCTGTTTACCCGGAAGTCAATCGCCTTGGTTTTGGACAGCTTCATTTTGATCCGTCCATCCTGGGGAACCCGCCGTTCAGAGATGTCCATCTTCGACATTACTTTCAGGCGGGCGGAAATTCGGGTAGCCAGTTGGATAGGGGGGCGGGCAACTTCATGCAAAACGCCATCAGTGCGTAAACGTACTCGATAGGTTTTCTCGTAGGGTTCAAAGTGAATATCTGAGGCACCTGTACGGATGGCATCCAGCAGTACTTTGTTTACAAAACGTACAACCGGAGCCTCGTCGCCACCGGGCTCGTTGTCTTCTTCACGATTTGTATCGCCGCTTTCTATGCTGAGGCTGTCAAGGTCTTCGTCATCCAGTCCCTCCAGGCCTTTACCTATATCCCCGTTGTTAGACAGGTAGCTCTCAATGGCTTTGGCGAGCTTGTCGGCTTCAACCAATACCGCGTCGGTACTGAGACCGGTGTTGAAGTTGATTTCATCGAGGCCTGCCAGATTGGTGGGATCGGCGACGGCGACAAATAGTCGGTTACCGCGCTTGAACAAAGGCAGCGCAAAGTGCTTGCTGATCAACTTCTCGTCAACAATACCGTGGGGCAGTAAATCAAAGTTGTAGCTGGAAAGGTCGAACAATGGGCTGCCAAACGCTTGCGAAGCGATATTGGCCAGCTCTCGACTTTTAATCAGCTTGGCTTCTACCGCGTGCTGGGCAAAGGTTTGCCCTTCGCGTTTGGCTGCCTTGATGGCAGATTGAGCCGTGGCCTCATCGATAGCATTGTCAGAAACCAGCCGCTTGGCCAGACCACTTAAGGGAGTGCTGCTCATGGGGAACCGCTGTTAGTGTGCCGATTAAAAGTTATTTCTTTTGTTTAAAGCTTGTACGTAAGTGGCTGCTATAGCAAGGAATTCCTGATAGCAGCAAGTGCTCCAATATAGCGAATATCGGGATACCCGCCAATGATCCCAAAGCGCCAGGCTGTCAGGGTGTGAACCAGGTATCTGCTCCTGAACATATTTGGATCCCGAGTGCTGCCATCTCAGGCTTGAGTCGAATTCAGGTATTTGGACCTCTGATTCGTACCTATGAAATGCACAGCAAACATTTAAAGCACTCCGGTCAAAGCTGACAAAATGCGTCACTCGATACCATGTTTTGGTTGAAAAATATAAGTGTCGGCCAATATTTAACCTGTCGTAAGGTGATTTTCCTCCCAAACTAGCGTTTGCGCGCAATTTCCGTGCTTGCGCGTTTTGCCACATTACAGGTATCGTAATTGGCGACTTCCTCACCGGATTTCACTTAAAACAACAGTCTTATGGAGACGGTTACAATGAAAAAGCAACAGGGCTTTACTCTTATTGAATTGATGATCGTGGTTGCGATCATCGGCATCTTGGCGGCTATTGCGATTCCGCAGTACCAGACCTATGTGGCCAAATCACAGGTTGGCCGTGTAATGAGCGAAGTGGGTTCTATGCGCACCGCGGTAGAATCCTGCATGATGGAAGGTATGGATGATACCGAATGTAGCTTTGGCTGGAGCACGAGCAACCTGCTCGGTGCTACCGATCTGCAACCTGACGGTCTCTCCGCCACTATTGATCTGGAAGCCAATACCGCTTCTCTGGTTGCGACCTTCGGTGGCAAGGCTGCCGCTGTGTTGGTCGGTGAGACTGCATCTCAACTGGGCTGGTACCGCGACACCAGCGGCAACTGGACCTGCGGCTCTTCTGCAGATGCCAAGTTCCGCCCGGCTGGTTGTTCCGTAGATCTTGCTACTGCTGAAGGTGATGGCGGTGATGATGAGGGTAACGAACCCGCTGAACCTCAGGAGCCGGCGGATCCCTGATCTGTCCGAATTCGAATCGGAAAAGGCACCTTCGGGTGCCTTTTTTGTCTCTTCAGGTCTTCAACTTGGTTATTGGTAATGTGATGTCGAGTCTGGGTGTTTGGCTTAGGAACCGCAGAGTTGATCTGATTGTATTGTTGGTTGTTTTGACCGGTTTGGCTACCGGCACACATTTCTGGATTGCCGATCGCAACGGTGTGATGAAGGCGCTATTCCCTGTGCAAGCGTTCCTTGCTCCAGTTTCCTGTAGTAACAGAACTCCTCAGTGGCTTTCCAGTCTGGCCAAAGATCTGATCCCGAAAATGCGCGCAATTTCCAGTCAGCTGATATTAATCAGAGCGAATGGCGATGAACATCATTGTGAAACGGGTTGGATCGGCACACCGCTAATTTCTGATTCCCTCAATGAAACGGCTCGCTTTCGCTATGCCAGCATGACCAAACCGATTACCGCGGCTGCAATATTGGAGCTGGAGCGCCAAGGGCGCTTGTCAATGAACACACCGGTGCTGGATGTGTTTTTCCCGGAATTGGTGTCTGGTGAGGAGGGCAAGCCTGAGGCCGCGGAGATCCAAATTCAGCATTTGTTGGAGCATCGTGCTGGACTGGTAGGAAAAAACAACCAGATATTTAACTCCCGGCGCAAACCCTGGTGCCCTTATGCACTGGATAAGCTGACTTCTGCCCATTTGAAGTTTGCACCTGGCTCCGACACCCAGTACACAAACATCAATCACTGCTTACTGGGTGAGGTGATTGCCCACTATCAACAGACTCCTGTTCGCGAGGCGCTGAGTGATCTTTTATCCTTGGAAAATCTGGGTATACGCTTCATTGAGGAAGTGAGTGCTAAGGACGAAGTCAAACGTGATTTCAGGAATAACGAGTTTTACGGTGAGCGGTTCACCGGTAACTTTGATTATCTGGCGGTTTCTGCCACCGCGGGGCTGTCTGGAAGTGCGCTAGCATACGGACACCTGATGACAGATCTTATTGAACGAAAATATCCCGGTTTTATCACCCGGCCAGAGGATATGCAGAATTGCGATACCAGTGTTTTTCGCCAGTGTTACGGTAAGGCATTTTACCTGTACAAAGCACACAACCAGAGATATCTAAATGTCAAAGAAGGTTACTTGCCGGGCATGTCCGGTGTGGTGGTGGTGACGCAGGTGGGGGATATATTTGTATGGCTGGCTAATGCTGATATGCCTAATTCGGTGAAGGGAGAGCAGATGAAGTGGCTCCTTGAATATCTTTCTGATTATATTGGGTAGTCGAAGAAGCTTGTTGGTAATTATTGCCCGCGTTTGTAGCAGTCAACTCTTTTGGATCACCGTTCTCAGTATCGGTCGCTTATTTTTCCACGGTCAGCGGACCTAGTTAATCAAATTCCAGTACACTGCAGTCAATAGTCCGTCATTCACCGGAGCACCCATGAGTCAGTCCGATAACCGTACATGGCTTGAAACCCTGCCCACCGCATTCAAAACTTATCTCGCCGGTCGGCGACTGGATGAGGTAGAGTGCATCGTCCCGGACCTGAATGGCATGTCGCGTGGTAAAGCGATGCCATTGAGTAAGTTCTCTCCAGGAAGTCCGATCTATCTGCCGGTTTCCATTTTCTATCAGACCATTTCCGGCCAGGATGTGGAGATGGAAATTGCCAATCAATGGGCTGAGAGCGATATGTTACTGGTGCCGGATATGTCCACGGCGATGGCGGTACCCTGGGCCAAGCAGGCGGCGCTGCAGATCATCCACGACCTGAACGATCTGGATGGGAACCCAATCCCCTGCGCGCCGCGTAATGTTCTGAAGCGGGTAATCGGCCTGTATCGAGACAAGGGGTGGCGACCGGTGGTTGCTCCTGAGCTGGAATTCTATTTAACCCAGCCAAATGTTGATCCAAACGAGCCGGTCCAGCCTCCCGTTGGCAGAAATGGTCGATCTGGCACTGCGCTCCAGTCCTATTCGATGTCTGCCATTGACGAATACGGCCCGGTGATCGATACCATTTACGACTATGCGGAGGCCGCGGGATTACATATCGATTCCGTAGTTCAGGAGGATGGTGCCGGCCAGGTCGAGTTCAATCTCACTCACGGTGATCCACTGTTGCTCGCCGACCAGGTGTTTTACTTCAAGCGCATTATTAAAGAGGCCGCGCTGAACAATGGAATGTTTGCCACGTTTATGGCAAAACCCATGCGGGATCAGCCCGGCAGTGCCATGCATGTACACCAGAGTGTGGTGGATATAAACACTGGCAAGAATATCTTCTCTGACGCAGACGGCAATGCGACCGCTTTATTCCGCCATTTTATCGGCGGTACCCAGAAGTACCTGATGGAGGTGATGCCCTTCATCGCGCCGAATGTGAATTCCTATCGTCGCTTCGAGTCGGAAGCCAATTCCAGTGCGCCAACCAATCTCGCCTGGGGCTACGACAACCGATCCACCGGCTTGCGTGTACCTAACTCGGGCGCCCAGGATCGCCGGCTGGAGAACCGGGTAATCGGGGTGGATACCAATCCATACCTGTCGATCGCAGCGAGTCTGGTGTGTGGCTACCTGGGTATGCTGCACGGAATCGAGCCGGATGCACCGTTGCAAGGAGAGCTCGATGACGAGCGGGAGTCTCGTTCCTATATTCCGACGACGTTTGATGAAGCCCTGCGAATTTTTGAGAACGCCGAGGAGATACACCAGGTGCTTGGGCAGGATTTTTGCCGATTGTATGCCGATGTAAAGAAAGAAGAGTTGCGCCAGTTCCACCGGGAAATTTCGCCGTGGGAGCGGGAGCACCTGCTGCTGAGTGTGTGAGGTCTAAGCCGGTATATTGGGGGCCGGAGCGCTCAATCCAGCTGGGCCTCAGTTCTAATGCGGACTGGGCTGCTCCGGGAAATTCAGAGATTCCTCGAGATAATTTTCTACTTTTATTTCATTTGTTGGATTTAATTTTCTACTTTTATTTCTTGATCGCCGCTTTGTCCCGGCTGGCTGTTTTTAACCGATGGCCTGGCTTGTGGTTACCGCGCGCGCAGAGACTACACTGAGGGAAGCACCAATCATAAGGAGCTGCAGTCCATGGCTAATCCCTCACGCACTCTGGAAACCGAGTTCCCCGACCTTGCCGACAGTATCCGCCACCTGATTCAGGACAGTATTCAATTCAAAACGGACCGTGACAATTACCATAAACTGGACAAGGCCATTCGTGGCCTGGAGGAGCGCGGTATTACTACGGATGATGATCATTTCAAAGAACTGAAAACCCAGCGGGCGCGTCTAAAAGATACGCTGTATCAGCAGGCCAGGAAGCATCGGCATTAATCGACGTTATGGCTGATGTGCCAGGGAAGGCTGTGTTGGGGAACGGTGATTGAATTCTGTCACTGAGAGGCTCAATGAGATCCGGTTTACATATAGCAGGGCTTCGTGGTCGGTTCGACAAATATTGATTGCCCCGCCACTTGATTGTATAAATTTAATTCCGCGGGCCCTTCGCTTGCCCGCTGTTCTTCCCTCCTGATCCCTTCTGGTGTGGGTCGCTCCGTGGTATGAACCGGCGCACAGGCGCATACAAAAACGGTATGACGCACTAGGGCCCCATTGAATTCGCGCCGGAGCGGGATATTTCCACTTCAGTTCGGTTTATTCCTGACAACCGATGAATTCAGCGCTACAGTCTTCTGCTGACATGCTAATGTACTATCTGTGTGAGGATTGAATACACGGAATGATGGCTACCTACCGAGCTGTGGGACGAAATATTGTCGGGCGTGATTTTGTTGTAGGCGATTTGCATGGGCATCTTCAGCAACTACTGAATCAGCTGGATGCGCTGGCATTCGATCCCGCACGCGACCGACTTTTCTGTCTCGGGGATATTATTGATCGTGGGCCAGATAGTGTGGCCCTGCTGGATATGATCGACCAGCGGGTGTACTTCAGTATTCTGGGCAACCATGAAGCCATGATGATCGCGGGGTTCGAGGATTCTGCATCGGCGCCGCTGCATTTTGCCAATGGCGGTGATTGGTTTTACGAATTACCTGAAATCGAACAGCAGCGCCTTGTCGACAAGGTCCGCCAGTGGCCCTGGGCTATGGAGATTGAAACGGATATAGCGCAGGGGACTGCGGGACTGGTGCACGCGGATGTGCCGCAGAGTAGCTGGGTCGTGGTGACCCGATTACTGGATGCGATAAATGCACAGTGGATAGCGGGGGCCCCCCTGTCGAACCCAATTGTGGATATCGCAGCCAAGTCACTATTGTGGCCCAGGAAGCTGGTAACGCATCTGTATCGCAATGTGTTGGTGGAGGGGGAGCGTGTGGGAAGCCAGCCGGAATACCGGCAAGCCCTTGCCGACAGTGTCACTTATGCGGAAGCTACCGCCGCCGACCAGCTGCGCCCATTTTCTATCGACGGAATTGATCGCGTCTATATGGGGCACACTTATGTGCCTGAGGTGACGGCGGTTGGCGACTGTCATTTTCTCGATACGTTTCGTGGGGAGCGGGGGGAGTCGCTGAGCATTGTGTGTTTGAATGTTTCTCCCCCGGAGTAACTTGAATCGCGATTCCCCCTCGCTACACATGCCTGGGTATGTTTTGCCGGAGTATGTTTTCTGTTTTACTACTGGATCTTCTCCAGCAGCTCCACCAATCGCTCCTGTTGGGTTTGCGTCAGGTTGCAGGCCAGATCACTGGATATCTGTTCAAAGGTAACGCGGGCTTCTTCGAATACTCTCTTACCGGTGGCTGAAAGCCTGACCCGGCTCTGTCTGGCGTCGCGGGGGTTTTTGACTTTTTCAATAATTTTGTTTTTTTCCATGGGCAGCAGCAGACGCGTCACTCCCGACGCACTCATGCCCAGGTGATCCGCCAGTGTTATCCGTGAAACTTCACTGAACGCGTCCTGGCTTAGACTCTGCATCACCAGATACTCGGTCATACTGATACCGTGAACACTCAAGCGGCTTTCCATTTTTTTGGAGATTCGCGACGCCTGTAGAGCATTCTGCAGAAGCAGGGTGGCACTGATCGTTTCCTGTGGCATAATTTAATCCTTCACAAATGCTTGATTGCGCAAGTATATGTGTGCACTTGCCTCTGTCAAGTCAGGGGCGAATGTGGCTGCAACAGCCGACTGATTTCGAGTTGAACATTGGAAGCGAGAGATAGGGAAACACCATGACGGGTTTTTATGTGGGTGCCTATGCGACAGCCCCGGTTACTCAATCCTGGGACCCGGAGGTCCAGACCGCGTACTTCAGTGGCCTCAAGGCTATCCCCGGCATCCGCGGACTGGAGCACCCGTTTACCGGGGCGTTGCACGGGCAGGATGACGAATGGTTCCTTGCGACCATAGATCCGTGCTGGGATTTTGTGTTCACCGGTATTCCCGGAGTAATGGGGCGGCTCTCGGAGAATGCGGGTTTTGGTATTGCGTCCAGCGTGGCAGCGGGGCGGCAGGCAGCGCTCGCGTTTTATGAGCAGGCGCGGCAGGCCATCCACAAGCTCAACCGTCATCTTGGGCGTCAGGCAGTCAAGGCGATGATGATCCACACTGCGCCGCGCCCGGCTGAGGGGGTACGCCCGGATGTGGCTGCACTTGTGGCTTCGCTGGAAGAAATGTCGAGCTGGGACTGGGACGGCGCAGCCCTGGTGATAGAACATTGCGACACTTATGTTGAGGGCCAGACACCCGCCAAGGGTTTTCTGCGCATCGAGGCGGAAATTGAGGCTGTGAATGAACTCAATCGCAAGACCGATAGCAATATTGGCCTGTGCATCAACTGGGGTCGCTCAGTACTGGAAGCGCGCAGTGTGGATGGGCCGGTACAGCATCTGAAGGCGGCATATGCGGCAGGGCTGTTGCGAGGGTTGATGTTCTCCGGTGTCTCCGGTGCAGATGGCCCCTATGGTGCCTGGCAGGATACGCATATGCCGCCGGCGGGAACGCCGGATACCGGGTCGTTTGAGGCCAGCTCCTTGCTTACCGAAACGGAATTCCAGCGCTGCATCGACGCTGCCGGTCCCCAGGCTGTCGAGGTTATGGGGATCAAGATCGGGGTGCGTCCGGAGTCCCTGACCGTCAGTGAGCGGCTCGCCTACATCGAAAGTGCGCTGAAGATGCTGCAGCGCGCAGCCGCCTGATCGATATTGCCTGTTCTATCTGACACAAAGTAGCGGGCTTACGCCCGCTTGTTCAGAACCGTGCAAGTTCGTCCCGCAGATCCTGTCCCAAATCTTCCGGTCCGGTGATCCAGACACTTTTGTCTGCGCCGGGAAATACCCCAACGTCGATGCCGTCTTTGTCCAGCCCGGGAAGCCAGCGGTTCAGGAACTGGGGCAGGGGAATGCTGCGCGGGGTAAGATCGCTGTCGTTCGCGGCGTAATCTTCCGCAAAAGCGGCGCTCGGCCACAGAGGAAGATATTCAAAGTCCCCCTGGTCTTCGGCGTGCAGCTTGAGGAAGTGTTCCTCGCTATTGATCAGAATCCAGACCTCCCGCTCCTCACCGACGATATCGAGGAAATATTCGTAGCGGGCTTCACAGTCCAGTTCGAGGATTGCGTTCAGATCGTCATTGCTCATCGCTTGGATAACTCTTCTATGGGCTTACCCCGCAAGGGTACGCTACTCCTAAGTCTGGTCCCATAGATTTTAGCAATATCGACGTGACTGCCCCGGTCAATTAAAGCGCGAGGATGCTGGCGATTGCCACACCGATGAAAGTGGCGATTGCGTAGCCGAACAGACCGACGAGAATACCTGGCGCAACCAGTGCCTGCCAGCCTTTACTGGCCGCGAGGGCGGCTGCAGGTGCCGGGCCCAGAATGCAGGCGTTGGACGCAATGATGACTTCGGCTAGATCGAGCTTCATCAGCTTGCCGACAAACAGCAGTATGCAGAAATGTACCAGCACCATGACGACGATCAGCAACGCGATCGGGAGTGCGGCGCCGACTACCTGGCTGAGATTGGCACCGGCGCCGATGACAACAAAAAAGATATACATGAACAGCGAGCCGATCTCGAACTCGGATGAGACCTGCCTGACGATCGGTTTGGCAAAATTTGCCACAACCAGGGTCAGGGCCGTGACCACGAGTATGTACAGCGCGCCGATATCCAGCAGCGAAGTGATGGCCGCAGCGAGCGCGCAGATCACAAGGCTGACCGTCAGGCCGTTGGCGATGCGAGTCAACTGGAAGGGCTCGCTGCCGGTGCTTGTATCGGGGATTGTATCGGGGATTGTATCGGCGTTTGTGTCGTTGTCAGACTCGCTGAGGGTTGCGGGCAATGCCTTGCCACCGTTGATATCAATATATTTTGAGGGCAGTGCCGTGCGAATGTACTGAAACGTTGGCAGCAGCATCAATAAAACGAGGAAGAATACCGCACCGGCGGCGTCTGCCGATAAACCGGCCACATAGAGTGATGAGTCTTTGATACCCACCGCTTCGGCGGTGGCAACAAAGTTCAGGGAGCCGCCGATGTAGCTGGAGGCGATGGTGCCGGTAATCTGCGCTTCCTGTTGGCCGAGGTCCAGAACCGAGGCTGCCACGAGCGCGCCGATGGCGGTCGCCGCCGCGGCAATGATAAACGCCAGCAGCATGGAACCGGATTCCACAAAAATACTGCGGAAGTCTGCACGCAACAGCAGTAGGGGTATGGCCATGGGGACGAGCAGCGACGCAATGACATCGTAAACCGGCGCACTGAACGGAATAAGTCCGCTATTAGCCGCCAGCATGGACGTGGCCAGAAGAATCAGTGGCCCACCCAGTTTCTGACCCCAGTGTGTTTTTTCCGCCCACATACCGAAAGAAATGATTGCCATGATTACGGCGCAAAGGGCAAACGTTTGATCAGTGGAAATCAGGGGCACCGGAGTAATTCCTTTATTTTTGTTCTGGGGGCGGGGTTACATCATGCATCAAAGGGTAATGGTATTGAAGAGCCGGCGCCCCTCATGGATTGCACGAGGGGCGCCGGTTCAAGGTCTGGATGAAAATCAGAATTGCGCGCCCACTGACACACCCAGAGTTCTGGGGCGAAGCATTCCAAGGCCTACAGCGCCGTTGGGTAGTGAGCCTTCCGATTCAATGGCCGTAATACCGATCTCGTTGCCGAGGTTTTTTCCATACAGTTCAATGGTCCAGCGACCTATATCGACACCACTGCGCAGGTTTACCATGGTGTAGCTGTCCGCGATACGCAGGTTACCCTCCGTATCCCGGTTGGAAAAGCCGGCGGGACGCTCGCCGGTGTAACCCAGGTCGCCACCGATATAGGCTGCGATATCCGAGGAAATATCCCATTCGTAGCTACCGTTGAGACCAAAGCTCCACTCAGGCACGAAGGTCAGTGGATCGCCATCGAGACCGCCGACCAGTGGATCTGTGTCTGCTGTCAGGTAGGCATCGGTATAGGCGCCGTTCAGTGACAGGTTGAGGCCGTCGACAGGCAGGAAGCTGGCGGTGAATTCGAATCCCCGGCTTACCGCGGTGCCGCCATTGCCGTTAACCCCGAAGTTGTTCACCAGCGCGTACAGCTGAATGTCATCCCAATCCAGGTAGAACGCGGTCAGATCCAGGGCGAGCCTGCCGTCTTCGCTACCGGTTTTTACGCCGATCTCATAGCTGGTGAGGGTGTCGGAATCATAGGTTCTGGGGGTGTCTGCCGGTACGCCGGGCGGCAGTATATTGGGGCCGCCGGGACGGTAGCCGGTCGCAACGCGCGCGTATACCGAGGTGTAATCACTGAATTCGTAGCGGGGGGAGAGTGAATAGGTAAAGGGGCTTTCCGAGGAGTTGGTCTCGTCGTAGGCAAGCGCACCGCCGACAAGAAAACCGTCCTGAACCTGACTGGCTGACTGTTCGTTTCTACTGGCGCGTGCGCCAAAATCGAGTTCGAAACTGGGGGTGATATACCAGGTGCCGTTGGCAAACACGGCCATTTCTTCAAAGGTCGAGGGAAGGGTGAGTTCCGCAACGGTGGGTATACCCACGGCAACCTCGCCGGTAAGGGTATTGATGGGGGTGAATACCTGCGGATCGATACCGGAATCTTCTTTGGTGTAGTACACACCGGTCATCCACTCCAGTGTGTCGTTGTCCTGGGACAGCAGGCGCAGCTCCTGGGAAAACTTGTCGGTAGCGGTGGTCTGTTCCTGCACCACACTGAGCGGCATGGTGGCCGGATCCACCTCGAGCAAGAACGTCAGGAGTGAGGAAAGGTAGGTACCGGGCACCAGTTCCGCCGCCGCGAGGTCGTCCTGGTAATTCTGCTCGAAGGTACCGTAGCTGGTAATGGATTCCAGTGTGACCGCGTCAAAATGCCATTTTGCGGTAGCGCTGTACACCTGATATTCGATATTGGAAAAGTCGTCGTGGTAGCGGGATTTGATGGGGCTGTCGTGGAGAGGTTTGAGGGTTGCGGGATCTGCGTCGACTATATTGGATGAGCCCGTATCAATTTTTTGCAGCATCGCCAGCACATTCAGGGAGAAGGCTTCCGAGGGCTCGTACAGGGCGGCGATTCGTCCGCCGTAACTTTCCACGGAGTTGATGTCTTCCTCGACCTGAGTGCCCTCGAAAATATTGGCGTCCGGGTCAGTCATACTGGGAATCGGATTGTTGCCAATGGAATCGATATACCCGGCATCTTCGCGGTAGAAGCCACTGGCGCGGATGGCCAGATGCTCGCTGATCGGTAGGTTGACGACGCCGGTTGTGGCGTTGCCAAGGCCTCCCTCATTTACACTTTCCAGAGTTGTGCGGAAACGGGTTTCGAAGCGTTCAGTGGTGGGGGCGTTCGGCACATACTTGAGTACCCCGCCAAGAGAGCTGGCGCCGTAAAGGGTGCCCTGTGGGCCGCGCAATACTTCTACGCGGGCCATGTCGAACGTATCAAAATCTCCCGCCAGAATGGAACCGTTGGCCAGGCCGCTGCTGGAGCCGAAGGGCACATCGTCAACATAAACCGCAACGGTTGAGGCCACGCCGCCGGTATTGATACCGCGCAACGTAATTCGGGAAATACCGGCGGTATTGCCGGTTACACTAAATCCGGGAATCTTGTTTACCAGATCTTCAAAATTGGTGGCTTGCTGTCTCTCCAGCTCTTCCCCGCCGAGCACACTCACCGACATGGGGATATCCGAAAGTGCCTGGTTGCGCTTTTGTGCGGTAACGATGACTTCTTCTACGACCCTGCTGGCGGCTTCGACGGAAGACGCGGTCGCGCTGTAACCGATCCCACTGGCAAGCATGATGCCTGAATACAGGCTTGCCACTTTGAATGAAATTGAACTGGGCATTTTTGCCACGACCCCCCGGTTGGATTTTTTATGCGGAGTGGCTCCTCTGGAGAACCACATTTTTTGGGTACCTCCCGCAAGGATCTTAGCCGTTACTTTCACTGGGGAATTAGTCCGATTCGACCAAATGCTATGCAGATCCGGTAGCGCTCTGAGCAGTACATATCGAATCGGCATAGCGCACCATTTCACGGCGTGGGGTTGCCCAATCCCTGTGCAGCCTGTCGCCATCCCTTTGGCGTCTGTCCACAGCCACGACGAAACGCGCGGGAAAAAGCCGAGTGATCTTCGTATCCCACTATATTTCCAATTTCAGCAATGGACAGTCGATTGTCTGCCAGCAGCAGCTTTGCCGCTTCAATACGCTGGTGAATACAGTATTGCATGATGGTGTTTCCGAACATTGATTTGAAGCCACTCTTCAATCGCGTTTCGGAAATGCCCAGTTGTTGTGCAAGCTTGGGCAGCGGTGGCGGGTTGGCATATTCCATGCTGAGAATAGTGCGGGCACGGTGAATTTTTTTGCTGTAAGGGAGATCTGTATCGACGACGGGCGTCTGCATCTGGCTGCCACTGGTTTTCAGAATCTGTAAACCAACACACAGCAGCTCGTCAAATTTCGCGGAAATCCAGTGCTTCAGCAGAGTTCCGGAAACGGGAATGTGAAAACACGACCAGATGGAATCTCGCTGTACGTCTTCGAGAAAGAATACTCGCTGGCGTGGCTTGCTATCGTCGCCATTAATACATTGGCGCAACCAGTGCGGATAAGTGGCAGGGTCTTCTCCCGCTTGTTCCAGCAGGTTGGACAGTGTTGCGTGGACCACCACGTGTCGGATCTGGACATTGGGGGTGGGCAGGCGATAGGTGACTTCTCTTTCCGGGATTACCGAGACGATCAGCGCCGGCCCTAGATTGTGTACATGTTTGTGCCCGCCGAGATATTCGGAACGTTTGACCGTGGACACAAACTGAAAAGAGATGATATCGGCTACCTCGTTGCGGACCACCAGGCGGGCGCGAGGGATGACTTCGTTGATATCGATCAGGCGATCTTTATTGATCCGGTAACTCAGCAGGCCATCAAAGCGCTCTGAGCCCAGGTCGTGTATCGCGTGGTGGTCTGGAGTGGTACTGAACCGGGTGAGCTGTTGCGCATCGCTGAACATCTGTTCCAGCCGTGAGGTGGGTGTATCTTCCAGCTCAAGACCGGGGGGAACCTCAATGTAGTACTCGTCTCCGTAAAGCATCTGTCAGGTACGCCTCAATCTCCCAACATACAGTCAATCTCAACTCACATGGATCATGGAGTGTATTGATCGTGCATTGCCGGTGATACTGCAAAACTGCCGAATCTGCACATTATGCTGGCGTCTTGGCCTAACAGGCAAGAGGGTGTCAAATATATGATCGAGCAACAATAAAACCAATGTACAAACCGGAACCTTCATAATGAAAAGAGTCTCGCTCAAACTGCTCAGCTGGTTTTCCGCTTTGCTTCTTTCCATCGGCACCGCAACAGCGTCTTCGCTCGATGACCCGATCCGGGTCGAAGCGTTCGTGGATGGATTGGTTAATCCTCTGATGTTGAACCACGACAGCCCTTCCGGTGTGGTTGCGGTCGCCAAAGATGGAAATCTCCTGGTGGCCAAAGGGTATGGCTATCAGGACATCGAAAACCGCTTGGCGGTAAATCCGGAAAAAACCCTGTTTCGCCCCGGTTCAGTCTCCAAGCTGTTTACCTGGGTCGCCGTGATGCAGCAGGTAGAGCAGGGCCGGCTGGAGCTGGATACCGATGTCAATCAGTATCTGAAGACATTCAAAATCAAGGAAACCTACGATCAGCCCATCACCCTGCGCCACATCTTTACCCATACCGCGGGTTTTGAAGAGGGTGCTCTGGCGTATCTGATTCTGCAGAGCCCCGATAATATTCTTCCCCTGGATGAGGCGATGGCGCGGCTACAGCTCGGGCGGGTCAACCCGCCTGGTGCCCAGACTGCGTATTCCAATTACGCGACCGCCCTGGCAGGACTGATTGTGCAGAATGTGTCCGGCGTACCGTTCAATCAATATATTGAGCAGAATATTTTCCAGCCGCTGGGAATGAATAACTCTACATTCGAAGAGCCTCTACCCGAGCGCCTTAAACCACAAATGGCGAAAAGTTATGCGGTTGAGGCGGGCAAGTTTGTGGAAAAGCCGTTTGAACTGGTCAGCAACTTCGGTCCTGCCGGCAGCCTGTCTTCCAGTGGTACGGATATGCTTCGTTTTGCCCAGGCTATTCTGAATGGCGGGGAGCTGGACGGAAATCGCATACTTAAAGAAGAAACCGTTGATCAGATGCTGAGTAAGCAATTCTCGCACGATGATCGCCTTCTCGGCATGGGACTTGGTTTCTACGCGAATGACCTGGCTGGCCACGAAGTGTGGGGACACGGTGGCGACCTCCAGTGGTTCCACTCACAACTGGGTATTGACCGCGAAAATGGTCTGGCTTTCTTCGTTTCTTTCTCCGGCGCAGGCGGTCGTGTGCCGCGCTCCGCATTTGCCCCAACCCTGTATGAGGAATTTGTTTCCCGCGCGGAAAGCACTGTACCTGCGGCTCCGCAGGATTTCGCCGAGCGCTCAGGCAAGTATGCCGGCAGCTACGGCTTCTGGCGCTCCAACTTTAACAACTTTGAAAAAGTCCTCGGCTTGAGTGGCGCTATTGAAGTGGCACCTACCGGTGACAATACACTGATGGTGGCGATGGCGGACAAGGCCAAGCAATACGTCGAGGTGGACACCAACCTGTTCCGTGCGCTGGATTCCAGCACTACCCTGGCCAGCGGTATCAATCCTGAACTGCTCGCGTTCCAGGAAAACGACCAGGGTGAAATTACCGGCTTCGTGATGGATGGTTTCCCATTCATGTCACTGCGCAAGCTGCCGTTCTATGACACTTCAACGTTCAACTTTGCCCTGCTGGCGTTGTCCGTGCTGATTTTCATCGCGGTACTGCTGCGTCGTTACTACCAGCGTCGCACTGTGCGTACCATGCCCGCAGCGGAAAAATCTGCAACCAGGGCGGCGGTATATGCCGCCGCGGCACACCTTGCGGTGCTGGTGATAGGTGCCGTGGTTCTGGCCACTGTGATGGAAAACCTGTTTGAAGGTGTGCCGCTTTCTCTGAAGCTGTGGCTGATTCTGCCAATCGTCGCCAGTCTGCTGACCGCCTACCTGGTATATCGCAATATCGGCGTGTGGCAGCAAGGTGTGTTCAACGGTGTACTGCCGCGTGTGCGTTTCACAGCGGTAACACTGGGTGCAGTGTTTATGACCTGGTTCTACTACTACTGGAATATGCTCGGCTACCACTTCCTGTAACCGAATGTCGCGCCGATGTATTCACGGCGCAGGTAATGCAATCGATAAAGGTGAGCCACCCGGTGGCTCACCTGACAATAAAACAGGAAGCGATATGAACAAAAAACGCGAAGTCAGCTTGTTGGTGGAATCCTGGGAGCTTGAATCTCCGTTCAAAATTACCGGACATGTATTTACCAATGTCGAAATTCTGCACGTGTGTATTTCCGAAAACGGGGTAACGGGAAACGGAGAAGCCTCCGGCGTGTATTACCTGGATGAAACCGGCAGCAGCATTCTCGCGCAAGCCGAGTCCGTCAGGGAGGCGCTGACCAGCGGTTTAAGTCGGCAGCAACTGTACGAACTGTTACCCGCCGGGGGGGCGCGCAATGCTATTGACTGCGCGCTCTGGGATCTCGAGGCGAAGCTGGAGAAAAAGAAAATCTGGGATCTCACCGGCATTGAGCCGGCGGAAACCCACAGTTTCTTTACCGTAGGTCTGGGAACCCCGGAAACGATGGCGGAGAAGGCGCGGGACATCGCAAGCAGTAAGATCAAGGTAAAACTCGATGGTGAATTGGCCCTGGAGCGGATGACGGCCATCCGTTCTGCTCGCCCGGATGCGGAGATTATCGTCGACGTCAACCAGGGCTGGACTTTCGAGCAGTTGCAGGAGCTCGCACCAAAGTTCAAGCAGCTGGGCGTGAGTATGATCGAACAGCCGTTGCCACGGGGAGGAGATGAAGCGCTGGAAGGTTATCAGTGCCCGCTGCCATTGTGCGCTGATGAATCCTGTCTGGATACCAGTGAATTTGACCAGGCTGCCCGCCGCTACCAGGTAATTAATATCAAACTGGATAAAACCGGCGGTCTGACAGAAGCCCTGGCGCTGGCAAAAAAAGCTCAGGAGCGCGGACTGGATCTTATGGTGGGTAATATGGTGGGAACTTCCCTGGCCATGGCTCCGGGTTATGTGGTGGCGCAATTGTGCAAGTTTGTGGACCTTGACGGAGCGTTTTATCTGAAAAAGGATCGGGAACCGCCAATTACCTGCGACTGGGGAAAACTCTCACCACCCAGTGCAGAGTTGTGGGGATAGAGGCTGGACCTGGAGCGTATAACGATGAAAAGAGACAGCACCTTTTTCCGTAAGATTCTTGTGGGTACCATCACCGGTGTGATAGCCGTGGTTGCGGGCGTCACGGAGGTGGTTGCCCAACCACAAGACCTGGATCTTGCGATTATCGGTGGTCGGGTGATTGACCCCAAGAGTGGTACCGATGCGGTACTGAATATCGGTGTTGGCGACGGCAAGATTCAGTTTATCGGCAGCGAAGCCATCCGCGCGAAACGAGTGATTGATGCTGAAGGCCGGGTGGTCAGCCCCGGCTTTATCGATATGCATGCTCACGGCCAGACGATTCTCAGTAATCGCGTACAGGCGCTGGACGGGGTCACCACGGCGCTTGAACTTGAGTCCGGGGTGTGGCCGGTTGCCGCATGGTACCAGCGGCTGGGTAGTGAAGGTCGGCCGATCAATTACGGTGCTTCGGTAAACTGGGCGAACGCACGCATGGCAGAGTTTATCGGTGATCCACCGGCGGACGATCCACACTGGTTCGAAAATAATTTCGCCAATCCGGATTGGCAGAACAGTATCTCGACCCCGGAGCAGCTCCAGCGTATTTCCGGCCGGGTCAGTACCGGGCTGGAAGAGGGCGGCCTGGGAATTGGCTTTCTACTTGGATATGCACCGGGTGCAGGGCGTAAAGAATATTTTCATATGACCGAGCTCGCGGCGGCGAGCAATATGCCCACCTACACTCACGCCCGTTTTTTATCCATGCTTGAGCCCAACAGCTCATTTGAAGCCATGGCCGAGATCATCGCGGCGGCCGCAGGTACCGGTGCTCACGCACATATAGTGCATATGAACTCCATAAGCCTGAGAGATATAGGGCCCATCAGCAAGATGATTGCCAATGCCCAGAACGCAGGCGTCGCACTGTCCACAGAGGCCTACCCTTATGGCGCCGGTGCCACGAATATCGGTGCGGCGATGTTCCGTGCAGAAAACTGGCGTGCACGGGTGGGTAATATCTCGGCGCACAACTTCGATATGAATGGTGCGCGTCTGTCCGAGAAGGAATTTGCCAGACTGCAGGAAGAGGCTCCCGGTACCAGTATTGTCGTGCACCTGCTGGATACCTCGGTGAAAGAGGATCAGGCATTACTCGATCAGGCATTGTTGTTCCCCGGCGGTGTCATTGCCACCGACGGCGGCGACTGGCTGAAAGAGGGCGAGCTGCTGCCTCAGGACACCTGGCCGTTACCCGACGACGCCTGGAGTCATCCGCGGAGCGCCGGCACCTATGCGCGGTTTATCCGTCACTATGTCCGCGATACCCAGCAGCTCTCGCTATTGCAGGCCGTTGAACGTGTGAGCTACGGGCCGGCAAAGATTTTGCAGGAGTCAGTTCCCCAGATGCGTCACAAGGGACGCATCGAAGTGGGCGCCGATGCCGATATCGTTATTTTTGATCTCGACGAAATCGACGATCGAGCGACTTATATAAAGCCTGCCAGCACTTCGGTGGGGTTTGATTATGTACTCGTCAACGGCGAAATACTCGTGGACAAGGGTGTGCTCGATACCCGGGCTATGCCCGGTCTTCCCGTCAGGAATTTGTGACGTGCAGGGAGTGTGCGCTTGAGAGCCTGTTGACTGACATTCGTAGACAGTAGTCTGAACACAGAAATCTCAACTACCAAAGCAAAGCGAGCGCCTCGATGAACTGGTACAGAAATTATCTACTTCCGGGGCTTATCTTTCAGTCTGTGGTTATCGGCGGGGGCTATGCGACCGGCCGTGAGCTGATCGCCTTTTTTTTCGCCAGCGGGCCTGTCGGTGGCTTGTTGGGGCTGCTCACTGCCGGTGTCGTTTTCGGCGTAGTGCTGGCGATCGGTTTTGAATTTGCGCGGGTATTTCGCGCGTTTGACTATCGTCATTTCTGTCAGAAGCTGCTGGGGTCCTATTGGGGGATCTTTGAACTGGCATTCTGTATTCAGCTGCTACTCACCTTATCGGTCATCGGTTCCGCTGCCGGGCAGCTGGTGGAACAGACATTCGGGGTTCCGTCGCTGGCCGGAACCCTGCTGCTGATGTCGGCTATCGTGTTATTGCTTTTTTTCGGCTCCGAGACAATCAAGCGCGCGTTGGCCGGATGGTCCTTCCTGTTGTACCTGGTGTACGGGTTGATGTTCGTACTGGCGTTCAGGAGTTTTGGCAGCGACATCACGCAAACCTACCGCGAAGCCGATACTGGCAGTGGCTGGTTGCAAAGTGGTGTACTGTACAGTGGCTATAACCTGGCGGTTCTGCCTGCGGTACTGTTTGCGATATCAGGCCTTAGCCGCCGCCGTGAGGCGGTAGGTGCAGGATTGATGGCTGGTGTACTGGCAATCATTCCGGCGATGAGTTTTTTCGTCGCGATGATGGCGGCCTACCCTGAAATTGGGGAACAGGCGGTGCCGGCCACGTATTTGATGTCGCTACTGAATGTCGGCTGGCTTGAGGTGATTTTTCAGGTCGTCGTATTCGGAACATTTATTGAGACGGGCACGGCGTTATTGCATGCAGTGAACGAGCGTCTCGCGGGTTTACGTCAGGAAAGCCAGCGCGAAATGCCCTCTTACCAGCGGGCCGCGGTTGCTGTGCTGTTGCTCGGTATTTCCATATTTGCCGCAGAACGCTTCGGTATTGTGGACCTGATTGCTCAGGGCTATGGGGCTTTGACCCTGGTGTTTCTCACCATATTCATTCTGCCACTCATGACTCTGGGCGTTTGGAAAATTGTGAACCGCCCAAGCGTCGCACAAGCTGAAGCCGACCCGTTTCAGCCCCTTGATTTACAGGAGACTGGCCAACCGTGAACCTGATTACCTTGAAATCGCCGTATCTGATTTTTCTCGGAGATGTCACCGAACTGACCTACGCCAAGACGGGGGCCGGCTTGGCGCAGTGGCGACCGGAGCTATGCGCGGGGCAACTGACTCTGGCGGGTGGAAGTGTGGATCTCGGGTTGCCGCCGATGACGATTGAGGAAGCCGCAAACGCGGGCGTAGGTTCGCTGATTATCGGTACCGCCACCGTAGGTGGCGTGGTTCCGACCTCGTGGCTGGACACGCTTGTTCAGGCGGCAGAGGCGGGGCTTGATATTGTTTCCGGCGCGCACGGGCGCCTGCAGGAAATTCCGCATCTCGCGGCCGCGGCAAAACGTTCCGGTGCGAAGCTGGTCGATGTCCGTGTACCTCCCGCGGCACTGCCGGTGGGTAGCGGTAAAAGGCGCACAGGCAAACGCCTGCTGACCGTTGGTACAGACTGCGCGGTTGGCAAGAAGTACACCGCACTGGCCCTGCACGCGGCAATGAAACAGCGGGGAATGGACGCGGATTTTCGGGCCAGCGGCCAGACCGGCATCATGATATCCGGGCGGGGTATCCCCATGGACTCTGTTGTCTCGGATTTTCTTTCCGGTGCTGCCGAATTACTTTCCCCGGAAAATACACCCGAGCACTGGGATGTGATCGAAGGGCAGGGTGCCATTACCCATCCGGCCTACGGTGCCGTGAGTATGGGGCTGTTGATGGGTTCGCAGCCGGATGCGTTTGTGGTCTGTCATGAAGCCGGCCGCACTCACATCGCCGGCTGGCCGGAGGTGCCATTGGCAGGTATTGCACAAATCATCCAGCGAATTGTATCTATCGGGGAGCTGACCAATCCCGGTATCCGTTGTGTGGGTGTCAGTGTAAATACGTCAGGTCTGCGATCGGCCGAGCGCGAAGAGTATCTACGACAACTGGAGCGGGAACTCCGGTTACCCTGTGTGGATCCTCTGGTTGACGGGGTTGAACCCATTCTCGAACAGCTGACCGCCGAGGTTGCGCCTGCGGCAGAAATGGCCTGAAGAAAATTTTTATCCGTATATATCCAGAAAAATAATTGATAAAGACACGCCCGATCGGCCGCGTCTGTGGAGCAGCTCATGCCGTATATTTCTTTAAAATTGCCTGCCCGGAATCAGAGTACTGAAAATGGATCGGGCACAGGTTGGCGCTACCGCACTTTGGGAATTTTCACTGGTGCTCTGCTGAGTATGGCGGCAACGATGGCTTATGCCAGTACGCCGGCACCAGCGGCGATCGACCGCTCGGTGGTCCGGGCTATGGAAATTTTTCACGCTCCGGGTATGGCAGTTTCCGTCGTCTATGACGGCAAGCTCTATTACTCCGAGGGACACGGTGTTACCGAGGTCGGCAAGCGCGGGGCTGTTACGGAGCAGACGTTATTTCAGATCGCTTCCGTCAGTAAAGCCTTCACCAATGCCGCGCTTGCCATACTGGTAGATGATGGCAAATTGGGCTGGGATACACCGGTCATCGATTATCTACCCGAGTTCCAGATGTACGATCCCTGGGTCACCCGGGAGTTTACCGTTCGCGATCTGGTTACCCATCGCAGCGGCCTGCCGTTGGGGGCTGGCGACCTGCTGATTTTTCCCGAGGCGGAATCCACCAGTGCTGATGTCGTGCGGGCAATGCGGCACCTTAAACCCAAATCGAGCTTTCGCTCCGGGTATGACTACGACAATCTGCTGTATATCGTTGCCGGCGAAGTTGTCAGTCGGGTTTCCGGTATACCGTTCGAACAGTTTGTCGAACAGCGGTTGCTGTTCCCGTTAGGTATGAAAGATTGTCGGGCATCCCTGTCACGTACCGCGAAACGGACCAGCAAGGCGACACCGCACCTGTATCGGGAAGGCAAGTTCGAGACGACGGCATCAATGGAGTCGGAACTGACGGCGGCAGCGGGGGGGATCAACTGTAGCGCCGAATCCATGACGGCGTGGATGAACTTTCTGTTGAATAACGGGGTGGCATCCGATGGAAAGCAGTTGTTGAGTTCAGAACAGGTGGCGGAGCTTTTCAAACCGGTGACGATCACTACACCGCGCGGTTATCTGGCCGAGCACTCTGGAGCCTTCCTCAGTGCCTATGCGCTGGGCTGGAATGTATCGACGTTCTACGGCCAGCCCATTTACACACACAGCGGTGGCCTTTGGGGAATGACCAGTTATATCGCACTGATGCCAAAGCAGGGGCTGGCGGTATTCGCCAGTAACAATGCCATGACAGCGGCGCCGCTGGCGGTGGTTAACGATATTCTCGACCAGTTTTTGAGCGGAAGTACACAGGAATATGGCAAAGACTGGATCGCCATTATCGATGAAGTGGTGAACGGCAAGCGCGAGCACGCGGCCTCCGTTGTTGCCGAAGCGGAATCATCCCGGGTGCGCGACAGTGCCCCGAGCTTGCCGCTGGATGCGTACGTAGGAACTTACCGAGATCCCTGGTACGGCGACATCAGCATCGGCAAAAATGTCGATGGAGAACTGTGGTTCAGCTCCGGTCGCAGCAAGTTGCTTAGTGGTCCCCTGGAACACTTCCAGTTCAATACGTTTATTGCCCGCTGGGAGACCCGCAGCCTGAATGCGGATGCCTATGTTTCCTTCACTCTGACACCGGAAGGCGGCGTCGAGCGAATTCGAATGAAAGCGGTTTCTCCGGCGACCGATTTTTCATTTGATTTTCACGACCTCGATCTGGTGCGGGTGGCAGAGTCAGGCGTGAAAGAATAAGCATCTGATATTTATTGGTTCACTCTGACTGGTATCGACGCCGTCGTGCCGTGCAACTCGCATTGGCACGACCAGGCACATGATGGGCAATTTCTGCCAAACCCGCCTCAATTTCTCTTCGGCATCTAGTGCGCGTACAGAGTGCATTCCGAGTTTCATTCCCGAGCTCATCTTCGACGCATCGGGTATTCGGCCCTATTCACTAAGTTATACTTGTGCACTCAGGTACTTGCTGCAATCGGCTGATCTTTCCCCATGGAACAAATCCTTTCGAATCCAATGGCCCTGCTGGTAATGGTGGGGATTGTCTCGATCGCGTGTCAGTATCTGGCGTATATGCTCAAGCTGCCGGCCATTTTGCCCCTTTTGGTGGCGGGCCTTGTGCTTGGACCTGTGACGGGAGTGCTCGACCCCGATGTTCTGTTCGGCGACCTGTTTTTTCCGCTGGTTTCGCTGGCGGTCGCTATCATCCTGTTTGAGGGGGCGCTGACCCTCAAGTTTTCCGACATCGCCGGGCACGGCACCATGGTGCGTAACCTGTGTACGCTGGGGGCATTGATAACCTGGCTGATCGCCACGCCCACGGCGCACTATGCCCTCGGTATGCCAATACACCTGGCCGCATTGTTTGGCGCCATCGTCACCGTTACCGGGCCTACGGTCATCGTACCGATGCTGCGTTCAGTGCGGCCGAATACCCGGATCTCCAACATCCTGCGCTGGGAGGGCATTGTTATTGACCCCATCGGCGCACTGCTGGCCGTGCTGGTTTACGAGTACATCGTCGCATCCCACGCGGCCTTTGAGCACGCACTGGTGACCTTCCTCAAGGTGGTGGTAATCGGATTCGGGGTGGGGTCATTGATGGGTTATTTTCTCGGCACCTTGCTCAGAAACAATTGGATACCCCACTACCTGCGCAATACCGCGGTGCTTACTCTGATGCTGGGCGCCTATGCCGCATCCAACCTGATGACCCACGAATCCGGCCTGCTCACGGTTACCGTAATGGGAATCTGGATGGCCAATATGAAAAACCTGAATGTCGACGACATTCTCGAATTCAAGGAGACCCTCAGCGTACTGCTGATTTCCGCGCTATTTATCCTGCTTGCCGCGCGGCTGGAATTTTTCACGATTACCCAGTTGGGGTGGGGCGCGGTCATCGTATTGGCGGCCATCATGTTTGTCGCCCGACCACTATCGGTGTTTCTGTCGTCACCCGGGTCCGGTCTGAGTTGGCGCGAACTGGCGATGCTCAGCTGGATCGCCCCGCGGGGTATTGTTGCCGCTGCGGTATCCGCCCTGTTTGCGCTGAAACTGGATACCCTGGGGTTGCCAAAATCCGAGTTGCTGGTGCCGATGGTGTTTCTGGTGATCATCGCGACCGTGGTCCTGCAAAGTCTGACCTCCAAAACCATTGCCAAGATACTGGGTGTCCGCGCGCCCTATCCAAATGGTTACCTGCTTTTTGGCGGCGGCAAGTTCGCGCGTTTGTTGGCAAAAGATCTGATGGATAAGGGCGTTCCGGTCAGAATTGCCGATACCAACTGGGATGCCATCCGCGAAGCGCGGATGGCAAATATCCCCACTTACTACGGTAATCCAATTTCGGAGCATGCGAGCCTGACCATGGATCTCTCCACCGTAGGCAAGGTTCTGGTGTTGTCACCTTACAAACAGCTCAATCCTCTGGTGACCTACCACTTCGAACATTTGCTGGGGAAAGGTACCGTGCTGGGGTTGAGTCATGGCGCTTCGGAAGGGCGAGCCAGTCACCAGGTGTCGGAAGAATACGCAAAAAGGCTGGAGCTGTTTTCAGGAAACGCTACCTATAGTCGCCTGGCCAGTCTAGTGGCAAAGGGGGCAACCATCAGGACTACTGGCCTCACAGAAGCTTTTACCATAGAAGATTACAGGGAAACCTACGGCAGCCGCGCCACACGACTCTACGCGCTGGATCCACACGGAAAAATCCATATCTATACGACCTCTCACGAATTTTCACTAAAAGAGGGCTGGCAGATTGTCAGTCTCATCGTGCCGGAAGAGTTCGCGTAATTACACGATATTCAAAGGTTGGGGGGGCGGTTGCTGATCTTTCGGAATAATCGATAAGCCGGTGTTGCTGAAGGTCATTGTGGCTTCCGGGTTCTCCGCATCGTCCGATATAGCTTTTACTCGCACCATTGAGCAGTTCGTATAAGGTCAACGGACTGGCAATCAGCCGCAGTATTCTCAGGGTGCCCATACGGATAAGGCAGTCAACGCGTTACAGCGAATCACTCGCGTGAACAATGAATTATGAACGGGTTAGAGACGACCTGTCGGCGAGCAGTGAATACCTTACACCACTGCTCACTTGACCGTGATATAAGTGCCAAGGTATTCGATTACCCGAAAGTAGTCTTCACTCACATTGGAGGAAAAAATGAGTTCTCCTTTCGTGGCATGTCTTTCGGTCAGATAGATTTCATTGCTGCCAGAGCCTCTCGATCCATGGTCCTGGGAGATGCTTCGAGAGCTGCTCTCTGTTAAGAATTTGCCTCTATAGGACAGTGTTTTCCGCCAGGTAAGAAAAAAACGGGTCTTGATGGTAACGGTCTTATGGAGTTCGTCTATATGAAACCAGCTTTTACGAAACGCCGTACCCCAGAGTAAAACACAGAGAAAAACGGCAATCGTGATTGGCGCAATACTCCCCATTTTATAGCCGGTAAGGCCAAATCCCAGGACGGCGAAAAAGGAAAGTAAAAACAGCGCTAATTTTGCTTTTAACGGCGTCGTGAAGCCGGTCTCCCAGTGTTTATCCATGATCGTTGTTTCCTTGTTGACTCGCTGATATGAGCTCACTGGTTCCCTCTTTATATTGATCCAGTTGTGTTATCAATGCGTGGGCGGCAATGTAGAGGGTGGTGACGTTCCTGGCATGCGATAAAGTCATTCCAGATTTTCTAGCGATGTTTTAATGTTGGAAACTTCGTAGGCATTTTCCGAATATCGTGGCCCATTATTAAAATACAGCTTCAGGGGCGGGTACATTTTTGAGGTAAGGAATCCAATTACTGCGACAGTGAATAGCAGCGTAAACGGATCCTTGATGAAATCAAGGTTGAATTCCTTCGGGTCAAATAGGTAGATCGACAGTACACATCCGGAAATCCCCAGAACCATCAAGGCATTTAACAAAAGATATAATTCCTTGGTGCCATTTTTAAGCTTCGCGATCTTGTGGTTTTTCTTGCTGACCATTACCGCCGCGGAATCGCCCACGTTCAGAAGGTGCTGATCGGCATCAACCTCCGCCTTGAATCGGAAGGTAGATCTGGTTTTGTATTCAATGATCGGGAAGTGAAACGTGTTTGTTGAGTCACCGGATTTCTGTCGCTCTTCCTTGATATCTACTACCTTACCCCGCACCAGAAATGACTCGGCGATAAATGCTTGCCTCGTCTTTTTCCCAATCAACGCCAAAGCAACACATAACAATCCGGCCAGCATGAAGACTATCGAATGCATACTACTCTCCGTGTAAAACACTCGCGCACTAGTGCGAGCTTCCTGTGTAAATCAATTGTTTGACCTGGTGCCGGGTATGTTAGGCAGGTTCTGGAGCTGTCAAGCAGGTCGAGCGTTCGAATTTAGCAAGGAAGACTCGGTATGACAAACCAGAAGCTGAGTAAAAAATAGTCCGAAGATTGATCTGGAGTCCCCAGGTACAGGGGAAGTGGATCCAAGGAGAGGGCTTATATGGCCTCGCAAGAAAGGTCGAGTCTAATCTTGTTGTACTGAGGCTTGGAAACGGCCGCTTTGCGTGAGCCGCTGCCAGGCTGCTGAGGTAAGTAAACCCTTTGCTATATCAGGATTCACCTCACAAAGGCACGAAAGTACATTGGCAGTTCGTCCGGTTTTTCTTTGCTGCATTTCACAGTTTTGGTTAAGCTTCGCGATCGATGATTTTCGCGCCAGCAGGAACTGTAGCAATGGATTTTACCGGTTATCTCCGTGTACTCGCCAAAAACGATGGCTCTGATCTCTACCTCAGTACCGGGGCGCCGCCCTGCGCCAAGTTCCAGGGGGTACTGAAACCGCTGGGCAAAGAGCCTCTGGCTCCCGGTGAAATTGAGAAAATCGCCATGGAGATCATGGATGAGGAGCAGCGTGAGGAGTTCAAGCGCGAGCTGGAAATGAACCTGGCGATGACCATTCCCAACGTGGGTCGCTTCCGTATCAATATCTTCTGGCAGCGCAATCAGGTCTCCATTGTTGCGCGAAATATCGTCACCGAAATTCCCAAGTTCGATGACCTGAAGCTGCCGCCGATCCTGAAGGACGTGGTGATGGCCAAGCGCGGCCTGGTGTTGTTTGTGGGCGGTACCGGCTCCGGTAAATCCACCTCCCTGGCGGCACTGATCGATCACCGCAATACCCACAGCGGTGGCCATATCATCACCATCGAGGATCCGGTGGAATATGTGCACCGGCACAAGAAGAGCGTGATCAACCAGCGCGAAGTGGGGGTGGATACCCGCAGTTTCCACGCCGCTCTCAAGAACACCCTGCGTCAGGCACCGGATGTGATCCTGATCGGTGAGATCCGTGATCGCGAGACCATGGAGCACGCCATCGCCTTTGCCGAGACAGGCCACCTGGCCATCTCCACCTTGCACGCCAACAACGCCAACCAGGCGCTGGACCGCATCGTGAACTTCTTCCCGGAAGAGCGCCGCCCACAGCTGCTGATGTCGCTGTCGCAGAATATCCGCGCGTTCGTCTCCCAGCGCCTGGTGCCCACCGTGGATGGCAAGCGCTGTGCCGCGGTGGAGATTCTGCTGGGCACCCAGACCATCAATGAGCTGATCCTCAAGGGCGAATTCCACTCCATCAAGGAAATGATGGAAAAGTCCGAGAACATGGGGATGCAGACGTTTGACGGCGCCCTGTTCAAACTCTATGTGGAAGGCCGTATCAGCTACGAAGAAGCGATCAAAAACGCGGACTCTGCCAACAACCTGCGCCTGCGTATCAAGCTGTACGAAGAGGGCAAGAAGCCCAAGGTGGTAGAGTCGGACGGTGAAGGGCAAGAGGACGGTGCCAAGACCGGCGGTGGACTTTCACTCTCTCTGGCGGCCATCGAGGAGGAAGAGGAAGAGCTGGTACATTACTGATTCTCTTCACGCCTTCGTGGAGGGGGATGCAGACATTCGCCCCGGCCGGGGGCGAATGGTGCGTTTTCCAATCATTCCTATCAGGCCGTGCGTACGGCGGGTTGCTCGGCTCGCCCGTTGGTATCGTCTGCGACGATCTGGCTCAGACCATTGTCAACGGCGTAGGCACCGCCACCCTGAATGGCCAGGGCCAGAGTTGCCGCGAATAGCGCCAGCGCGTATTCATAACCATTGTTGCTCATAAAGAAGCCGTTGCTGATATGGGCGGTGAAGATCGCCACCAGCATGGTGACGGCACTCACCGCCGCCGCTGGGCGGGTCAACAGGCCCAGCACCAGCGCCAGTCCGCCGAAGAATTCCGCGCTACCCGCCAGCAGGGCCATCAGATATCCGGGCTCCAGGCCGATGCTCGCCATCCACTGGCCGGTACCTTCGAGGCCGTAGCCGCCAAACCAGCCAAACAGCTTCTGGGCACCGTGGGCGGCGAGGATGATGCCGACCGGTACGCGCAATGCGAATGCGCCCACTCCAGCGTTTGAGTTCAAAACTTTGTTGATCACTTGCGTATTCATAACCGTTCTCCGAGTTGTTGGGTTTGGGTCTGGTGTAACAACCTCTCTAACGACCTCACCAGCTTGAAAATCAGTGTAATGGCAACAATACCACCTATAAACGTGTATTTCGTTGGTCTACTATCAACGTATTGTTGGTAATTGGGCTGAGTACGTCTTATGGACCGAATTGACGCTTTGAACGCCTTTGTGGCGGTCGCTGACGAGGGTGGCTTTAACAAAGCCGCGGACAAGCTGGAGCTGTCGAATCAGCTGGTGAGCAAGTACGTGTCGCAGCTGGAAGAGCACCTCAAGGTACGCTTGTTCAACCGCACCACGCGGCGCGTACATCTGACGCAGGAGGGCGAGCAGTGCTATCAGTTTGCCCGGCAGATTCTGGAAAGCCTGGCGGACATGAAAAGTCAGCTGGGGGAAATGCAAAGCGAAGCCCAGGGACTACTGCGTATCAGCGCCCCGGTCACCTTCGCCACGCGTCACCTGGCACCATTGATCGGGGAATTTAAAAAAGAACACCCGGCGGTAGGCATCGACTTGCAACTTAACGATCGCAAGGTGGATGTAGTGGAAGAAGGGTTTGATGTAGCGCTGCGTATCGGCAAACTGAAAAGCTCTTCACTGATTGCCAGGCGACTGGCCCCCATACGGCTAGTGGTATGTGCGTCGCCGGAATATCTGCAGCGGCACGGCGTACCGCAGGTTCCGGAAGACCTGAAGCCTGAACACTACCTGCGCTACAGCTATCTGGAATCGAGCTCCGGTGACTCCCGCCTGATGACCGCCCTGAAAAGAAACCGGTTGATGAGTGCAGCAACAAGTATTTCATGCAATAACGGCGAAATATTGATGCAGGCCGCTATCGCCGGAGAAGGTTATGCATTACAGCCGACCTTTATCGTCGGTGAAGCGATCAAAGCGGGTAAATTGAACGTGATTCTTCCGGAATTCGCGCCGGAGACGCTGGGGATCTACGCGGTGTACCCGCACAGGAATTTATTGGCCACCAAGCTCAGGGTGTTTATCGACTTTATCAGTAGTTATTTTGGCGATCCGCCGTACTGGGATGCGTTTGACTGAGACCACCTATCTGAAAAATCGTATCCAGCGCCACAATCGGAGTACATCCAGCAGTGCGCCCGCTACATAGGTCAGGGCGCACGCCTTTAACACACTGTGTGCTGCGCTCATCAGGTGTTGAGGAAGGTAGCCTTCCTTCAGTATCGGCAGTGCTTTGTTAAAGCTGGCGTCATACTCTTCCGGCAGTATGGCAACGTACATCAGCACGGAGGCGAGCATGGTGATTACCGCAATAGCACCAATCCACAAGAAAATTACCGGTGATTTGATCGCGAGTGTGACGATGGGCGCGAACACAAGAATTCCCGCACCAATACGCTGGATCTGATGGGCCTTGGTGAGATATTTGTCTCTCAATCGGGAGATGGGCTCTTCTCGGCAGAACTGCATGGCATGGCCCACTTCATGGGCGGCCACCGCCACGGCGGTAACCGACTTGCCGTGGTAAACCTCCGGGCTCAGGGCCACCACTTTTTCTGACGGCGAGTAATAGTTTTCATCCTTGTTTGCCTCGACGACTTTCACCCCGTCAAGCTGGTAGCGCTCGATCAGATGTGTGGCCAGTTCCGCACCCGAGCCAGGCATATCACCAATTTCCTTTGAATGCCGCCAGAGCACAAACCGTACCCATAGCTGGGGGCCAACGATCAGTGCGGCTATGGCCAGGGTGATCAGTACGTAAGGCATTTTTCGATGTCGTGCTAGGTGGCTGAGTGGTTAAGTCTAAGGGAAATTAAGGCGTAGAGTGACGGTAAACGAAACAGTTTCAGAGGAGGGTGGTGGCTATTCATCAAGTTGTTCCTGACACAATCTACACAGTGAGTGCCTACAGACCCTCATCCACCTTGATTGTTTGGCCGCTGGCACTGCTTTGCTTTGCCAGGTGGATCAATCGGATATTCCACAGGGCCTGCTCCGCGCTTACCGGGACCTCACCGCCCTCCAGAATGGCGCTCGCCAGCTGTTGATAGTAATGCTGATAGCCGCCGATTTCGGTTGTGACCGGGGTTACGTTGTCAGCGGTGTATAACTGGCCGTATTGATCTGGCTCCTCCTGTCCCCAATCTGCGGTCACCGGTAGTTTCCCGGCCTTCAGGCGGTCTTCCTGCGGATCCAGGCCGTGCTTTACATAGCTCGCGGTTTCGCCCTGCACCTCGAAGCGCAGGTTCGGTGAGGCACTGTAGGGGCTGCTGCGCAGGATCGCCAGCCGCTCCGGGTAGTGCAGGGTGATATGGAAAAAGTCATCGACTTCCGCCTGTGGTCTTAGCGTGCGTACTTGTGCAGTGATTGCTGTCGGCGGGCCAAACAGTTGTAGCGCCTGGTCGAGCAGATGCGGCCCCAGATCGAACAGGATACCGCCGCCCTCTACATTGGACTCGCGCCAGCGCTGGCGCACCTCGGGGCGGAAGCGGTCGAAATGGCTTTCAAAGTAGCGCACCTCGCCCAGGCGGCCATCGGCTATGAGCTTTTGCACCGTGAGGAAGTCGCCGTCCCTGCGGCGGTTGTGGTACACGCTCAACACCCGCTGCTGTTGCCGCGCCAGCGTGATCAGCTCTTCGCCCTGTTCGACGCGGGTAACGAACGGTTTTTCCAGCACCACATGTTTACCCTGCTGCAGAGCGAGCTTGGCCAGTGCAAAGTGCGCGTCGTTGGGGGCGGTGATGATCACCAGCTCGGCATCGCTTTCTGTCAGCAGGGTTTCCGCATCCGCATACACGGCGACGTCAGGATACTGCTGCCGTACCTGCTCGCCTTTCGAGGTGCTTACCGCAGTAAAGCGAAACTGGGGCAGGTTCAGGATAAACGGCAGGTGGAAGGTGGTGGCGGAAAAGCCGTAGCCGATAATGGCGGTTTTGATTTCGGTGGTTGTCGGCATGGTATTGGGGCTCTTAAGCTATTTGGTGCCGGATCAGGCTCGCCCATTGCCTTTGGCAATAATCTCGTTCACCAAATCCGTAGTAAACAGGGATTTGGATAAGTACTGCCGGCCACCGGATTTGGCCACCAGAATCAGCCCCAAATCGGTTTCAATAACACGCTCGATATCCGACCACAACAGCGCGGTTTGCGCATAGGCATTCTGCGTCTGGATGCCTTCTTCATCGATGGTTAGTTGCACTTCAGCACCGGCACCTTTTCCCCACATCTGCCGCGTTAACCACCAGGCGCGCCGGAAGCGAATATGCAGCAGCTCCAGAATGGCCAGCGCGATCAACAGGTAACCGGCGACTTTGGGTTGCCCGGTAAACAGCAGTAACCCGGCACCCGCCGCAAACAGCAAAACCGGAAAGAGATAGTTGGGCTGGGCACCTTTCCCATAGGGCAAAGACTGATCGAAACACTCGGCAAGGTATTCTCGGGACAGGGTAAATTGGGTTGTAAACGGTTGCACGGGAGCCACTGGTTGTTTTCGGTTGGTTGTCTGGTTTGACGTTATACCTTCCCCGAATGATTGTAGATAGGCCATTGCACCTGTTACCGGACATAGATCACGATGAGGCTATCCGCTCTTTTTGCTTCTTCTGATATCCCTGACCAGATATGACTTTCCCGGACCCCGCTTCAACTCAAACAGGTCGATGGAGCGGAACAGGCTGCTCAGGTTTTTGTAACCGTAGTTGCGGCAGTCGAAGGATGCTCTGTTGGAAATGTTGGAGCCGACGGCGCCCAGTACGGCCCAGCCATCATCGTCCTCGGTGGCTTCGATCGCCTGACGCAGCAGGGTAATCAGCTTGGTATCCGATTTGATGTTCTTGGGCTTATCACCGTTCTCTTCCTTGACCACGTCTGATTTGTCGAGGAAAAGGAACTTGGAGCAGGCATTCACGAAGGGCGGCGGTGTCTTGCGCTCGCCAAACCCGAGCACCACCTTGCCCTCGGCCAGCGCTCTGGTCACCATCGGGGTAAAGTCGCAATCCGATGAGATAAAGCACATCACGTCGATGTCCTTGGTGTACATCACATCCATCGCATCGATCACCAGCGCAATATCGGAGGCGTTCTTGCCCTTGGTCAGATCATACTGCTGCACTGGCTGAATAGCATGTTCGTGCAGAAGATCTTCCCAGCCTTTTAGAGACGATGACTTCCAGTTGCCATAGGCCTTGCGAATGGTGACCACGCCGTATTTGGCGACCTCGCTCAGGACATCCTCAAACTTGCTCGCCGGGGCATTGTCGGCATCGATAAAAAGGGCAATCTTCTGCTTGATTTCGTCCATCTTACATCCGTGGTAATTCTGGGTTTAAGGTAATGTATACGTCAAAACGTTGATTTGAACCCATTTAATATCAGTTTGTATACGCCGTGCCATCGGCTTCTTTATGTTCTTCAGCTTCCTGTAATTCTTCAGCAAATATTTGATGCAGGCCGAATCGATAGCTATCGGTGCTGTTCGCAGCATGCGTTCCGTTCGGCGTAGTATTGAAGGCTATTTTCCAAGGGGTACTTTCCCTGTTTGCCCAATAATCTTGCCATTCCAGAGCGCTGGCACGCAGGGCAGGGATATCGTGGGCACTGCTGGTGACCACCAGAGTCAGATCATGGCGGGAAGCCTCGGCGGGAGTGGCGAAAAACTGCTCCCGTCCGGGGTTCAAGGTGGGGTTGCTGGCTATTCGGCCCCAGAAAAGGTCCGGCTTCTGCATCGCCGTGTACAACACCATATAGCCACCCCGGCTCTGGCCGAACAGGATGCGGCGCTGCGGGTCGGCCCGGTACTTTTCTTCTACGTGTGGCAGCAACTCCGTTTCCAGAAACGCGAGGAAGTCCTCGGCACCACCTTGCTTTATCTGATTGTTCTCTGCCGGTGTTGAGAAGTCGTAACTGCGCCGATTGGTGGCGGCATCAAAGCCACCGTAGGCAATGCCGACAATGATAGCCTCTGGAAGCTTGTCATCGTAGGTCAGGAACAGGTGGTTGGCGGCCAGTATAGGAAACAGGGAATCCCCGTCGAGCAGATAAACCACCGGGTAGTGTCGTTCCTGGTTTTGGTCGTAGCCCTCAGGATAGCGAATATAGATATGGTAGGAGCGGCCAATAATTTCGGAGTCCAACCGGAAGTAGTCACCTTTCAAGGCCGGAAGAAAGTCCAGTGGTACCACCTGACTGCCGGTAGGGTCGAACTTATTGCTGTCCTGATTGCTGGCAGCTAAGCAGGTTGTAACGAACAGTACGATGATCAACATGAAAGGAGATCGCTGTTTATTCAAAATTCCTCCAATGGCGTGCGGTGTTAATGCATAGTGCGATGATCAGTAAAAAATTCTTTTACGTGTTTTGTGTTATGCAGTGTCGAAATGTTGATCTGACCCTATTTTAATTTGTGCGCCAGAAATTCTGTTCTGACTCCAATTTTTTGACCCCAATTTTTCGCAATTTTTCGTATTCCAGTCTTTTCAGTCATTGTCTTTGATGGTTGGGCGTGCCAGTGCCCACTTTGCGAGCCGCCAAAGCGCTATCGCTATTGCAATTGGGAATATAAAAGTACTGAGAAAGAAGACCACGATAAGTTCAACCGTATCTTTTGCAGTTTCCTTCATGGCCTCGGAATAGCGTTCAAGTTGTACCGCTGAGGCCGCCTTGATTTTCACCCCTGCCGCCCATTCTTTGAGCTTTTCCCATGACCCTTGTACAGATTCCTCCGGAATCTCTGCACCGCGCTCGGCATTGATCGTACGAACACGGCTCGACGCTTCAGAAATCCCCTGTTCTGCTTCGACGTGTTGGGCTTCCAAAAAGCTTGAATACATCCACTCTGACCCGACCACCGCAATGGGAACGACGAATCTTACCATAGCGAGAACTACAAATCCTCGCCATAGATAATGCCGCCATTCGGAAATAGATTGAGCTCCAAAAGAACGTAAGACCAACGAAGAAAAGCCTAGCGCGACAAGAAATATTGAATACGGCAGCCAGCTCGATATTTCTATCAATACCCTTTGCGTTCCAAGCGCTACTGAGCTTACTAACATAAAGCCAGAAAAACGCTCCACTAGATCGTTCAGTGGATCCAGTACCTCGCCTGGCGCCAATGTCAAGCCCATTCCTAGTGGGGTGACGCTAACCTCGGTTCCCTGTGCTACTGAGATGACAGCGTTCAAACTGCGCGCTATTCCGAAGGTAACAAGAGAGCGCTTCAACGCAGTCTCCACCGCTTCTTCGGCTTCAGAGTCGAAAGCTCCCGAGAATGCACCTATTGCAACAACAATTGTGATCAGGAGCGGCCAAGTAAAATTTCTAAGTATGCCTTCGTTCATACCTTCCCTAAGTCGTCAAGCAGATTATTTAAAAAACGCGAAAACGGGGAGTAGAGCAAAGTTTTGGTATAAGCACTCGTGTGTACAAATTCTACTCTGACTCTAATGTTTTCAGGCCTGTTATCAAATAGCTGCTTTTGTTCACTTTTATTCTTCTAAATGAGTTTGCTGATTAGTGTCGAGGATTATCTGAATTGAGTGAATTCTACGTCAAAACTTTACTCCGACCCCATTTATTCGACCCCATTTATTCATGAGGGTAGGTGATTTCCAGTTGCCATAAGCCTTGCGAATGGTGACGACACCATACTTCGCGGCCTCGCTCAGTACATCTTCAAACTTAGCCGCTGGGGCATTGTCGGCGTCGATGAAAAGGGCAATCTTTTGCTTGATTTCGTCCATCTTTATTTCATAGGTGTATCGGCTCAGGCGACATTTTTGCGTCAAATATTTGCTCTGACTCGATTGATTCCTAAATACCGTCAGATTCTATTGAATCTAAAAGATTAAGGATGTCTTCGGCAAACCTCTCAAGTACTATATTCAGTGTCCACGCCTTTTTCCCGAATTCTACTCCCTTAAGCTGAATTGCGATTTTGCTGTTACCCTCCCATAGTTCTGGTGGGAGCACGGGCTTTGCAACAGTGTTGGCGTGTATGATTTTGTCGCAGACCTGTTTCAGTGTTGCAGGTCTATCAATTAGTTCGTCGTCATAATAAAGCCAAGATGATTCCGGAAGCTCTATATTGGGGTTTGAAATGGTTTCTTGATATAAATTAATTCTGATCGCAATGGCGAGATTCAGGAGATTGCTTGAAATTAAGTTTTGAAGAGCAGATTCCAAGTTTTCTGTAATTTTTAGTCGACAATCACGCGAGGAAAAGCTGCTGCTTGTAAAGTCAAGCCCGTGACAGGTAAGGCAAAGACGCCTTAGTTCACTAAAATCCTGGCGATGTCGTGATATTAGATCTCTCATTTAACTATTTGCCTTTGAAAAATGGAGCCAAATCAGCTTTTGGTTGCTTTTTTTATGTGGTTCTGCGTCAAATTTTGATCTGGCCATTTATTGTTTATTGAATTGCCTATATCTTGAAATGTTTTTTCATTACTTTTTCGGAAATATGGTCTTTATATAGGGCAACTCTGATGCACATCAAATAGCGAGGGTCTCTCACTGAGTAGGAGTTGCTCTTCTCATTTTTGTTTAAGAGGGGCTTTTCACCTTTTGTGAGTTCTCCTAGTATCGATCCGATTCCCATGTTGGTTACCGGTATCGTGCTTGGGAATTCTTTTCTGATGAGATTGTCGATATCGTTAGAGTCAAATTGATGGCGTCTTATTTTGGCAATACAAAATATTACTTGATTTCTTCTTGCTACGGCCGTTTCTCTACTATTTAGGTGGTTTTCAATAACTTGATAGCTTTGGCGTAGTCCTTGTCTTAGCCAGGATAAGTCGGTTTTGTGAAGTAGAGACTTATCATATTTCCAGTCGTTATCCTCGATTTCATATGCTAGACACTCGCAATATTCGTGTACGCGTTGAGCGATGCCGAGTGTAACGTCCCATACGTGGTCTGATAGATCGAGCAGCGATTGACCAGTAATATTTATAGATAGCTGATCAAATCCTTTTTTTATTATTTCCATAACTTGTCCGGAGCCAAGACCTGTTACTTTTTCGACTTCTTGAATGCGGTTGGCAACTGACTCTAGGTTTTTGGTTTCATTAAAATACTGTAGTACCCCATTCGGGATGCCTACTATAAGAAGATTTATATTGCATGATGCATATCGTTCATCATCGAGCAAAATGACTATGTCGGCCAATTCATCCATTAAGTCTTTGGAGCCAAAAATGGATTCCAAGTTATCAAGTACAATAATTTTTTTATTTGGCGTGGTGTCCGCAAATAACTTAAATGCCTTGAGAAGGGGTTCCTCTTGGGTTATGTCATAGCTCCCGTTATGTTTTATGCCACCTTTGGCAAAGTATGCACTTACTTCAGCCGCCTTTTCTTCATTGAACCCTAATTTTGTGACTGTGCCAGGCTCTATGAGGCAGCTGCAAATTTCACTCGTTATAGACTTTAATCTGGATGCATTAGCGCAGTTGGCTACAACGTATGGGATCGAGTTTTCTTTTAGAACTTTCTTGTAGAGCCACGATTTTCCATTTCCGCTGTCGCCGAAAATTAGTGTATGAGAATTTCTTTTTAGTGATCTTCCAAGTGACTTTTCATACAGAGGTCGCAACACATACATCTCTGTATTAACTTCGCTTTGTCTCGGGGTGAAAACATCGGTGATTTCTTTGCGAATACTCATTTATAGGTGAAAACCTTGATTGGCAGATTGTCGGCGTTACCATCAAACTCCGACAGGCTACATTTTTATTGTTCAGTTTCTCTGTACGAATAACAGGGCTTACTAGTAAATATGTAAAGTGGCTTGCTAAATTTGGAATTCAATTAACTAAATTGCATGCCATAAGAATAAAAAAAGCGGGCATTACGCCCGCTTCAATACCTCTCTTCCTGTGAGCGACTCTTCGTTGTAGTAAATCCTTTTCTACAGTCGATGCATTTAGTGGTTTACCACTGTAGTGCACCGCCGGTCTGGTATTCGATAACCCGTGTTTCGAAGAAGTTCTTCTCCTTGCGCAGGTCCATGATCTCGGACATCCAGGGGAAGGGGTTCTGGGCGCCCGGGAACTGTTCTTTCAGGCCCAGCTGGCTCAGGCGACGGTTGGCGATGAAGTGGAGGTATTCCTCCATCATCGCTGCGTTCATGCCGAGTACGCCGCGGGGCATGGTGTCGCGGGCGTAGGCCACTTCCAGTTCCATACCTTCCAGGATCATCTGGGTTACTTCCAGCTTGAACGCTTCGGTCCACAGGTGCGGGTTTTCCAGTTTGATCTGATTGATCACGTCGATGCCGAAGTTCAGGTGCATGGACTCGTCGCGCAGGATGTACTGGAACTGCTCGGCAACGCCGGTCATCTTGTTGCGGCGGCCCATGGACAGGATCTGGGTGAAGCCACAGTAGAAGAAGATACCTTCGGTAACGGCGTAGAAGGCGATCAGGTTGCGCAGCAGTTCCTGGTCGGTTTCTACGGTGCCGGTCTTGAAGTTGGGGTCGCTGATGGAGCCGGTGTGCGCGAGGCTCCACGCAGCTTTCTTGGCGACGCTGGGTACTTCGCGGTACATGTTGAAGACTTCGCCTTCGTCCATGCCCAGGGACTCTACACAGTACTGGTAGGCGTGGGTGTGGATGGCTTCTTCAAACGACTGACGCAGGATGTACTGGCGGCATTCCGGGTTGGTGATGTGGCGGTAGATGGCCAGCACCAGGTTGTTGGCTACCAGGGAGTCGGCGGTGGAGAAGTAACCCAGGGAGTATTCCACGATGCGACGCTCGTCCTCGGTCAGACCGGCGGGGTCTTTCCACATGGACACGTCTTTGTTCATGTTCACTTCCTGCGGCATCCAGTGGTTGGCACAGCCGTCGAGGTATTTCTGCCAGGCCCAGTCGTACTTGAACGGTACCAGCTGGTTCAGGTCGGCGCGGCAGTTGATGATGCGCTTTTCGTCTACCTGGATACGGGCGGCGCCCATTTCCAGTTCTTCGAGGCCCGGGGCCGGGTCCAGGTCGGCGACGGCGGCGCGCGCGGCTTCTACGGCAGAAGAGGCGGCTGCAGTTAACGAGGATTCGGCTTGGGCCGCGGTCGGTGCCGGGGCACTGCTGGCGCTCTCTACCTGGTAGCTAGCGCCGGGTTCGGTGACTGCCTGCTCGGATTGCAGGGCGCCCGGCACCGGTTGCGGTTCTTTGGCCTTGGGTTCGGCTTTGGATTGAGTCTCGAAATCGTCCCAGCTGAGCATGACTTCCCCTTGTAATTCCGTGCGATTCCCGTGCCAAACGGTCATCTGCATTGTGTGTTTTTTGCAGCCTGCGCCCGGCCCGGATTTGTTTGCTTTTTTAGTGAGCAATTTCCGGGGCCGGGGTGGCGCTTATGGTCTTGGTTGCACGGCGCCGGCTACTGGGTAACTGGTCCGTGCGGTGCTCTCCCCCGAGAGGCTTTGGTTCTGCTCACGAGCTTCGCTTCGCGAGGCTCGTGAGTTCGCCTGCAAGCAGGCTCCTACAAAGTTACTGGCAGGCTTCGCAGTCCGGATCGTCCAGGGAGCAGGCTTTGGGCACTGCAGCCGGGGCGGGTTCGGCCTGGGGTGCTGCGGCGACCGGGGCGCTGCCGCCGGCACTTACCGCGTTCAGGGTGCCGGTGGTCACGGTGGACTTTTCCGTGGAGGTAGCAGCCAGTGCGCGCAGGTAGTAGGTGGTCTTGAGACCGCGGAACCAGGCCATGCGGTAGGTCAGGTCCAGCTTCTTGCCGTCGGCGCCGGCGATGTAGAGGTTCAGGGACTGGGCCTGATCGATCCACTTCTGGCGGCGGCTGGCGGCGTCCACGATCCAGCGCGGCTCCACTTCAAACGCGGTGGCGTATTTGGCTTTCAGGTCGGCCGGGATACGGTCGATCTTCTGCACGGAACCCTCGTAGTACTTGAGGTCATTGACCATCACCTTGTCCCACAGGCCGCGGGCTTTCAGGTCGTGTACCAGGTAGGGGTTCACCACGGTGAATTCACCAGACAGGTTCGATTTCACGTACAGGTTCTGGTACGTGGGCTCGATGGACTGGGATACGCCGGTAATGTTGGCGATGGTCGCGGTCGGGGCGATGGCCATCACGTTGGAGTTACGCATGCCCTGGCTGGCTACCTTCTCGCGCACCAGATCCCATTCGAGGGTGCTGCTGGTGTCCTGGTCGATGAACTGCTCACCGCGGTTCTTGGCCAGGATTTCGATGGAGTCGATCGGCAGGATGCCCTGGCTCCACAGGGAACCTTCGTAGCTGCCGTAGCTGCCGCGCTCTGCCGCCAGGTCGCTGGAGGTGGAGATGGCGTAGTAGCTGATCGCTTCCATGGTGGTGTCGGCGAACTGCACGGCTTCATCGCTGGAGTAGGAGATGCCGGCCTTGTACAGCGCGTCCTGGAAGCCCATCAGGCCCAGGCCCACCGGACGGTGGCGCATGTTGGACTGACGCGCGGTTTCCACGGAGTAGTAGTTGATGTCGATGACGTTATCGAGCATGCGCACGGCGGTCTTCACGGTGCTTTCCAGCTTGCCCATGTCGAGCTTGCCGTCTTCGCCGATGTGCTGGGACAGGTTTACGGAGCCCAGGTTACATACCGCGATTTCGTCGTTCGCCTTGGTGTTCAGGGTGATCTCGGTGCACAGGTTGGAGCTGTGAACCACACCGGCGTGCTGCTGCGGGCTGCGCAGGTTACAGGCGTCCTTGAAGGTGATCCAGGGGTGGCCGGTTTCAAACAGCATGCCCAGCATCTTGCGCCACAGGTCGAGCGCGCGCACTTTCTTGTGCAGGCGCAGCTTGCCTTCGGCGGCCATTTTCTCGTAGTGGGTGTAACGCTCTTCAAACTTGTTGCCGAACAGGTCGTGCAGGTCGGGGGTGTCCGCCGGCGAGAAGAGGGTCCACTCCTTGTCTTCGAACACACGCTTCATGAACAGGTCCGGTACCCAGTTGGCGGTGTTCATGTCGTGGGTACGGCGACGGTCGTCACCGGTGTTTTTGCGCAGTTCGAGGAATTCCTCGATGTCCAGGTGCCAGGTTTCCAGATAGGCACACACGGCGCCCTTGCGCTTGCCGCCCTGGTTCACCGCTACCGCGGTGTCGTTGGCCACTTTCAGGAAAGGAACCACACCCTGGGATTTGCCGTTGGTGCCCTTGATGTAGGAACCCAGGCTGCGTACGGGCGTCCAGTCGTTGCCCAGGCCGCCGGCCCACTTGGACAGCATGGCGTTGTCCTGGATGGCGCCGTAGATGCCGTGCAGGTCGTCTGGAACGGTAGTCAGGTAGCAGGAAGACAGCTGCGGACGCAGGGTACCGGCATTGAACAGGGTCGGGGTGGAGCTCATGTAGTCGAAGGAGCTCAACAGGTTGTAGAACTCGATCGCGCGCTCGTTGGGGTTCTCTTCATTAATGGCGAGGCCCATGGACACACGCATGAAGAACAGCTGCGGCAGTTCGAAACGCACTTCGTCGGAATGCAGGAAGTAGCGGTCGTACAGGGTCTGCAGGCCGAGGTAGGTGAACTGGTGATCGCACTCGGGCTTGATTGCCTCGCCCAGTTTTTCCAGGTCGAAGCTGGCCAGTGCCGGGTCGAGCAGTTCCAGCTCGATACCGCGCTTGACGTAAGCGGCCAGTGCCGGCTTGTACAGGGTTTTCATTTCCTGCTGGGTGGCGGACTCAGCCACGTCCAGGAAGCGCAGGGCTTCGGCGCGCAGTTTGTCCAGCAGCAGGAAGGCGGTGGCGTAGGTGTAGTTGGGCTCCTGCTCAACCAGGGTACGCGCGGTGATCACCAGTGCGGTATTGATGTCGGTTTCGGAAACGCCGTCGTACAGGTTCTTCAGCGCTTCGGACAGGATCAGTTCGCCGTCCACGTCGGTGAGGCCTTCACAGGCTTCGCTGACGATGGTGCGCAGGCGCTCCATGTCCAGCGGGATCAGGCTGCCGTCTTCCAGTTTTACACGGATGCTCGGGTGGGCATCGGCGGGCTGTTGGGCAGCGGCTTTCTGCTGTTCTTTTTCTTTACGCAGGCGCGCGTGCTCTTCGCGGTAGAGTACGTAGTCGCGGGCAATCTTGTGCTCGCCGGCGCGCATCAGTTCCAGTTCTACCTGGTCCTGAATCTCTTCGATGTGGATGGTGCCACCGGAAGGCATACGGCGCTTGAAGGTAGCGCTGATGTGGGACACCAGATCCGCCACGCGCTCGTGGATGCGGCTGGAGGCGGCCGCGGTGCCACCTTCAACGGCGAGGAAAGCTTTGGTTACGGCCACGGAGATTTTGCCGTCGTCATAGGGGACGACGGTACCGTTACGCTTGATCACACGGACTTGGCCAGGGGCTGTCGCAGCGAGGGTGGTGTTGCTGCTGGCCTGGTCGCTAACCGAATCCTTGGTGGTGCCATTTGGCACAGGCTGAGAACGCCCTGTCTCTGTGTGCATGAAATTCTCCGTAGTTAGTGTGCGCGTCGCGTGTGACTCGCTTTGGTTTTTACTTTGGTATTTTGAAACGTTGGCTTGTCGCCGAAACGGTTTATCCGGGAGCCCGCGACCGGCTGGGGTCTACTGGCGCCTTTACTATCTCTTCCTGTTCTCTCTCCCGCAGTATCTCTTTAGTAACTCTTTCCCGCCGCGGGGCCATCGGCCGCGGGCTGACCGGATTGATCCGGCAGGCACAAGCAGTGATGACGAAGCCAGGGCTTCGCTCGGGTAACTCTTGCGGGGTACTGCGTGATACTGCGTCAGATTGTGCGCACCTGGACTTGAACGGAACACGCAAGTTGCGGGCCAAGCCACTCGTGCCCGGTCGCGGGCTGTTTGCAGGTCGATCGTTGTAGGTGCGACGGAGTCGGAACACAAGATGTTGTGGTTGGATTCAGGCGAGGTGTGCCGTTTTCCGCGGGGTCATTTGCCCCTGAAACCCAATATGTTGGGGTCCGTACTCGAATGACCAACAAGATAATGCGGTTGGGGGCCTAATTCAAGGCGGATAACTTAGGGGTTAGTTGTGGATAATTTGTGGGTAGTCGGTGCGGCGGTTAAATTTTCTGCTCGCTAGCGCCCGTAGTTACTGGCTGGGTATAAAAAATGAGCAATGGCGTCGGTTGCCCGGGATTTTTCAGAATATTTTTTAATAGCAACCACGCCTCAAATTAAGCGCAGCAATAATAATTTGGAGCTGATTATTCACTGATCAAAAGGGCACCGGTAGGTCAAAAAATGCACGGATTGTTCCTGCTGTGGTGTGGCGGGGCACGGGGGGGAGGTTTGTACGAAAAGTGATCAGAAAAAGGGGGCGCCGGAGTAGCCCGGCGCCCCTTTTTACCGATGTATCAGTTGCTGTTGTCCAGCAGGAATTCCATCAGTGCCTTCTGCGCGTGCAGGCGGTTTTCGGCTTCGTCCCACACCACGGAGATGGCGTCGTCCTCCAGCAGCTCACCACTGACTTCCTCGCCGCGGTGGGCGGGCAGGCAGTGCATGAAAATCGCATCGCTGTTGGCGTGGCTCATCAGCTCGTGGTCTACCAGGAAGCCGTCGAACGCCTTGATGCGAATCTGCTGCTCGGTTTCCTGACCCATGGAGGCCCATACGTCCGTGGCAACCCAGTCCGCGCCGCGCACGGCGTCTACCGGTTTGCGCACGATGGATACGCGATCGCCGGCGACAATGCTTTCGTCCGGGTCGTAGCCTTCGGGGCAGGCAATGCGCAGTTCAAAGTCGTACTGGCGTGCGGCGTTGATATAGGAGTGGCACATATTGTTGCCGTCGCCCACCCAGGCCACCACTTTACCCTCGGGGCTGCCGCGGTGTTCCACATAGGTCTGCAGATCCGCCAGCAGCTGGCAGGGGTGGTAACTGTCGGACAGGGCGTTGATCACCGGTACCTTGCTGTATTCGGCAAAGCGCTCCAGCACGTTGTGGCCGAAGGTGCGGATCATCACCATGTCCACCATGCGCGAGATGACCCGCGCGCTGTCTTCAATAGGCTCGCCGCGGCCGAGCTGGGTATCCCGCGGGGACAGGAACAGGGCGCTGCCGCCCAATTGCGCCATGCCGGCCTCGAACGAGACCCGGGTGCGGGTGGAGGATTTCTCGAAGATCATCCCCAGCACCTTGTTGCGGAACGGCTCGCTGGAAACGCCCTGGTTACGTAGTGCCTTGAGTTCGATGGCGCGCTCGATCACCGCGCGCAGTTCGTCCCGGCTCAGGTCGAGGAGGGTGAGAAAATGTCTGACTGCCATGGTTGTTTTCTCCGTATTCAGGCGGCCTGTTGGGCGAAGTCGCGAATCAGGCCGGCGACGCCGGTGGCGATCTGCTGACACTCCGCATCGGTCAGGGTGAGTGGCGGCAACAGGCGCACCACATTGCCGGCGGTGACGTTGATCAGCAGGCCCTGGTTGCGGGCCAGTTCCACCAGGTCGCCGCAGGGGCGATCCAGCTCGATGCCGATCAACAGTCCGAGACCGCGGATCTCTTTTACATGGGGACAGCCTGCCAGTTCGCGTTGCAGCTGGTCCAGTAACTGGCTGCCGAGTTCCGTGGCCCGTTCGATCAGCTGTTCGCCCTGCAGGGTTTCCAGGACCGCGAGCGCTGCGCGGCAGGCCAGCGGGTTGCCACCGAAGGTGGAGCCGTGTGTACCGGCGGTAAACAGCTGGGCCGCCTTGCCGCGGGCGAGGCAGGCGCCGATGGGAACACCGTTGCCGAGCCCCTTGGCGGTGGTGACCACGTCCGGCAACAGGCCCGGGCAGTGCTGGTAGGCGAACAGTTTGCCGCTGCGGCCGTTGGCGGTCTGGATTTCGTCCAGCATCAGGAACCAGTCCTGCTGATCGCACAGGGTGCGCAGTCTGGGAAGATAATCGGCGTCGGGAATGCGGATACCGCCTTCGCCCTGCACCGGCTCCACCAGAATCGCGACGATGTCGCTGTGCTCGGCGGCGAGCTTCTCGATCGCCTTCACATCGTTATAAGGAACCCGCAGGAAACCTTCTGGCAGCGGTGCGAAGCCTTGCTGCACCTTGGGGTTGCCGGTGGCAGTGAGGGTGGCCAGGGTGCGGCCGTGGAACGCGCCTTCGGTCACAATAATTTTGGGGCAGGCGAGACCGCGCTCGTTGCCGAGCTTGCGTGCCAGTTTGATCGCGGCCTCGTTGGCCTCGGCACCGGAATTGGAAAAGAACACATTGTCCATACCCGACAGCGCGACCAGCTGTTCCGCCAGTTTCTCCTGGGGCAGCAGGTTGTACAGGTTGGAGGTGTGCAACAGGGTGCTGGCCTGATCCTGGATGGCAGCGGTGACCGCCGGGTGGCAGTGTCCGAGGCCGCACACGGCAATTCCGGAGAGAGCGTCGAGATAGCGTCGGTCTGCATCGTCCCACACGTAATTGCCTTCACCTCTGACCAGGGTCAGGGTTCTGTTACCGTAGTTTTGCATCAGTGCGGGATTGGCCACTTTGCTATCTCCTCTGTAGGTGGGCCACAAAAAGGGGAGCCGCAGAAAATGCGCTTGGCGCGTTATTTTGCCGCGAATTCCCCGGGAAGCCGGCAATACTAGCACAGCGAGGCGACGGCACCAGCGGGGCGTGCGCGCTGGAGGGAATCAGGTACAATGCGCGCTTTCCCGTGATCGATCGGCTTCGGGCCCCGCCCGTGGCCGCAAATTTTCCAACCCGAGGTTTGCTTCCACTATGGATACTCTGGAGAACATCAAACAGCAGATCGCCGACAACGACATTCTGCTTTATATGAAGGGCAGCCCCAATGCGCCCCAGTGTGGTTTTTCCATGCGCGCATCCCAGGCGATCATGGCCTGTGGCCAGCGATTTGCCTATGTGGACATTCTGGCAAACCCGGATATCCGTCAGGAACTGCCGAAGTACGCCAACTGGCCGACCTTCCCGCAGCTGTGGGTCAAGGGCGAGCTGATCGGCGGTTGCGACATCATCATGGAGATGTATGAGAGCGGCGAACTGAAGACGTTGATTGAAGAAGCGACCAAGGGAGCCGAGCAGGGCGAGTAATCGTTGCTGTTACCCGGATCAGGTTTCTGGGGGCACAAAAAAACCGCGAAATTTCGCGGTTTTTTTGTGCCCGGCCTTTTCTCCCCAACTTTGTTGTAGGCGCCTGCAAGCAGGCTCCTACAAGATGGGTAGTACGTTTACTCTTCGGAAGCGCGGGCCATCTGGGTTTGCAGGTAATTCTGCAGGCCGACCTTGTCGATCAGGCCCAGCTGGGTTTCCAGCCAGTCCACGTGCTCTTCTTCAGACTCGAGAATTTTCTCCAGCAGTTCGCGACTGCCGTAGTCGCGCACGGATTCGCAGTAAGCGATGCCATCGCGCAGGTCGGGAATGGCTTTCTGCTCCAGCTTGAGATCGCACTTGAGCATTTCCTCGGTGTTTTCACCGATCAGCAGCTTGCCCAAGTGTTGCAGGTTGGGAATGCCCTCGAGAAACAGAATCCGCTCGATCAGCCAGTCGGCGTGTTTCATTTCGTCGATGGACTCGTGGTATTCCTTGTCTGCCAGTTCCTTCAGGCCCCAGTCTTTGAACATACGCGAGTGCAGGAAATACTGGTTGATGGCGATTAGCTCATTGCCCAGTGCCTTGTTCAAATGTTCGATAACCTTGGGATCGCCTTTCATTGCTATCTCCTTGTGTCCTGAAAGGACGTTTTATTAATCATAGAAATCCTAAGCGCGCACCGAATGATATAGGGGTAAATCCTTGCGGATTTCCGAACCCCATTTTTCTCTCACGAATTGTAGGGTCGCTACGGCTTTGCGGGTGAGTTTGCGTTGCAGGGTTTGGCAAGTCAAGCGCCGATTTTCGCGGAACGTGCAGGGAAAAAGCACGAAAATTAATTGGAAAACGGCAGAAAAAATCAATGCGAATAATTGCCGTTTAGATTGTTTGTGGGCGCGTGGCGAATATGGGTTTCCATTACGGAAGGCGCTAGGGCAGGAGCTGGGTGCGCAGGTGATTGATTTTTTTCTGGATGGTTGTGGTGTCGTATTTGTCGTCGATCTGTTTTTCACAGTCTTCCGCCAGGCGTTCGACACAGTATTTCAGTGCGCGCCTGTCTTCCTCGCGGCTGCAGATTTCCGCCAGTTGCTGCAGTGCATCCAGCAGGTGGTGCAGCACCACGGCGCTTTGGCTGCCGTACTCGCGTATTTCATCCAGTGCCGCGGCCAGTACATCGGCGAAGTCCAGTTCGGTGGTTACCAGGCGCAGGCGCTGCTGGTGGTCGTGAAAGCAGTTGGGCAGTGGCGGGCGTTGCAGCACTACACCGATACCATCGATCAAGCGATCGATACAGGAGTAGGCGGTGAAGGGGTCGTTGATTCCGGGGGAGAGCGCGCGCACGGCAATCTGGGCGAGCTGGCGAATGGAAAAGATGATGTCCTGTTCTGCGGTGGGTTGGGCGCCGACGGTGATGGCACTGCGCACTGCCTCGGCGATTGTCTCGCTATCGATGGTGCGTGGGGGATCAAACACGCGGGCCATGCCACTCCAGTGATTGAGAAAGGTGCCGGGGTGACATTCGAGGTGGATACAGCAATCGTTATCCGTGGCCCATCGCCGCAGCTTTTCCCGGTCGATCAATTGCACATAGCCGCTACTGCGGGTGTTTACCCACAAGTAGTCGTCACCGAGATTGAGGTCGCGAATGTCAACACGGCTGTTGCGCGGGTCGCGGCTTTCTTCGGTTGGATAGATCTGCTGCAGGGCACTGCGGAATTCCCGATTGATGTGAAAGGTGATGTTGTCCACCTGGATGGACTGAGCCACGTTGTGAATGAAATAAATCAGGTAGGCGATACAGAGCAGTGTCAGCAGCAGTGCCATGCTCACTGCCAGGCTCTGGTTTCCTTCGCTGCCGTTAATCTGGCTGCTCTGGATGCCGCGCATAACCATCAGGGCGTATACAAAGGTAGAGAGGAAAATACCCAGGGAAATCTGGGTGCCGCGGTCGCGGATAAAATTGCGCACCAGGTGGGGGCCGAACTGGTTGGCGGCCAGGGTCAGCGCCACGGTGGTAATGGAAAAGACGGTGCCGGCCACGGTAATGGTGCTGCCGGCGATGATCGAGAGCAGGGCGCGCGCGCTCTCCGGGTCGCGCAGTTTCAGCCAGCGCAAGCCGGGAAGGTGATCCACGGTCAGGTGCTGATCAAGCAGCAGCAATCCGTGAGCCAGTAAAATGGCGGCTGCCATCATTACTGCCGGCACCAGCCAGAAGCTGGCGCGCAGACGTTCGGACAGGTGCAGCAGCCGCTGTTTCATAAACTATCCGGGGCTATGGGCGATGCCATTAAAGATAGGTCAGGGCCTGTGGCTCTGCGGCGGCCGAGGCGTTCTTGAGATACGAAGGCTTGGGGGATACGGAGGATTTGGGTGATGACGAAGCAGAATGGTGCTGTCGACCACGGTGGGCGAACTGGCTAGCGGGGCGATGAGATTAGGGTGGGTCGGAGGTGCCCGTGATGGGCAGGGATTCCCCGGGCGCCGAAAAGGAAATGGCGCCCGTGGCGGGGTTCAGTCCGGGCGGATCAGCCGGCGGAATAGAACAGGGCGCTGTTGGCGGTGGCCATAACGCCGCCGGCCATGGTTTCGTCGATGATCTCCTGGGTCAGCTCGGCACAGCGGCCGCACTGGGAAGATACGCCCAGATGGCGACGCAAAGCCTTTACCGAGGTAGAGCCGTCGTATACGGCCTCTTTGATCTGGCTGTCGGTGATACCTTTACAGATACATATGTACATTGCGGGAAACCTGGCGCAAAAACAGACTGAAATTGAACGTGCAGAGGATCTTATTGGTAATGAGAATAAGTGTCAATAAGATTATTCGACCGTTCAGTAATTAGTCTAGCCAGTGGTGATGGCGCCAGTAGTGCTATTTGGGACCTGTTGGTCAGCTGCTTCGCGGCGGAGTGAATCGGGAAATGCACAGTGTGCCTGGCGACTTCTGTCGTGGCTTCTATCGCCTTTATATAAAAATTTAATGGGACTGCCATAAGGCGCTGTGTATCATAGCGGCCCCCTATCAAACTTTTATCAATCTATAGCCGCTGGTTATAAATTGACCGTTTCCACTATAAATTATCAAATCCGTTGAGGAGGTTCTCATGGCCGTATTAGTAGGCAAGCCCGCTCCTGATTTCACTGCAGCTGCTGTTCTGGGTAGTGGCGAAATCGTTGACACTTTCACCCTGGCAGAAGCCATCAAGGGCAAGAAAGCGGTTATCTTCTTCTACCCGCTGGACTTCACCTTTGTATGTCCTTCCGAGCTGATCGCTTTTGATCACCGCTTCGAAGAGTTCCAGAAGCGTGGCGTTGAGGTAATCGGTGTTTCCATCGACTCCCAGTTCTCCCACAACGCATGGCGTAACACCGCTATCAACGATGGCGGCATTGGCCCGGTTAAGTACACTCTGGTTGCTGACGTTAAGCACGAAATCTGCCAGGCCTACGACGTTGAGTCTGAAGGCGGCGTTGCTTTCCGTGGTTCTTTCCTGATCGACGAAGAAGGCGTTGTACGTCACCAGGTCGTTAACGATCTGCCGCTGGGCCGTAACGTTGACGAAATGCTGCGCATGGTAGACGCGCTGGCGTTCCACCAGGAGCACGGTGAAGTTTGCCCGGCTGGCTGGCAGGAAGGTGACAAAGGCATGAACGCTTCTCCGGAAGGCGTTGCTGCTTACCTGAGCGAGAACTCCGGCAAGCTGTAAGTTTGCTTCGGTAGTGAGGGCGCAGTCCTGCGTCCTCAGCGCGAAAAACCGCCGTAAGGCGGTTTTTTTATGCCTGAAAAACGGAGCCTGGATGTGGGCGGCTAATGTGCGCGTTCGTTCCAGTTTTATTACAATGTGGCAGCTCTCGTCGCGAAGGGACCTTCTCTCATGGAGTTCCGAATGTTCCGGGAGTGAAACCGCAAGGCCAGGCGTTGCCTGACCGTGTGGCCGGTAAATTTGCGCGCCCGAACCAGGGATTTTTGCCCGGCCTGCTAGTCTTATTAACAGGTTCCCGGCAGAGAACTGGCGCTCGCTTTACCCGGTTTCCGCTATAGTGCGGTGCGGGAATGGCGAAGCCCTGTCGCGGCAGTCTGAAGTGCGACCCATGGTGTTTTTACGGTGATTCAAGGTTTTTCCAACAGTATTCGCAGCAGGATTTCCGGACTGGTTCTGGCAGTTTCGGCAGCGCTGCTGCTCGGCAGTGCAGCAGTGGCGGATACCGGCGGTTCGGAGCGCATCGGAAAAAGCATTCGCGACGGCGGCAAGGTAATCAGCAAGAGTGTCGATGCCAGCGCCAAGGAATTTGATCGCTATTTTCGCCAGCTGCTGGAGCAGCAGGGAATTCCGGGTGCGGCGTATGTCATCGTCGACCACGACCAGGTCGTGGCGATGGACACCTATGGCGTGCGGGTGAAGGGCAAGCACGAAAAGGTCACCTCTCATACCGTGTTCCGCCTGGCTTCAGTGTCCAAGACCTTTGCCGCCAGTATGGCGGCGGGGCTCGAGCACGAGCAGAAGTTCAGCTGGGGCGACAAGGTGGTGCGCTATGTGCCGGAGCTCACTTTCAAGACTCCGGCGCTGTCCATGCAGCTGCAGGTGCAGCATCTGTTGAGTCACTCTTCCGGCCTGCCCCCGAATGCCTATGACAATTATCTGGAAGACAATCGGCCTCTGTCGAAAATTCTGCCGATGTTTTCCACCATCGACCCCTACTGCACGCCTGGCAAGTGCTACGGCTACCAGAATGTGCTGTTCAGCCTGATCGAAGACGTTATCCAGAAGGCGACCGGTGTGCCCTACGGTCGGCAATTGAAAGAGCGCTTCTTTGCCCCCCTGAACATGGAGGATGCCTCCCTCGGCTGGGAAAGCTTTATGGCAACCAGCAACCGCGCCGCGCCCCATGTGCAGACAGGCAAGGGCTGGCGTCCGGTAAAGGTTGAGAAGGAGTATTACCTGGCGGCACCGGCCGCGGGGGTGAATGCCAGTATCAGCGACATGGCCCAGTGGCTGAAGGCGCAGATGGGCTACTACCCGGAAGTGCTGTCTCATGCCGTGATCGAGGATGTCACCACCGAGCGGGTGGAGACCCGCCGCCATATGCGGCACCGTATCTGGCGCGATTATATCGACCACGCGGGCTACGGCCTTGGCTGGCGGCTTTACACCGTGGGGGATGACCGGATTATTTTCCATGGTGGCTGGGTGGCGGGGTTCCGCGCGGCGATTGCCTATTCCGAGAAGCGCAAGGTGGGCATCGTCATATTGATGAACGCTGAATCGCGGGTGATTTCCGATCTGACCGGCAATTTCATCGCCGATATCACCGGCCGGGGCCAGCTGGTACAGGCCATTGCCGCTGCGGCCAAAAAGTGACCGGGAGGGGCTGAGCCTCCTCCCCTTGGTGCTCTACACCTTCTGCTCTGTCTGTCCTGTTTCTTGGGACCTTTCTTCTCCCGGCTCCTCTTGCAGCGCTTTTTCCTGCGCTGCATATCCCTGCGTTATCTGCGGAATTTAACCTTGTTGCCGGTTTTTCCCGGCTCCTCGACAGTGTCTGCGCTTGAATTGATCGGGCTCGGCCCAATATTGGAAGTCTGTTTGCGTTTTAGCTATCGACCAGATACAGGGGAGAACAGATTCATGACTGTAGAGGCGCATAAAGAAAAACACGGCTTCCAGACCGAGGCCAAGCAGCTGCTTCACCTGATGATCCACTCGCTTTACTCCAACAAGGAGATTTTCCTGCGCGAGCTGGTTTCCAATGCGTCGGACGCTGCGGACAAGCTGCGTTTTGAAGCCCTCTCCAAGCCGGAATTGCTGGCGGAAGATCCGGATCTGCGTATCCGCATCGAATTCGATAAAGATGCCGGCACCCTGACCATCGCCGATAACGGTATCGGCATGAGCCGCGACGAGGTGATCGAAAACCTGGGTACCATTGCCCGCTCTGGTACCGCCAGTTTCATGCAGAACCTGACCGGCGACCAGAAGAAGGATGCCCATTTGATTGGCCAGTTCGGTGTCGGTTTTTACTCCGCCTTTATCGTCGCCGACAAGGTGGACGTGTTTACCCGTCGTGCCGGTAGTGACGCCAGCCAGGGCGTGCACTGGGAGTGCAATGGCGAAGCGGATTACTCGGTGGAAAGTGTCGAGTGGCCGAGCCGCGGTACCCGCGTGGTGCTGCACCTGAAGGATGAGGCAAAAGAGTTTGCCGATAGCTGGCGCCTGCGCTCCATCATCAAGAAATACTCTGACCACATCGCTATTCCGGTAGAAATGCTGAAAGAGGCAATGCCTACTGGTGAAGAGGGTGAAGACGAGTCGGCGAAAGCGCCGGAGTTTGAGGCGGTCAACGCCGCGCAGGCACTGTGGACTCGTCCGCGTTCCGAGCTGAAGTCCGAGGAGTACAAGGAGTTCTACAAACACATCTCCCACGACTTTGACGACCCCCTTACCTGGAGTCACAACCGTGTTGAAGGCAAGCTGGATTACACCAGCTTGCTGTATATCCCTGCGCGCGCGCCCTTCGATTTGTACCAGCGCGATGCTGCCCGTGGACTCAAACTGTACGTGCAGCGCACCTTCATCATGGACGACGCCGAGCAGTTCCTGCCGCTGTACCTGCGCTTTGTAAAAGGGGTGCTGGACTCCAACGATCTGCCCCTGAACGTGTCCCGGGAGATTCTGCAGAAGGATCAGAATACCGACGCCATCAAGAGTGCGCTGACCAAGCGTGTACTGGACATGCTCGACAAGCTGGCGAAGAAGGACGTGGACCAGTATCAGACGTTCTGGGATCTGTTCGGCACGGTCTTGAAGGAAGGTCCGGCGGAAGATTTCAGCAACAAGGAAAAAATCGCCAAGTTGCTGCGTTTCGCCACCACCCATACCGACAGTGCCAAACAGGACCAGTCTCTGGAGGATTATGTCGGCCGCATGAAGGACGGGCAGAAGCACATCTATTATGTGTGTGCGGACAACTTTGCCACCGCCAAGTCCTCCCCTTATCTCGAAGTCTTCCGCAAGAAGGGGATCGAGGTGCTGCTGCTCACCGACCAGGTGGACGAGTGGTTCGTTGGTCATATGCACGAATTTGATGGCAAGCAGTTCCAGGATGTGGCCAAGGGCGCGCTGGACCTGGGTGATGCCGAGAACGACGACGACAAGGCCGAGCGTGAGAAGGTCGAGAAGGAGTCCGGCGCCCTGGTAGAGCGGGTGAAGGAAGTACTGGCGGAGCGCGTTGAGGATGTGCGCGCGACTACCCGCCTGGTGGATTCCCCAGCCTGTCTGGTCGCCAGCGAGCAGGATATGGGTCTGCAGATGCGCCGTATCCTCGAGCAGGCGGGACAGAAGTTGCCGGATGCCAAGCCCATCTTTGAGCTGAATCCCGGTCACCCGCTGGTGCAGCGACTGGATCAGGAGCAGGACGAGGACCGCTTCGCGGATCTCACCAACATCCTGCTGGATCAGGCCAACCTGGCTGCCGGCAATCAGCTGGCGGATCCCGCCGACTATGTGCGCCGCCTGAATGCCCTGCTGCTGGAACTCAACCGCTGAGTTCTGGTTCGTCTCTTCCGGCCGGGCGATGCCCGGCCGGATGCCTTCCGCGGTACGTCCGGTAGCTGTATCGAGATACATCCGGTGCTGGTTACCACGATTTTGTGCGGCGTCTGGCACGGCTGATACGGTCTTGCATTGAATGCCAGAGTCTGCGCTATATTTCCTGTTGCCGGTTTTTTACGCGAATTGGTGGGGAATAGACGCTAATTCGCTGGAAACTTGGCAAATACGAACAAAAATTTATATCGTCATTGGGCACCGGTTGCCGGCTCCGTATAATCCCCTGCTGTAAAGCAAACATCACAGAGCGTTATGACCCAGAGAGACGTACCCTCGAGCGCCCCTGAATCCCGTTATTCCATCGCCATTCTCGGTGGCGGTAGTTTTGGCACCGCGATTGCCAATATCGTTGCCGGCAATGGCCACGATACCCGCCAGTGGATGCGCGATCCCGAGCGCGCCGCCGCCTGCATGGCGCAGCGGGAAAACCAGTACTACCTGCCCGGTGTTGCCCTGCACCCGGATCTGCTGGTGACCAGCGACCTGGAGCAGGCGGTGCGCGGTTGCCAGATCGTGTTTGTCGCCATCCCCAGTCAGTCGTTTCGCGAAGTGGTGCACCGTACCGCCCCTCTATTGGCGCCAGACACCATGCTTATCTCGCTTACCAAGGGCGTGGAGCACGACAGTTTCCACCTGATGAGCGATATCCTGCGGGAAGAAACCGACGGGATGCGCGTGGGGGTGCTGAGCGGCCCCAACTTTGCGAAAGAAATCGTCGCCGGTCACTACACCGCGACCGTTATCGCCAGCGAAGACGAGGCGCTCTGCAGCTCCATTCAGAAAGTGCTGCACTCTGAGACCTTCCGGGTTTACTCCAGTAACGATGTCTTTGGTGTGGAGCTGGCCGGGGCACTCAAGAATATCTATGCCATTGTCACTGGTATGGCGGTGGCGTTGGGGCGGGGACAGAACACCACCAGCCTGCTGATCACCCGTGCGCTGGCGGAGATGATGCGCTTCGCGGAAGCGGTGGGTGCGGACCCCATGACGTTTATCGGTCTTGCCGGTGTCGGTGACCTGATTCTGACCTGCTCCTCGGATCTCAGCCGCAATTACCGGGTGGGTTATCTGGTGGGCAAGGGCAAGAAGCTGGACCAGGCAGTGGCGGAAATTGGCCAGGTTGCGGAGGGGGTGAACACCGTTCGTCTCATCAAGGCCAAAGCTGATGAATTGGACGTCTACATGCCCTTGGTTTCTGCGATTCACGCCATATTATTCGAAGGTACCGCGATCCCTGAGGTAATTCGCGAACTGATGTCCGGGGCGCAGACGTTTGACGTGGCCTACTCGGCCAAGCCCTGAGCACACTGAAAATAACGGACTTATCGATGAATAATGAAACCCTCAAACGCAATCTGACCTCAGGCGACCACTGGCTGCGCCTGCTATTTATGGTTTTGTTTGTGTTTCTGCTCGAAGTGGCCGGTGTGGTAATACTGGCGACCATCGCACTGCAGTTTCTTTTTGCGATTATTTCTGGCAGCCCTAACGACAATCTGCGCCGGCTCGGCAACCAGATTGCATCCTATATTTACCAAACCCTGCAGTTTCTGATTTACAACACGGAAGAGAAGCCGTTTCCATTTTCGGAATGGCCAGAGTCCTGATTTGATTCAGGACTATAATGTTTTCCCGCGCGCCGGTGCTTGCTGCCGGCCACTCCCTTTTGTGGTGCCCAACAACGGACTGGTGATCGCCCCATGAGCAATGAAGAATTGAAACAAAACCTGACCTCGCCCAACCAGTGGATCCGTCTGATCTACATGGTGCTGTTTGCCGTACTGCTGGAAGTCGCCGCCTTTGTGATGCTGGCAGTTGTTATTGCCCAATTCCTGTTTGCGATAGTCAGCGGCAGTGCCAACGACAATCTACGCCGGCTGGGTGACCAGATTGCCTCCTACATCTATCAGACCCTCCAGTTCCTGATCTACAACTCCGAAGAGAAGCCTTTTCCCTTTTCCGAGTGGCCGGAATCGGAAGAGGAAGACCTTTCCTCCTATGAAAGTGCCGAGGAAGTGGATGGCGAGATTATCAGCGCCGACCTGAACCCGGAAGACGATGTGGCTGAGGCGGAAGCGGAGCTGCTGGAACCCGAGCGTCCGCCACAGCCGGCTGCGAAAGCCGAAGGCAACACCGAATCCGCCATCGAGCCCGCGCCGGAAGTCGATTTAAAAGAGGAACCGGCCCAGGAAACCTCTGCAGATCTAGGTGAGACGCAGGAAACACCAAAAGAGACCAAGCCCAGAGCGAACCGGAAATCCAAAAAATCCCGCAAAACCGCTGAGGCGGAAGAGGAAACCGTTATCGAGCTGGGCGCAGATAGTGCCGTCGAAAGTACAGAAACCGTGCGCGGTGAAAGTTCTACCGAAAAAAGTACCGGCGATAAATAAGCCGTCGATTCACCGTCCGTATTTTGATGGGAGAACCCTGTGCTGTTGTTCGTATTACGCCACGGAAAGGCTGAGCCCTACAGTAAAAGTGATGAAACCCGTGAGCTGACCGACAGGGGGCGCATGGATGTGGCGGCAGTGTGCAAGGAACGGGCATCCGAGTTGGCACAGGTCAGGACTATCTGGGCGAGTCCGTTTGTACGCACACGCCAGACTGCCAAGATCGTTGCGGAAGCCTTTGATCTGCCGGTGGAGTTTCAGGAGGTGCTGGTTGGCGACACGCCGGTAAGCGAATTGCTGGATGCCCTGGCTGAAGTCGAGGAGGAGCGTTTTCCGCTGCTACTGGTCAGCCACCAGCCGCTGGTGGGGAGCCTGATCAACGGGCTTTGTGGTAGCGGCAATGAATACTCCATGGGCACCTCCAGCCTCGCGTGTCTTTCTGCCGATGTATGGGCGCGGGATTGCGCCGAGCTGGAGTGGCTGCAACACAAGCCGTGAACCTGCTTCGGCGGATACAGCTGAGGCCATGAGCCTTGTCGCCTGCGGCCATTGCGGTTGCATAGAGCCGCTGTCAGCATGGCAGTTTGAATCGGCCATCGTTGTTTTCCATGCATTATTCTCCCCGCGAAATCAGCCTGGATGTTCAGGGCAATACCATCGCCGCACGCCAGTGGGGCAACCCCGAAGGTGTCCCTGTGCTGGCGCTGCACGGCTGGCTGGATAACTGTGCCAGCTTTGATGCCATGGCGCCGCATCTTGCCAATCTCAATCTGGTGGCGGTGGATCTCGCAGGGCACGGTCAGAGTTACCACCGCCACCAGGACGCCAATTACACGGTCTGGACCGAGATTGAAGATGTGCTGGGGATGGCGGATGCGCTTGGCTGGGAGCATTTTTCCATGCTCGCCCATTCTCGCGGCGCGGTGATTGCCACCATTACCGCCGCCACCTTCCCCGAACGAGTGCGCCAGCTGGCGCTGATCGATGGTCTGGTGCCACCGCCGGCAGCGGACGATGAAGCTCCGGAAACCCTGCGCAGGGGGCTCGAACAGCGTGCCCGTTATCGCAACCGCCGAACCAAGGTGTTCGATTCGTTGGAGGTTGCCGCTGTGGCGCGCAAAAACGGATTGTTCAAGCTCAGTGACGATGCGGCGTGGCGACTGGTAGAGCGCGGTGTGCGCAGTTGTGAGGGCGGGTATACCTGGAGCAACGATCCGCAGTTGCTGGCCAGTTCACTGGCAAAATTGAATGAAGCCCAGGTAAAGGCGTTCCTCGCCCGTGCCACCATGCCGATTCGGCTGGCGTTGGGGAAGTCCGGTATTCAGGGGATGATCGAGCGTATTCGTCCCCTGGCAGAACAGTACCCGAATATCGAAATCCGTGAATTTCCCGGCGGCCATCATCTGCACATGGAAGACAGTGCGGAGGCTGTTGCACAGTGGTTTTTGCCCTTCCTGAATTAAGGGTGGCAGTATCCGCTGGAGGAGATTAAGAGGAGATTAAAACGGCACCCGCTTCGAGTAGCTGGCTTTTTCCATCTCCCGCACTTCCACAGAAATTTCTGGTACTTCCGGCGCCGCTTCGCACAGGCAATTGAAAATGGCTGCGCTCAGGGCTTCTTTCTGCTCAGTGGTACGGCCTTCGAGAATGCGTACCTCTGCGTGAATAAACAGATCGCTTGCGCCTTCGTGGTTTTTGCCGAGCACAAAATCCTGATAGGGCAGGGCACGGGTTTTGATCGCGCTGGGGTTGAAGAGCCCGGATTCGCTCATGGCCTGCTGGCCACTGCTGACCAGTGCAGGAATGGAAAGCATTTCTTCCAGTTTCTGCGAATACTCGATTACCAGATGTGGCATCGCCGGACTCTCCTCGGGTGATTAGCGAATCAGAGACAGGAATTCATTGCGGGTGGCCTGCTGGCTGCGGAATGAACCCAGCATGGCGGAGGTCTTCATCACCGAATTCTGCTTTTCTACACCGCGCATCATCATGCACATATGTTTGGCTTCAATGATGACGCCAACACCGGCGGCACCGGTCACACGCTCAATGGTCTGCGCAATTTCTACCGTCAGTTGTTCCTGAATCTGCAAACGGCGGGCAAACATGTCTACAATGCGCGCCACCTTGGACAGCCCCAGAACCTTGCCATCGGGAATATAGGCAACGTGAGCCTTGCCGATAAACGGCAGCAGGTGGTGTTCGCACAGGGAGTAGAGTTCGATGTCTTTTACCAGCACCATCTCGCTGCAATCAGAAGGGAACAGGGCTTCGTTGACCACTTCTTCCACGGTCTGCTGGTAGCCGCGGGTCAGGTACTGCATGGCCTTGGCGGCGCGCAGCGGTGTGTCCTTCAGGCCCGGGCGATTAATGTCTTCGCCGATGGCTTCGATGATGTGTGCGTAGTGTTCTTTCATCAGTATGCTTCCAACGTCTCGCCCGCTGTGCGTATTACTCCGCGATACGCAAAAAGTTGGGCGTTCGATCACCGGTGTGTGTGCCGGTGGGTGCTGCCATATACAGGAACCCGGTCCGGGGATCCAGAGGGTGCGCTACCCTAAGCCTTTGTTGAGCGCGAGTAAAGCGACAAAATTTGAGGAATATCCGCAATGATAGAGAAACGTGAGTCCAATTTGCATGAGTTGTGCACAGTTTTGGACTACGTCCGCTGGGGAGCCAGTCGCTTTAACGAGAGCGAGCTCTGGTTTGGCCATGGCACCGACAACGCCTGGGATGAAGCCGTCCTGCTGGTCACGCACGCGCTGCATCTGCCGGTGGACAGCAAGCCGGAGATTCTCGCCGCCCGCCTGACCATGGAGGAGCGCCGTGAGGTGATGGCCGCGCTGGAAAAGCGTGTCAATCAGCGTGTGCCCGCCCCTTATATCACCAACGAAGCGTGGTTCTGTGACCTTCCATTCTATGTGGACGAGCGGGTGCTGGTGCCGCGTTCACCCATCGGTGAGCTGATCCGGCAAAATTTTGAGCCCTGGCTGCCGCGGGAGCCGCTGGCGATCCTGGATCTGTGTTGCGGCAGTGGCTGTATCGGCATTGCCTGCGCGGAGACTTTTCCTGGTGCCCGGGTGGATGTCAGTGATATTTCCGCAGATGCCATCGAGGTGGCCCAGATCAATATCAACCGCCACCACCTGAACGAGGAGGTGCGCGCGGTGCAGTCGGATCTGTTTGCGGGCCTGGAGGGCTGTAGCTACGACCTGATTGTCAGTAATCCCCCCTATGTGGATGCACGGGATCTGGCGGAAATGCCGGCGGAGTATCATGCGGAACCCGGGCTGGCGCTGGGTTCAGGGGATGACGGCCTGGACTTCACCCGCCGGCTGTTGCTGGAAGCTCCGAACTATCTGCAGCCGGAGGGCATTCTGGTATGCGAGGTCGGAAATAGCTGGGAAGCACTGGAAGACGCCTACCCCCGGGTGCCGTTTATGTGGCCGGAGCTGGAGGACGGCGGACACGGGGTGTTTGTTTTGAGCCGTGAAGATCTATTGGCTTGTCGGGAGTTTTTTGAGAGCGCGGGTGGCTGAAAGCCTGCTTCTCCAGCAAGGCTTGGTGGCGGTAACGCTAGCGGGTGGGGCTTTGTGAAACACGCCGTGCACCCATCCCTGGGGGCTCTGCACCGCCATCCATGGCGGTGAAGGTTTCACAAAGCCCCACCCGCTATCGTCACCTTCGCCCCAAGCGCATTGTGCAAAGTACAATTAAGCAAACACCACTGATAACAAGATAATTCACCGAGTCGACAGCGGCGGAATCCTCTATAATGCGCCGCTTTCATCGAATAATTCACTGGGGTAGGGAATACCGGGTATGTCGGGCAACACTTTTGGCAAGCTGTTCTGTGTCACCACTTTTGGTGAGAGTCATGGCCCTGCACTGGGCTGTATCGTTGACGGCTGCCCTCCCGGGCTTGAAATTTCCGCCGAAGAAATCCAGCTGGAGCTGGATCGCCGCAAGCCGGGCACCTCGCGCTATACCACTCAGCGTCGCGAAGCCGATGAAGTGAAAATTTTGTCCGGTGTTTTTGAAGGTAAAACCACCGGCACGCCCATCGGCCTGCTGATCGAAAACACCGATCAGCGCTCTAAAGACTACGCCAATATTGCCGAGCAGATCCGCCCGGCCCACGCGGATTACACCTACTGGGCCAAGTACGGTCTGCGGGACTACCGCGGTGGCGGCCGCTCTTCTGCACGGGAAACCGCCATGCGCGTGGCGGCAGGGGCAATCGCGAAAAAGTGGCTGAAGCAGCAGCTGGGTATCGAAGTGCGCGGTTACCTGTCCCAGCTCGGACCTATCAAGGTGGAAAAGCTCGACTGGTCCCAGGTCAGTGAAAACCCCTTTTTCTGCCCGGATGCCGACAAGGTGCCGGAGATGGAAGAGTACATGCAGGCCCTGATCAAGGAAGGCGACTCCATCGGTGCGCGTATTTCCGTGCATGCCAGTGGTGTTCCCGCTGGTCTTGGCGAGCCGATCTTTGATCGCCTGGATGCGGATCTGGCACATGCCCTGATGAGCATCAATGCGGTGAAAGGCGTGGAGATCGGGGCCGGTTTTGCTTCGGTGGAGCAGAAAGGCACCGAGCACCGGGATGAAATTACTGTGGAGGGGTTCCAGTCCAACAACGCCGGTGGCGTATTGGGGGGGATTTCCAGTGGCCAGGAGCTGATCGCGCATATCGCACTCAAGCCCACTTCCAGTCTGAGGATTCCCGGCCGCAGTCTGGATATCAACGGCAATCCCATCGAGGTGGTGACTACCGGTCGCCATGACCCCTGTGTCGGTATCCGTGCGACCCCGATTGCCGAGGCGATGATGGCGCTGGTGTTGATGGATCACGTATTGCGCCAGCGGGGGCAGAACGGCGATGTGGCGTTTGGTTTGAGGATTCCCGCGGGCGACGCGGGCTGACTTACGGGTATTCACCCCTCAATGCCAACGCAATAAAAAAGGCGGAGCGCTGAAAACGCTCCGCCTTTTTTATTCGCTGCGTGCCTGATACTTACAGGTGCAGGCTCAGGCCAAGGTAGGGGCCTTTGATGTCCAGGTCGCTTTCCAGGACGTCCAGCTCCTGTACGTCCAGAGTCATAGCGCGGTAACCGGCTTCCACAGCGAAATCCAGTGCAGGAACGAAATCCCAGCGAATTTTGGCGGTGACGTCGGTGTGGCTGTCGCCGTTATAGCTGGTGCCGTTACCCTGGGCGATGATGGACCAGCCAGTGAAGGGCAGGTCGAAGCGGACCATGCCGTAGACCATCGGCAGTACACCAGAGAGTTCTAGGGTTTCGGAGGTGGCAGGAATGGCGCCAACCACGTCTGGGCTTGAGTAGTCGTTTGCCGCCTCAAAATAACCGTCGTACTGGCGGGCAGTCAGGCCCAGGTCCAGGTTCACCCAGTTGTCGAGAATCTCGTAGTACAGGGTGGCATCGGTGTGGGTCAGGGTCAGGTTTGCGCTGATATCCTGATTGGCGATAAAGGTTTCACCACCGAACTCTACGTTCTGGCTCAGGTTGGCAACACCGTTGGTTTCGATCTTGCTGTGCGCGACCATGATGTTCGGGATCAGCGGGATCGGGTGCTCCAGTGCAACCTGCAGAAAGGTGGCGTTGTCTTCGGCAAAGCCGAAATCATCCGCGTCTACATTCGCGGCGCCAACCAGGCCGCTGTATGCGGGCTTCCACATACCGGCAGTGGCATCAAGGCCGAGGATGGTGTCGGCGCTGGCTGCAGTGGAGGCCAGGGCGGTGCAAATGGCCAGAGTGAGTTTTTTCATAGGTGAGGCTCCCCTTTTTTAGTTTTGCGGCGCAGTTTACCCCTTTTTTGTGAAGATTCCTTGACCAATTGGCGTTTCAGAGAACTTATTTCCTGTCTTTCCCGTATTTGTGAGCGTATTACACCTGTAAATGCCGGGTGTATCACACAAAACTTCTCCGGCTATTCAATACCCTTTGGCTTCCTTGACCAGCAGTTGCTGCAGGGCGTTGGCCGCGTTGCTGAGGGTGCGGTTGCGGTGATAGATAACACCGAGGTTGCGCAGGATGTTGAGCTGGGGCATGGGCAGTTCGGCCAGGGTTTCATCCACCAGTGTTTTCGGCAGTACGCTCCAGCCCAGGCCCACCCCGGCCATCATCTTGATGGTTTCGAGGAAGTTGGTGGCGAGCTTGGCGTGCAGCTTGAGACCGTGAGCATCGAATTCCCGCTTGATCAGGCGCCCGGTGTAGGTATTCAGATCGGGCAGGATGGCGGGGTAGCGGGCGAGCGCGGGCAGGTCCAGCTCGGGCATCTGGGCGAGGGGGTGATCCGGTGCGGCGACGACAACGCAGGGGTCGGGCCAGATGATCTGGGCGTTGAGGCTGGGGTAATCCTTCAGGGCGAGGGTAACGACGGCGAGTTCGTATTCTCCGGCCATCAGGGCTTCGTAGGCTTGTTCGGAGTCGACGAAGTCGATATCCAGGGCGACGTCGGGGTAGCGGTTGCTGAAATCCCGCAGCACCGGCGGCAGGTGGTGCAGGCCGACATGGTGGCTGGTGGCAATTCGCAGGCTGCCACCGATGGTGTCGCCGAGGCTTCTGAGTTCGCGCTCCGCATCGCTGACTTCGTTGAGGATGTGGCGGGCGCGAGGCAGCAGGGCTTTACCGGCATTAGTGAGCTGCAGGCGGCGGCCGATGCGGTCGAACAGGGGAGCACCCAGCTGTTGTTCCAGGGAGGCGAGGCGCTTGCTCACCGCCGGTTGCGTCAAGTGCAGGTGTTCCGCCGCTTCGGAGACTGAGCCCTGTTCGGATATGGCTAGAAAGGCCTTAAGCCACTGGATTTCCATGGGGTGAGTTAACCTCGCTGGCGGAGCTACTTGCGGATGGGGCTTTGTGAGACACGCCCTGTACCTATCCCTGGGGGCTCTGCAAAAACATCCATGTTTTTGACGGTCTCGCAAAGCCCCACCCGCAAGCAGCGCCTTCAATTCGGGGGTTCATTAACCCGAATCTGGTTTGTAGGGGCTTTGGTACAGAGTATTCCAAAACCGAATGCGCCATATAATAAATATAAATTGATGTTATTCAATGCCCCCCATAGACTCCCGCATGTTATCCATAGTGGAGTTGCGGAAATGAGCCTCGAAAAGAATAAAAAACAGACGCTGTACGACAAGCTTTGGCAAGACCATCTGGTTAAGAGTCGTGAAGACGGCACAGCACTGATTTATATCGATCGCCACCTGATTCACGAAGTGACCTCGCCCCAGGCCTTCGAAGGGCTGCGCCTGGCTGGTCGCAAGCCTTGGCGTACGGATTCCGTGGTGGCGACCCCGGACCACAATGTACCGTCCGATGCTGCGGAGCGCGCCGGAGGTATTGAAGGTATCCAGGACGAGGTTTCGCGTATCCAGGTCAGGACGCTGGATGAGAACTGCAAGGACTTCGGCATTGTTGAGTTCGGTATCAACGATCCCGGCCAGGGCATTGTGCATGTGATCGGCCCGGAAACCGGTGCGACCTTGCCGGGTATGACCGTGGTTTGTGGTGACTCCCACACTTCCACCCATGGTGCATTGGGTGCACTGGCCCACGGTATCGGCACGTCCGAGGTGGAGCATGTAATGGCCACCCAGTGCCTGATCCAGAAAAAAATGAAGAACATGCTGGTGCGTGTGGACGGCAAGATCGGCCCGGGCGTCACGGCAAAAGACGTGGTACTGGCGATTATCGGCAAGATTGGTACTGCCGGCGGTACCGGCTACGCCATTGAGTTTGGTGGCGAGGGGATTCGCAACCTGTCGATGGAAGGTCGTATGACCGTCTGCAACATGGCCATCGAAGCCGGCGCTCGCGCGGGTATGGTGGCGGTGGACCAGACAACTCTGGACTACGTGAAGGGCAAGCCGTACGCACCTAAAGGCGAGTTGTGGGAAAAGGCGGTAGAAAACTGGAGCCGCCTGCATTCCGACGACGGTGCGCATTTCGATCAAGTTGTTGTTTTGCGCGGTGAGGAAATCGAACCGCAGGTGAGTTGGGGAACTTCTCCGGAAATGGTCGTGCCGGTCAGCGCGCTGGTGCCGAGCCCCGCGGATGAGAGCGACCCGACCAGGAAAGCTGGTATTGAGCGCGCGCTGGAATATATGGGGCTCAATGCCGGTCAGAAGATTACCGACATCAATCTCGATCGCGTATTTATCGGCTCCTGTACCAACTCCCGTATCGAAGACCTGCGCGCAGCGGCAGAAGTGGCCAAGGGCCACAAGAAAGCCGACAGTGTGAAGCAGGTGCTGGTGGTACCGGGCTCCCAGTCTGTGAAAATGCAGGCGGAGAAAGAGGGACTCGATAAGGTGTTTATCGAAGCCGGTTTCGAGTGGCGCGAGCCTTCCTGTTCCATGTGCCTGGCAATGAACGCAGACAAGCTGGGGCCGGGTGAGCACTGTGCGTCTACGTCCAACCGGAATTTTGAAGGTCGTCAGGGTTACGGTGGTCGCACTCATCTGGTGAGCCCTAGCATGGCGGCGGCGGCGGCCATTGCGGGTCACTTCGTTGATGTGCGTGAAATACAGACGGGGACAGCCTTGAGCGGGGGGAATAGATAAAGATGAAAGCTTTTACTCAACATAAAGGTGTTGCCGCGCCGATGGACCGTGCCAATGTGGATACGGACCTGATTATTCCGAAGCAGTTTTTAAAGTCGATCAAGCGCAGCGGTTTTGGTCCGAACCTGTTCGACGAGCTGCGTTATCTCGATGAAGGTCAGCCGGGGCAGGATTGCAGCAATCGCCCGGTAAACCCGGAGTTTCCGCTGAACCACCCCCGCTATCAGGGCGCTTCGGTGCTGTTGGCGCGCAAGAATTTCGGTTGTGGTTCCAGCCGTGAGCACGCGCCCTGGGCGCTGGATGACCACGGTTTCCGCGCCATCATCGCGCCGAGTTTTGCGGATATTTTCTTCAATAACTGCTTCAAGAATGGTCTGCTGCCGATTGTTTTGGAAGAAGAGATTGTCGAGCAGTTGTTCCAGGAAATGTATGCCGAGGAAGGTTACGAGCTGGTTATTGATCTGGAAAAGCAGCATGTAATCAAACCAAATGGCGAGGCCATTGCTTTTGAGGTGGACGAATTCCGCAAACATTGTTTGCTGAACGGCCTCGATGATATTGGCCTGACGCTGGAAGATGCGGACGATATTCGTGCCTACGAGGCCAAGCGCCGCGAACAGGCGCCCTGGTTGTTTGATGCAGTGAAGTGATTCGGCCAACAGAATAATTGGAAGAACAATGAGCAAGAAAATCCTGATCCTTCCGGGCGATGGTATTGGCCCGGAAATTGTTGAACAGGCGGTTGCGGTACTGAAAGTTGCCGATGAAAAATTCAACCTGAACCTGGAATTTACCGAAGGCCTGATCGGTGGTGCTTCCATCGATGCCCATGGCGAACCGCTGACAGATGCGGAGCTGGCCAAAGCTGGCGAGTGCGATGCGGTGCTGCTGGGTGCGGTTGGTGGTCCCAAGTGGGATACCCTGGATCGCGCCATCCGCCCGGAAAAGGGCCTGCTGAAAATTCGCAGCGGTCTCGGCCTCTACGCCAACCTGCGTCCGGCCATTCTCTATCCGCAGCTGGCCGCGGCCTCCTCCCTGAAGCCGGAAGTGGTTTCTGGCCTGGATATTCTCATTGTACGCGAGCTCACCGGCGGTATTTACTTCGGTGAGCCCCGCGGCATCAAGACCCTTGAGAATGGCGAGAAGCAGGGCTACAACACCTACGTCTATAAAGAGTCTGAGATTGAGCGTATCGCCCGCACCGCGTTTGAAGCGGCACAGAAGCGCGGCGGCAAACTGTGCTCCGTGGACAAGGCCAATGTGCTGGAAGTGACCGTGCTGTGGCGCGAAGTACTGGACCGCCTGGCTCCGGAATACCCGGATGTAGAGTTGTCCCATATGTATGTCGACAACGCAGCCATGCAGCTGGTGCGCGCGCCCAAGCAGTTCGATGTGATGGTGACCGGCAATATGTTCGGCGACATTCTGTCCGACGCTGCCGCTATGCTCACCGGCTCCATCGGTATGCTGCCGTCCGCATCGCTGAATGAAAAAGGCTTTGGCTTGTACGAACCCTGCCACGGCAGTGCGCCGGACATCGCCGGTCAGGGTATTGCGAACCCGCTGGCCACGATTTTGTCCGCGGCCATGATGTTGCGCTATTCCCTGGATTTGGGGGAAGCGGCAGATGCCATCGAAGCAGCGGTCAGTAAGGTATTGGATCAGGGACTGCGCACGGCGGATATCTACACGGAAGGCACCAAGAAAGTTTCCACCGCAGAAATGGGCGCAGCAGTGGTGGCCGCTTTCTAATTGTCTGCGGTTTAGTCGTTACGTCATCCCGGTTTCTTTATAAAAGTGGCGCGGCCGCTCCGGGATCCAGAAACAAACAGATTCAACAAGGTAAAGAAATGAACAAGGTAGGATTCGTAGGCTGGCGCGGTATGGTCGGCTCCGTTTTGATGGGTCGCATGCTGGAAGAAAACGACTTCGCGCACATCGCCGAGCCGGTATTTTTCTCCACGTCCAACGCCGGCGGTAAAGCGCCGGAGATTGGCAAGGACGTTGCGCCGCTGAAAGACGCCTACGATCTGGATGCACTGGCCGAGCTGGACGCTATCGTCAGCTGTCAGGGCGGTGACTATACGAAGGAAGTATTCGGCAAACTGCGTGAGAAAGGTTGGAATGGCTACTGGATTGACGCCGCTTCCAGCCTGCGCATGAACGACGATGCCATCATCGTGCTGGATCCGGTGAACCGCGACGTGATCGACCGCGGCATCGAATCCGGCGTGAAAAACTATATCGGCGGTAACTGTACCGTGAGCCTGATGCTGATGGGTCTGGGTGGCCTGTTCAAGGCGGGTCTGGTTGAGTGGATCACCGCCATGACCTATCAGGCTGCCAGCGGCGCCGGCGCCAAAAATATGCGCGAGCTGATTTCCCAGATGGGCAGCATCCGTGACGGCGTAGCCGCGGAGCTGGCGGATCCAGCCAGCGCGATTCTAGATATTGATCGCAAGGTGGTCGAGAACATGCGCAGTGGTGACTTCCCGACTGCCGAGTTTGGGGCACCGCTGGCCGGTAGCCTGTTGCCCTGGATTGATACCCAGCTGGAATCCGGCCAGAGCCGTGAAGAGTGGAAGGCCCAGGTGGAAGCCAACAAGATTCTCGGTACCAGTGCTACGGTACCGGTTGACGGTACCTGTGTACGTATCGGCGCCATGCGCTGTCACAGCCAGGCCTTCACGGTCAAGCTGAAGAAAGATGTACCGCTGGCGGAAATCGAGCAGCTGATCGGCTCCGCCAACGATTGGGTGAAAGTGGTACCAAACGATCGTCCTGTAACTCTGCAGGAACTGACACCGACTGCGGTGACTGGCAAACTGGATATTCCGGTAGGTCGCCTGCGTAAACTGAGTATGGGCGGTGAATATCTGAACGCGTTCACCGTGGGAGACCAGTTGTTGTGGGGCGCTGCGGAGCCTCTGCGCCGTGTATTGTTGATCCTGCTGGGCAAACTGTAAGCCCCGTGAAATCTACTGTGTGTGCGCCTGGCGGCGCCCGCAGATCGCGATTTTTCATGGTGTCTCGCGATATTTAGTGCCTGCAAGGGTATCTGCAAGTGTCCATTTCGCCGCCCCCTTTCCTTAGGGGCGGCTTCCCCCCGTCCTCTCCGCGAGTATAATCCCCCCGCATTTTTAGGCTGCCGAATTTATCGCCGAATTGGCGTAAAAGCGGACAAATCGAGACGTGAGTACAGATATGACAGAGTCCACCCGGGAATTGGTGATCGTCGGTGTTGGCAGTGCGCCCTTTGACGCGTTGCTGGAAATCCTTGAAGAGCGTAAGACAGTAACCCCCGCTGAATTGAAGTTGGTGATCGCCGACGAATCCGAGGCCGACCCTCAGGTGTTCGCCAATCGCAGTATTGCGGTGCAGCCAATAAAGGATTTTGCGTTTAGTGCCGACCAGGTGCTGTTGCTTCTGACCAGTGACGACACCGCCAAGGCCGCGTTGAACAAAGCTGAAGATGCTGGTGCCTGGGTTGTGGACGCGGCGGGGATCACACGGGGTGACGAAACGGTGGCGCTGATACATCCGTTGTTGAATGCGGCGCAATTGCAGAGTGTCGAGCGCAAGGTGGTGGCGGTGCCGGCGGCGGGCGCAGCGATGCTGGCAGAGGCGTTGTTTCCGCTGAAATCTCGCCTGCAATCCGTTGAAGTGGTTCTGAACCAGCCGGTGTCCGCGTTGGGAAAAAGCTGTGTGGACGCAACCGCGGCGCAGACCGCAAGGCTGTTCAATGGCCAGGAGCCGGAAGTGGATGAAACTACCGGGCAGCGCCTCGCGTTCAATCACCTGAGCTCCGCGGAAGCACTGCTTGAGAGCGGCCACAGTTTTGGTGAGCTGGCACTGGTGCTCGAGCTGCGCCGCCTGTTGGGTGACGATATTGGCCTGGATGCCACCATTAATACGGCATCCGTATTCCACGGACAGCTGGCCAACATCAGTGTGCAACTGGATGACGACGCCGATCTGGAAACGGTGCGCGGCCTGTTGCGCAATGGTGCCCGCCTGCAAATGCGGGAGCGTCCGTCGGCTCAGGATGCGGTAGGCAGTGAAAATACCCTGGTGGGACGCTTGCGCAGCGGGCTGATCAAACCAGGTCAGTTCAATTTTTGTGCGGTATCAGACAATCTGCGGAAGGATGTCGCAATTAATTGTGTACAGATTGTCCACTTGTTGCTAAAAAACCATTGATATTTAATACTTAGCGGCGATTCTGAAGGTTTCTTCTTAACTTTGACTCGCTCGTGTGTGGCCAGGAAGTGGCCGTACCTTTTGGGGGTGCTGTTCGAGTGCATTGGAGAAACTGAGCGACGCTGAGTTAAATGGGGGGCGAATTTTTCGCCGGAGAGTAAAGCCAGTTGCCTGAATACTGGCTTTATTGGTTAAATATTGTGCAGGATTTCTGCGCAGTCTGGTTTCTGTTTTCGACCTTTGGGGTGAATTTTGAGCAGATTCCGGCATGATTCTAACAATAAAGGGAATCGGATATGCGTGTGCAAAAGCTGGCACTTGCGGTAGGTCTGGTCAGCGCACTGGGTGGCAACGCGGCTCTGGCGCTGGGTCTGGGGGAGGTCAAACTGAACTCCACCCTCAATCAGCCTCTCAATGCGGAAATCAAACTGCTGCAAACCCGCGGCCTTGGCGAAAATGAGATCAAGGTTCGCCTCGCTAGCACTGAGGATTTCGAGCGCGCCGGTGTCGATCGATCCTATCTGCTCGACGAGCTGCGCTTCACCGTGGATTATTCCAGTGGCCAGCCGGTTGTTCGTATTTCCAGTCGCAATCCGATTCGCGAACCCTTCCTGAATTTCCTGGTAGAGACCCGTTGGCCCAGTGGTCGCCTGTTGCGCGAATACACGTTGCTAATGGATCTCCCCGCATTCTCCACCAATACCGCATCCCAGCCGGTGCGTGCCGCCGAGCGCGAGCGCCAGCAGGTCCGCCGTGATATCCCGGTGCAGCAGCCGATCCAGCGCCCCGTGCAACAGGAAGTGCAGCCACCGGTTCCGGCGCCGATAGAACAACAGGTTCCTGAGTTCGAAGAGTCCGCCGGCGCGGTGTCCGAGACTGTAGCCGCCGAGCCTCAACAGCCGCTGTACGAAGAGCCTGCCGAACTGACCGTGGAAACCCCGGTTGAAACCTCTGCAGCGTCCGGCAGTCGTGTATATGGTCCTGTGGAGGCCAACAAAACCCTTTGGGAAATTGCCCGCGACAGCCGTGAAAACCGCTCCATGTCCGTGCAGCAGACCATGCTGGCGATTCAGCGCCTGAATCCGGAAGCCTTCATCAACAACAATATCAATTTGTTGAAAAAAGGCGCTGTGCTGCGACTGCCCACTGCGGAAGAGGTGCGGACTCTGACCTTGACCGAAGCGGTATCCCAGGTCGCCACTCAGAACGATGCTTGGCGAGACCGTGTGGGCTCTGCCGAGGTCACTGGTGCAGCCCTGGATGGCCGCGCTGTGGTAGAGGAAAGCGTTGAAAGCGACGTGCTCGAAGGGCGTGTTTCCCTGGCTGCTCCGGGGGATAACGAATCCGTGCTGTCCGGTTCCGGCAGTGGTACCGGCGAGAGCGAAGCCCTGCAAGGGGAGCTCGCAGTTAGCGAAGAGGAGCTCGATAAGTCCCGCCTGGAAAATGCCGAGCTGCAGGAGCGTATTGGTGAGCTCAATGAGCAGATCGACACCATGGAGCGCATGGTAGAGGTCTCCAGTGAGGAAATGCGTGCGGTGCAGGCGGCAGCTGAGCAAACCGCGCAGGACGAGGGTATCGATGGAGGTGTCGACGGGGTCGCGATAGAAGACGACGTCGCCAGCGAATCGGAAGCGGCTCTGGGCGAGCAGTTGCAATCTGAGGCGGAAACCGTTGACTCCGCACCTGTGATTGCTGCCGAGCCGGAGGCGACCGAGGTGGCTCCGGAAGATGACGACGCCCGCAACCGGGTGGTGGTGCAAACTGTTCAGGAGCCGACGCTGGTTGAGCGCCTGATGGAAAATATCCAGCTGTTCGGCATTGGTGCTGGCGCGCTGGTTATTGCCCTGGCCGGTTTCTTTACCTGGCGTCGCCGCAAGGAAGAAGAGGAAGCCATTCGCCAGGTGGAAGCGGAAATGGCTATGGAGCCGGGGCTGGCGGAAGATTCGGAGCTGTTTTCCGAGGACGATTCTCTGGCGGCGGTTGAGGAGCTGGAAGCCAGCGAAAACTTCGACCTGGATGAGCTGGGTGAAATTCAAACCGATGACCCGGTGGCGGAAGCCGAGATTCATCTCTCGCTTGGCCAGTATCAGGAAGCCGAAGCCAAATTGCTGACCGGTCTTAAGGCCGCGCCGGAAAATATCGACGCGCGCCTGATGTTGCTGGAGGTCTATGCCCAGCAGCAGAGTCCGGAGCAGTTTGACGATCACTACCGCCAGCTGTTGACCTACAACGATGGCCCTGTGGCGGATCGCGCAGCGCGCCTGCGTGAAAGTATTGCTGGCATCGGTCCTTTTGTTGCGCCTGAGATGGACTTTTCCAGTGAGTCCCTCGAGGCGGCCCAGCTCGATGATCTGGGGGCGGACTTCGATGCAGAAGCCAGTTTTGAAGATCTGGACGAATTCGCCTCAGTGAAGGCGGAAGTACCGGCCGACGAAACCGATGACGATGATTTTGGCTTGTTGGAAGGTCTGGATCTGGCGGATGACTCTTTCGGCTCTGCTGATGGGTCTCTTGATCTCGCTGATGGGTCTCTTGATCTCGCTGATGGCTCTCTTGATCTCGCTGATGGCTCCTTCGACCTCGAAGGTGAAAGCCTCGGTGGGCAGGATTCCGCCGAGCAAGACGAATTTGATCTTGAGTTGGATCTCGATGATGACCTCGAAATGGGTCTCGACAGCGGACTGGATCTGGAAGGGGAGCCCGGAATGGGCGACTCTGCGGAAGACGAGTTAACCCTTGACCTTGAAGGTGAAGAGTTTTCGCTCGACCTGGAGCAGGACGCCGGTCTGGAGTTGGAGCTGAGCGCAGAACCTGACACTGAGGCGGACGATTTTGAACTTGAGGATCTGGTAGCCGATGGCGGGCTGGATCTGGAAAACCTTGATGGTCTGGATCTGGATTCTGATTTTGACATCGAGCCTGCCCAGTCTGTACCAGCACCAATTGGGAGTGCGGCAGCGGACCAGCCTGAGCAGGCCGGCGGCCTGGAGTTTGACCTTGACCTGACACCGATGGACGACGCAGATGGGGAGCCGGATGACGAGCTGGATGCCTTCGGCGACGACCTGGATACTTTCGGCAACGACCTCGAAGGCCTCGATCTGGATTCTATCGATCTGGGTGATCTTGAGCTGGATGGCGCAGAGCCAGAGCTGGGATCTGTCGACGTCGGGCACGCAGGCCTGACGACAACTGGTGCCCTCGAGCTGGAAGATGATCTGGATCTGGTGGTGGCGGAGGCTTCAGTTTCCCCGGCCAGTGAGCCCTCCGCGGAAGAATCTGAACTTGAAGACGACCTGGGCTTCGATCTCGAGGGTGACCTGAACTCCGAGCTGAATCTGATGGAAGGCACAGATGAATTCAGCACTAAATTGGAGCTGGCGCAGGCTTACCTGGACATGGGGGACAAAGACGGCGCCCGCGAGATTCTCGGTGAAGTGGTGGACGAGGCGGCCGGCGAACATCAGCAGCGCGCCAAAGACCTGCTCGAGCGCATGACCTGACCCCATCACAATACTTTTTCTGCTATCTACAGCAACAACACTTTGACCCCGCATTAGCGGGGTCTTCTTTTTTTGTAGCCGGTGTAAAATTCGGGCCCATGATGAGCAAGATTTACGAATACAAGCCCAACGGTGAGGTGCCAGCGGGCGAGTCACTGCCGGAAGGGGTGCGAAGAATCGCGTTGGGCGTGGAATACTGTGGTACCCGCCTGCGCGGTTTCCAGAAACAGCGGCATGACCGTCTGACGGTTCAGGAAACCCTGGAGAACGCACTGTCAAAAGTGGCTGCGGAACCGGTAACCCTGGTGTGTGCCGGGCGCACAGATGCGGGTGTACACGCCACGGGTCAAGTGATCCATTTTGATACCCGGGTCCAGCGCCCGACCAAGGCCTGGATACAGGGGGTCAATACCGGGATGCCTTTTGATGTGCGGGTTCATTGGGCGCGGGAAGTGCCCGCTCAGTTCCACGCGCGCTTTTCCGCACGCAATCGCACCTACCGCTATCTGATCCACAGTGCGCCCACACGCTCGGCGCAGGCCGCCAGTGAGGTTACCTGGACTGAACGCGATCTGGATCTCGATCGTATGCGTGCCGGCGCCCGGCATCTGATCGGCGAGCACGATTTCAGTAGTTTCCGGGCATCCCAGTGCCAGGCCCGCTCCCCGGTGCGCCGGTTGACCCGTCTGGATATCGGTCGTGTGGGCCAGCTGATTGTGCTGGAGGTGAGCGCCACGGCGTTTCTGCACCACATGGTGCGCAATATTGCTGGCGTACTGATGGCGGTGGGGCGCGGTGACCGCGCGCCCGGCTGGGTGGGTGAGGTGCTGGCAGCAAAGGACCGTACTGCCGCCGGTGTTACCGCACCACCTCATGGCCTGTATCTCGTGGATGTGCAGTACCCGGAAGAATTCGAGCTGCCTGTTGTGACGCCCGGCCCGCTATTGGTACCGGTGCCACTGGCTTCCATTCGTTAGGTTTCATCCCGATGTTGCGGGAAAAGCAGGGTGGCTCGACGCCGGTTTGACTGGCGCGTTTCGCCAGCCTCTCCGATCTGCTAGTATCCCGGGCTCTCCGAATTTCTCTGCCGCCAGCGCCCGAGATTTATGGCGGCTCCTGCCGATCCGGCAGTCACTGCGGTGTAGGGATTATGCGCGTAAAAATCTGCGGAATCACAAGTGTTGAAGACGCCGAGCTGGCGGTAGATGCCGGTGCGGATGCCCTGGGCCTGGTGTTCTATCCTCCCAGTCCACGCAGTGTGACGCCGCAACAGGCGGCGGAAATTGCCCGCGCGGTATCGCCTTTCGCGGTACTCACCGGACTGTTTGTGGATGCACACCCACAGGAGGTGGAGGCGATACTGGATCAGGTGCCGCTCAACCTGCTGCAATTTCACGGCAGTGAAAACGCACCCTATTGCCGCCAGTTCCGTCGCCCCTATATCAAAGCGTTGCGTATGAAACCGGAGCTGGACCCGCTGGAGGCCATGGCGGCCTACCCGGATGCGCGGGGTATTTTGCTGGACGCCTATCGCAAGGGCGTGCCCGGTGGTACCGGCGATACCTTCGATTGGCAGCGGGTGCCACAGAACACCAATCGACACATTATTCTTGCCGGCGGCCTGACCCCGGATAACGTCGCTGAGGCTATCGCCGTTGCGCAGCCACAGGCGGTGGATGTCAGTGGCGGGGTGGAAGCGGCCCCCGGACGCAAAGATGCCGGCAGGGTGCAGGCATTTATTCGTGCTGCCCGCGCCTGTGCGCCTTCGGCACCGGCGCGGGCCGGCAAAGTAGAATTTACACAAGGAGTTTGAGCAGTGAGTAAACCCACATCGCCTATCGACTATGGCGCCTACCCGGATGCGCGCGGGCACTTTGGTGAATTCGGTGGCCGCTTTGTATCAGAAACCCTGATCAGTGCCCTGGACGAATTGCAGGAGATGTATCAGCGGCTGAAAAATGACCCGGAATTTCAAGGCGCGTTCGATTACGACCTGGCGCACTATGTGGGGCGCCCGTCACCGCTTTACCTGGCGGAGCGTCTGTCCGCGGAAGCCGGTGGCGCGCGAATCTGGCTCAAGCGCGAAGACCTGAATCACACCGGAGCGCACAAGGTAAATAACACTGTGGGCCAGGCTCTGTTGGCGAAACACAGTGGCAAGCGCCGGGTCATCGCCGAGACCGGTGCGGGCCAGCACGGTGTGGCCACGGCCACTGTTGCTGCGCGTCTGGGCCTGGAGTGTGCGGTTTACATGGGCGCAGAAGACGTCAAACGCCAGTCTCCGAATGTGTACCGTATGAAACTGCTGGGGGCGGAAGTGATCCCGGTGGAATCCGGCTCCAAGACCCTGAAAGACGCCATGAACGAAGCCATGCGCGACTGGGTTACCAATGTAGACGACACCTTCTACATCATCGGTACTGTTGCCGGGCCGCACCCCTATCCGCAGCTGGTGCGGGATTTCAATTCCGTGATCGGTCGCGAGGCCCGTCGTCAGAGTCTCGAGCAATTCGGTCAGCTGCCGGATGCACTGGTGGCTTGCGTGGGCGGCGGCTCCAATGCGATCGGTCTGTTTCACCCATTCCTGGGGGATGAGTCAGTGAAGATGTACGGCGTCGAAGCCGGCGGTGACGGTGTCGAAACCGGCCGTCACGCCGCGCCGCTGAACGACGGTGTGCCGGGTATTCTGCACGGCAACCGCACCTATCTGATGGAAGATGAAGACGGTCAAATCATTGAGACCCACTCCGTATCCGCGGGCCTCGACTATCCCGGAGTCGGTCCCGAACACGCCTGGCTGAAAGACATTGGTCGGGTGAATTACGTTGCCATCAACGATGACGAAGCCCTCGCGGCCTTTCGCAAGCTGACGCGTACGGAAGGCATCATTCCCGCGCTGGAATCCAGTCACGCAGTGGCTTACGGCCTGAAACTTGCGGCGTCCATGCAGCCGGACCAGAACATTGTGGTGAACCTGTCCGGTCGCGGTGACAAGGATATTTTCACCGTCGCCGCCATCGACGGCATCAAGGTTTAAGGAGTGGCATCGTGACCGAAACAAATAGAATCGATCGCCGCTTTGCCAAGCTGCGCAGTGAGGGCCGCAAGGCCCTGGTGACTTATATTGTTGGCGGCGATGGAGGGCTGGAAAATACCCTGGAGCTGATGCACCAGCTGGTGGCCAGTGGCTCTGACCTTATTGAGCTGGGCGTACCCTTCTCGGACCCGATGGCGGAAGGTCAGGTCATCCAGAAAGGGCACGAGCGCGCGCTGGAGCAGAAGTCTTCGCTGCGCAAATGCCTGGCGCTGGTGAAAGCGTTCCGTGAAAACGACAGTGAAACACCGGTAATCCTGATGGGCTACGCCAACCCCATTGAGAAAATGGGCGCAGAAGTCTTTGCTGACAACCTGAAAGAAGCCGGTGGTGACGGCGCCCTGACCGTGGACCTGCCGGCGGAAGAAGCGGGGCCGTTAAACGACCTGTTGAAAGCGCGCGACCTGCGCAATATCTTCCTGCTGACCCCCACCACCAGCGACCAGCGTATTGCCGAGATTACCCGGCTGGCCAGTGGCTTTGTCTACTATGTTTCCCTCAAGGGCGTGACCGGTGCCGGACATCTGGACCTGAACTCTGTGCGGGAAAACCTGGTGCGCATTCGCCGTCACACCGACCTGCCACTGTGTGTGGGCTTCGGAATCAAGGACGGCGCCTCTGCAAAAGCGGTCAGTGCCGATGGCGACGGCGCGGTAGTGGGCAGTGTGCTGGTGGCAGCCATTGGCGAGGCGGAGAATGGCGCCGCGGCGAAAGACCGTATTGGCGCCATGGTCGGAGAGATGCGCGCCACCCTGGACAGTTGAGCGGCCCGCAGACTGCGATCGGTGTGTGGCCAGAAAGGCCCTGTTGGCGGCTTATCTGGCCACATGAATTGATGTTGAAAGTGGTTTAATTCTCGGTTTTGGAGCTGCCGGTCATTTATCCTCCGCCCTCATGGTTTGGGCGCGCTGTCCCGGCAAATAACGAATTCAGCAAGCATCAGATTATCGGATTTTGGAAGCAGAATGAGCTGGTTAGAAAAGATTGTCCCCGCGGTTATCCGCGCCGAGCGCCGCACCGGCGCCAGCAAAGTACCGGAAGGGGTGTGGAAGAAATGCGTCAAGTGTGACGCGACCCTGTATCTGCCGGAGCTGGAGCGCAACCTGGAAGTTTGTCCCAAGTGCGAACACCACTTCCGCATTGGCGCGCGCAAACGCCTGGATATGTTTCTGGACGTCGATCACCGGGAAGAGCTGGCGACGGACGTTGAGCCGGTGGATCGCCTCAAATTCAAGGATGTCAAAAAGTACAAGGATCGCCTTACCCAGGCCCAAAAGGCCACCGGCGAAAAAGACGCGTTGATTGCGATGCAGGGCCTGCTGGAAGGCAAGCCGCTGGTGGCCGTTGCGTTTGAATTTGCATTCCACGGTGGCTCCATGGGCTACGTGGTGGGTGAGAAATTTACCCGTGCGGCGCAGCGGGCACTGGAAGAGCGCATTCCGCTGGTTTGTTTCTCCGCAACCGGTGGCGCCCGCATGCAGGAAGCGCTGATCTCGCTGATGCAGATGGCCAAGACTTCCGCGGTGCTGGAAAAGCTGCGTATGGCCGGCGTGCCCTATATCTCCATCATGACCGACCCTGTGTACGGTGGTGTGTCCGCGTCACTGGCGTTGCTGGGCGATATTAACGCCGCAGAGCCGGGCGCTCGCGCGGGTTTCGCTGGTCCCAACATCATCGAGCAGACTATTCGCCAGAAATTGCCCAAGGGCTTTCAGCGTGCGGAATTCCTGCTGGAGCACGGCGCCATCGATATGATTATTCCGCGTCACGACATGCGTAACACGGTCAGTCGCCTGCTGGGTAAACTCAGCAACAATTGATCGCGTGGTGTACTGCTTGTTGCAGTAGCCGTGACGCCAGGCCCCGGAAAACACGGATGTTTTCGGGGTCCTGTTACCTCTCTCCCCCGCCAACAACTAATATTTCCACACCGCCCACCATCCAAGACGATACTCATGCGCGATCTTCAATCCTGGCTTTCCCGCCTGGAACAATTGCACCCTACCGAAATTGAACTGGGGCTTGGGCGGGTCGCCTCCGTCGCCGCTGTTCTCGAAGTGCAGGCGCCCGCGCGCAGCGTCATCACCGTTGCCGGTACCAACGGCAAGGGCAGTTGTGTGCGCTCCATGGAAGCCCTGTTGCTTGCTGGCAACCACCGCGTGGGCGCCTACAGTTCACCACATCTGCTGCGCTTCAACGAACGGATCCGGATCGGAGGGGAAGAGGTTGCGGATGCGGAGTTGATTGCGGCCCTGGAAGCGGTGGAGCAGGCCCGCGGGGATGTGAGTCTGACCTATTTCGAGTTCACCACCCTGGCGGCACTGTGGTTGTTCAAGCGCGCGGACGTGGAGTTTGCACTGCTGGAAGTGGGGCTGGGCGGGCGACTGGATGCGGTCAATCTGGTGGATCCGGATATCGCGATTATCACCAGTGTGGCGGTGGATCACGAGGCCTGGCTTGGCAGTGACCGGGAGGTAATCGGGCGTGAGAAAGCGGGCATCCTGAGGGCGGGAAAGACCTTTGTCTGTGCCGACCCTTACCCCCCGGCATCGGTGGTGGATATTGCCAGTAAGCTGGGATGCGACAGCTACTTCATCGGACATCAGTTCTCTCTGGTGGACAACCATTACCAATTGCACGCGCAGCCCGAACTGGCGCTGGGCCTGCCCGGGCTGCACCTGCCAAAGCCCAGTGTGGCCGCGGCGATTACCGCGCTGGGACTGGCGGGGGCGCTGCCGGGGGTGGAACAGGTTTGCCGGGTTCTTGAAAACCTGCGCATGCCCGGTCGTTGCCAGTCGCTGCACTGGCAGGGACGGGAACTGGTACTGGATGTAGGGCACAACCCGGCAGCGGCGGAGTATCTGGCGGATTGGCTGCGGCGCAATCCTGTCTCAGGGCGCACCCTGGCGCTGGTGGCGGTAATGGCGGACAAGGATCTCGCCGGACTGGTCGAGCCCCTGGAGAGCGAAATTGCGTGCTGGTATCCGGCGTTATTGCCCGGCAACGCCCGCGCCGCCGGCGCCGAGCAGCTGCGCGCCGGATTGGTTGCGGCGAGCGTCCCCGAGGGGCAGATATCCGGCCCGGCAGCGCCGGTGGCGCAACAGCTAAAGGCTGCGCTCGCACAGTTGGAGGCCGGTGACAGGTTGCTTGTTTTCGGTTCTTTCTTTACCGTTGCAGAGGTGCTGCAGCTTACGAGAGAACAACAGAATGGCCAGTCGGAATAACGACTCTGACGCATTTGCCCGGGGTGGTGCCTCCCGAGGTGCCCGCAGGGGCCGTATCGATGACGGCGTGAAGCAGCGCATTGTCGGTGCACTGGTGCTGGCGGCGCTGGCGGTGATCTTCCTTCCCAGCCTGTTTGACCGGGAAAGTGCCCGCTATATCGATGTAACCAGCCAGATTCCTGCCGCCCCGGATATCAAACCCATTGTTATTGCCGAGCCGCAGCCGGTCGAGAATGTCGAGCCGGCGCCGCCACTCAACGAAGTGTTCCAGCCGGATTTGGTCGAGCAGGCGTCCCCGGCTCCTGAACGCCCATCTCCCGAACCCGAAGCGGTGACTGAGCCTGCGGTAGCGGCCGCCAAGCCCGCCGCCGAAGCCAAGCCGGTTGCCAAGGTGCCGTCGGAGTCGCCGTTGCAGCTGCCCGCCGAGGAAACCCAGTTGGATGAGCGCGGTCTGCCGGAAGGCTGGGTCGTGCAGGTGGGGGCATACAAGGAGGCGGCGAGTGCCGACCGGATGCGCAACAAGCTGTTGGATGCCGGGTTTCGGGCCTATACCCGTTCTGTGGATACCCCCAAGGGCCCACTGGTGCGCGTCTTCGTCGGACCCAAGCTGAGCCGCGGGGATGCCCAGTCAGATAAGCAGGAGCTGGATAAGCTGTTGAACATCGAAACCCTGATCCTGCGTTACCGGGCCTGATTTCCTGAGGTGGTTGACGATCTCGCCGCTAATGCCTCGTTTGCCCGCGCGCTGGCTCGATGTTGTGCTAGGTGGTCATCCCCTGGCAACGGACTTTCGCTGCGCAAACTACCTCCTAATTCCGGTTAGGATGGTGAACTGCTTCACTGGCCCGGGTGGGTAAGTTAGAATGCGCGCTCTTCGCGGCCGACGCCGCGTAGCAGGTAGGGTTGAATGAACTGGGCTGACTGGACCATCCTGGCAATTGTCGCCATTTCCACACTGATCGGCTTGAGCCGAGGCTTCGTGCGCGAAGTCCTGTCGCTGCTTACCTGGGTAGCGGCGTTTGTGGTGGCAATGATGTTCCGTGACCAGTTGGCTCCGTTGCTCTCCAACCTCGTCGATACGCCTTCACTGCAGGCCATAGCCGCCTTTGCCATCCTGTTCATTTTTACCCTGCTGGCCGGCGCCGGCCTGAATATGACCCTGTCTGCGTTCGTGGAGGCCACCGGCCTTTCCGGGACCGATCGGGTGTTGGGTATGGTGTTCGGGTTGTTTCGCGGCTGCATCATTGTAATGGCACTGCTGATCTTCGCCCCGGCGCTGGCGCCAGTGAACGAGGACCCGTGGTGGCGGGAGTCGACGTTGATACCGCATTTTCTCGCATTTGAGGATCGCGCGCGCGAAGCGGCAGGCGCGATCAAGGATTTCTTCGCAGGGCAATTTGATTGATCGCGGATCTGCGGGAGGCAGTACCGGATCACCTTGACCATTTCGAAACGACTGGGGTTATCTGAAGTATGTGTGGCATCGTTGGAATCGTCGGCAAGAGTGACGTCAATCTACAGTTATATGACGCGCTCACTATGCTGCAGCACCGGGGCCAGGACGCTGCCGGTATTGTTACCTGTGATGGGGACCGCCTGAATCAGCAGAAGGCCAACGGCCTTGTGCGGGATGTGTTCCGCGCGCGCCATATGCAGCGCCTTACCGGTAACTTCGGTATCGGCCACGTGCGCTATCCGACTGCCGGCAGCTCCGGTCCGGCGCTGGCACAGCCGTTTTACGTCAACTCCCCCTACGGCATCGCCATGGCTCACAATGGCAACCTTACCAATGTGAAAGAGGTGAGTGAGGAAATCTTCCAGCAGGACCTGCGCCACATCAACACCGACTCCGACTCCGAAGTCCTGCTGAACGTATTTGCCCACGAGCTGCACAAGCAGCACAAACTCCAGCCCAAGGCAGAAGATATTTTTACCGCGATGCGCGCGGTGCATAAGCGCGTGCGCGGCGGCTATGCCTGCGTGGCGATGATCGTTGGCTACGGTGTGGTGGCCTTCCGCGATCCGAACGGTATCCGCCCGCTGGTATACGGAAAACGCGATACCGAACAGGGCCCGGAATATATGGTGGCCTCTGAGTCCGTTGCTCTGGACGTACTGGGTTATACCCTGGTGCGCGACGTGGCGCCGGGGGAATGTATTTACATCGAGCTGGATGGCACTGTGCATTCCGAGCAGTGTGCGGAAAACCCGCAGCTGCGTCCGTGTATTTTCGAACACGTGTATTTCGCCCGTCCGGACTCCATCATGGACGGTGTTTCCGTACACAAGGCGCGTCTGCGTCAGGGTGAGCATCTGGCAGAAAAAATCCTGCGTGAGCGCCCGGATCACGATATCGATGTGGTCATTCCGATTCCGGATTCCTCCCGCTCGGCAGGGCAGATGGCGGCACACCGTCTGGGCGTGAAATTTCGCGAAGGTCTGGTGAAGAACCGCTACATCGGCCGTACCTTCATCATGCCTGGCCAGAAGCAGCGCAAGAAGTCTGTACGCCAGAAGCTGAACCCGATCGAGCTGGAGTTCCGCGGCAAGAATGTATTGCTGGTGGACGATTCCATCGTGCGCGGTACTACCTGTAAGCAGATCATCCAGATGGCCCGCGATGCCGGCGCCAACAAGGTGTATTTCGCATCCGCGGCACCGGCAGTGAAGTATCCGAATGTGTACGGCATCGATATGCCATCCGCTACCGAACTGGTTGCCCACGGCCGCACCACGGAAGAGGTGCGCGAGGAGATCGGTGCTGACTGGCTGATTTACCAGGAATTGGAAGATTTGATTGTGTCCTCCGGCGAAGGTAATACCGAGATCAAGCAGTTTGAGAATTCGGTTTTCGACGGTCAGTACATCACCGGTGATGTGACCCAGGAATATCTCAATAACCTGCACGCAGCGCGCAACGACAATGCGAAGGAAGGATCGGGTAACCAGAGCTCGATGTAAGGGGCTTTATCCCTCTTGTTGATACACGTATTCGGCCCACCAATCGGTGGGCCGAAGTGTTTTCGGTGAAAGCGAAGGTATCGCTGCCGCTAGATGTTTGCGACGCTTCTGAAAATGGAAAGCCGTCACACTGCCTTCACGTCATGGTTTATTGCTTCCTAGCTTTTGCATCTTCGATTCAGCGTAGCGCTGTTTCATGGGTTAAGATTACCGCCTCCAATCACACCAACCCGGGACGGTTAATCCATGTTTGAAGACGACGGCTACGCACTGGAAACTCTGGCGGTACGTGCAGGCCAGAGCCGGTCGGCGGAAGGCGAGCATTCAGAGCCTATTTACACCACCTCCAGTTACGTCTTTCCCTCCGCGGCCGAAGCCGCAGCGCGGTTCTCCGGAGAGTCCCCCGGCAATGTCTACTCGCGCTACACCAATCCCACCGTGCGCATGTTCGAACAGCGCATTGCTGCGATGGAAGGCGGAGAGGCTGCGGTTGCCACGTCCAGCGGCATGGCCGCAATCCTGAGCCTGTGCATGGCACTGCTGAAAAGCGGTGACAAGGTCATCTGCTCCCGCAGTGTGTTCGGCACCACCACCGCGCTGTTTACCCGCTATATGGTCAAGTTCGGCGTCAAAGTGACGTTTGTCGACCTCACCGACTTGCAGGCCTGGAAAGACGCGCTGGATGGCGATACCAAACTGCTGTTTATGGAAACCCCCTCCAACCCTTTGTGCGAAGTTGCCGATATTCGCGCCATGGCGGATCTTGCCCACAGTGCGGGAGCGCAGCTGGTGGTGGACAACTGTTTCTGTACCCCAGCCCTGCAACGCCCGTTGGACCTGGGGGCGGATATCGTTGTTCACTCCGCCACCAAGTTCCTCGATGGTCAGGGCCGCTGTGTGGGTGGTGTGGTCGTGGGTAAGAAGGACGTGATGGACGAGGTTGTCATCTTCCTGCGCACCTGCGGTCCCAGCATGAGTCCATTTAACGCCTGGGTGTTTCTCAAAGGTCTGGAAACCCTCAAATTGCGGATGCAGGCCCACTGCACCAGCGCGCTGGACATCGCCTGGTGGCTCCAGGAGCAGCCGCAGGTGGCCAAGGTCAATTACGTGGGCCTCCCCAGCCACCCGAACCACCAGCTCGCCGCGGCGCAGCAATCCGGTTTCGGTGCCGTGTTCAGCTTTACCGTAAACGGTGGGCGCGAGGCGGCCTGGCAAGTGATCGATGCCTGCCGAATTTTCTCTGTCACTGCGAATCTCGGCGATGCCAAAAGCACCATCGTCCACCCAGCAACCACCACCCATGGCCGCCTGAGCGAGGAAGACAAGGCGAAAGCGGGTATTGCGGAGAATCTGATCCGAATCTCCATTGGTCTGGAAAATGTGGAAGACCTGAAGGCCGACCTGGCACGAGGCTTGTCTGCGCTCGCGTGATCGGGTCACAATGGCGCGGAATGTTGCATTATTGATAGCCCCGCTTTCCGGGGCCTATCATTAATAGCTAGCAGTGCCAGTCTTATGGCTGGCTAGCTGCGTACCACTGCAATGGATAGAGAAAAGCTCTGGAAATTTGCGCTGGAAGAAAAACCGAGCAGTAATGGATTTGCCGTGCAAAAAACTATTTCCGCCATCGTTGCCGATATCGGCAAGGTCCTTCTGGGTAAAGAACATCAGGTCAAACTCGCGCTGGCTTGCCTGTTGGCTCGCGGTCACCTGCTGATTGAAGACCTGCCCGGCATGGGCAAAACCACCCTCGCGCACGCCCTTGCGCAGGTGCTCGGGCTCTCCTACAAACGGGTGCAGTTCACCAGTGACATGCTCCCCGCAGACATTTTGGGTGTCAGCATTTTCGAACGCGAATCCGGCCAGTTCCGCTTTCATGAAGGCCCCGTTTTCAGTCAATTGCTGCTCGCTGATGAAATCAATCGCAGCTCACCCAAAACCCAGAGTGCCCTGCTGGAGGCCATGGAAGAGCGCCAGGTCAGTATCGACGGCGAAACCCGCCAGCTGCCCGAGCCGTTTTTCGTTATCGCCACCCAGAATCCTCTGCAGCAGTCCGGCACCTTTGTGCTGCCGGAATCCCAGCTCGATCGCTTCCTTATGCGCATCAGCCTCGGTTATCCCACCCGCGAAGCCGAACGCGCCCTGTTCCAGGGTGTAGATCCCAGAGCCCAGCTCGCGCAACTCAAGCCCGGGATCGATGGTGAGGGGCTGCGCAAACTGCAGGCGCTGGTCGGCCAGGTCAAAGCTTCGGACTCCCTGCTCGACTACCTTGAACGCCTGGTGCTCCACAGCCGCCAGAGCCCCGAATGCCCGGTGGGCCTCTCTCCGCGCGGGGCGCTTGCGCTGTTGCACGCGGCTCGCGCCTGGGCACTGATCCACAACCGCGGCCACCTGCTGCCGGAGGACCTGCAAGCCGTGCTGCCCGCGGTTGCCGGCCACCGCTTGCAGAGCGATGGTAGTGACGGTACGCAATTGGTTGAGCGCATGATGCACCAGGTGGACATCATAGCCGCCTGAGCGGAGTGGAGTTGAAATGGCAAAAGTCACTTCCGCAGGTAGCGCGGATTCCTCCGGGCGAAAGCAATTCTGGCAGCCTCTTCGGCACGCCCGTTGGCAGCGCTGGCTCGACCGGCGCCTGCCCGCCGCCCACAGTGTTACCCTCGATCACCGCAAATTATTCGTACTGCCATCTGGTGCCGGGCTCGGTTTTACCCTGGTGATTTTGCTGCTTTGGCTGTTGGGTACCAACTACGAAAATAATCTCGTATTTGCTTTCGACTTTCTGCTGGTAGGGCTAATGGTGGTACTGCCGGTACACACTTTCGCCAACCTTTCCGGCATGCGTTTGCAGCTGCTGGAGGCGGAGCCGGCGTTTGCGGGGGATTACGGCCGCGCAAAAATAGCGCTCACGCAAACCGGTAAACGATTTCACGAGCGGGTGCACCTGGCCTGGCCGTCGCAAGAGGGGGCGCTGGTAGACGTGACCGGCGGCCGAGATGCGCGGGATATCTGGATTGATCTGCCGCTGCTGCGCCGCGGTCGCGTGCGCGCTCCGCGCATTCTGGTGGAGAGCCGTTTTCCCCTCGGGCTTTTCCGCTGCTGGAGCTGGGTGGATCTGGATGTGGAGTTTCTGGTTTACCCGCAACCCAAATCGGCGGGGCCGCTGCCTGTTGGCGCGACCAGCGGGGACGGTGAGCACGAACGGGTTTATTCCAGCGGTGGTGACGACTTCGTTGGGCTCAAGATTTACCAGCCCGGGGATTCCCTGCGCCATGTGGCGTGGAAGCAATTTGCCGGCGGACGGGATCTTTACAGCAAGGAATACGCCTCCGGTAGCGATGCCCGTCTGTGGCTTGACTGGGATCTGTTGGCGGGAAGGGAAATCGAAACCCGCCTCAGCAATCTTTGTGCCTGGGTACTGGAAGCGGAGCACGCCCAGATACCCTATGGATTGCGCCTGCCTGGGCAGACACTGGCGCCGGGGCTGGGGGCGGCGCACAGGCAGCAGGCGCTGACACTGCTGGCGCTGTTTCCGGTACAGGGAGTGAGCCATTGATCAGGGGCGTCAGTCAGTTGCAAACGTTGCTGCCGCGGGAGAGCCTGCTGTGGATCTTTGCCGCGCAGCTTGTGGTACTGCTGCCGCACTTTGCACATCTGCCGGTGTGGCTGGTGGGGGCCTGGTGCGCGGCGGTGTACTGGCGCTATCAAGTCTTTCTGGGGCGCCGGGAAATGCCTGGCAAACTGATAAAACTGTTGGCAGTTTCGCTGGCAGTGGCAGGGTTGGCACTCACTTACCGGCGCTGGTTTGCCCTGGAGCCGATGGTGGCACTGCTGGCGCTGTCCTTTACCCTGAAAAATATCGAACTGGCCAGCCGCCGGGATGCGCTGCTGAGCCTGCTATTGGCGTACTTCCTCGCCGCCACCCTGTTTGTGTTCGAGCAGACCATACCCTATGCGGTTTACGGTATTTTCTGTGTCGTGGTAATCACCGCCGCACTGGCGGCGCAGCAGGGGCGTGCGAGTGCGCGGCCGAAGCGGGCGCTGGGGCTGTCCGCCCGGTTGCTGGCCCAGGCGGTACCGGTGATGCTGCTGTTGTTTGTGGTGATGCCGCGCCTGGGGCCTCTGTGGGCGGTGCCCCAGAACAGTTCCAAGGCCTCCACCGGTATCAGTGACTCCATGAGTCCCGGGGATTTCAGCCAGTTATCCAAGTCGGCCAAGCCGGTACTGCGTATTGCCTTTGACGGGGCACTGCCGCCGCCGGAGCAGCGCTATTGGCGCGGGTTGGTGTATACCCACTTCGATGGACGCCGCTGGAGTGAGCCCGACGCCGGCGTTTACCGCTGGGGGCGCAGTAACCGAGCCCCGGGTGGTGATGGGAGTGAGCGCCCATTACCTGCGGTGGGCCCGCGCTATCGCTATCAGGTCATTATGGAACCCAGCCAAAATCCATGGCTGTTTGCTCTGGCCTGGCCGCACTCGGAAACCCGCGGAGTGCGGGAAACAGACGACGACACCCTGGTGTACCGGTCGCCGGTGAGTGCCCGACTGGCCTATGCCGTGCATTCATGGCCGCGTGAGAGCATTGCGCGGGCGCAGTCCCTGAACCCTCTCGAACAACGCCGCCATTTGCAGTTGCCCGCATCGGGAAACCCGCGTGCTCGTCAATGGGCGGAGGCACGACGGCGGGAGGGTATGAGTGCCGAGGAGATCTCCGCGGCACTGCTGGCGCGGTACAACCGCGACTTCACTTACACCCTGCGCCCGCCCGAACTGGGGCGGGATACCGTGGATGAATTCCTGTTTTCCACCCGTGAGGGGTTCTGTGAGCACTTTGCCAGCAGTTACGTGTTTACCATGCGCGCTGCCGGAGTGCCGGCACGGGTGGTCGCCGGTTACCAGGGCGGTGAATGGGTAGCACAGGAAGAATATCTGCTGGTGCGCCAGTACGATGCCCACGCCTGGGCGGAGATCTGGCTGCCCGAGCGGGGCTGGGTGCGGGTGGACCCTACCGCGGCGGTGTCGCCGGAACGGATTCGCGACGGTCTGCAGAGTGCCGCCGCGGAGGAGTTTATGCAGGACGCTCTGCTGCCCCTGCACAAATTTGCCTTTGTCTCCCGGTTGCGCCTGCAATGGGACATGATCAACTACCGCTGGTACCAGGCGGTAGTGCGTTTCGATCACGAGCGTCAGCAGGGCCTGCTGCAGCGGCTTCTGGGGGAGGTGTCGCCTCTGCGGATCGCGTTGTTCCTCGGTGTGCCGATACTGGTGGCACTGCTGTTGCTGTTGGCGTGGCTGAACCTTTCCAGCCGCGGTCCGGTATTGCCACCCGCGAGCAGGGCTTACCTGCGCTTCTGCCACCGTATGGCCCGCGCAGGGCTGCCACGCAAGCCCGGGGAGGCGCCCGGGGATTACGCCAGCCGGATCGAGCGGGAGATGCCGAGACTCGGTCCCATGGTGCGGCGAATTACCGTCGCCTATGAGAAGGCCGCATACAGCGACGACGAGAGCGCGGAAAAACAGCTGCGCAAGCTGCTGCGGTCTTTCTGGCCGTTGCGGTTGCTACGCTGACCTTTCTTCCGCGGCTGCCCCATAATTGCGCAATCTGTGGGACAATAGCGCCCCGATTTTGGCGACGCTTCTGTCTGCGCTCATTTCGCCGGGGCCCGGATCATGTCAATTCCGTGCCGGGTGCTGCGTACAAATGTATTTCCGGATTCAGTAATGGCATTTCCCGCACTGGCGGCCCGACTGCGTACTTTTCTACTCGGTTACAGCGGTACCTCCCTGGCCACCGGCCTGCAAGTCGTGTTGTTGCCGTGGATAGCGGTATCCCTGGTGGATCTGCCCGCGTTGCAGCTGAGTTGGGTGCAGGCGTCGGTGCTGCTGCCGAATCTGGTTTTCCTGCTGTTTGGTGGCGCACTGGCCGATCGCTTTGACTCGGCCCGTGTGGCGACGCTGTCCTGTATCGGCTTGGGCCTGTGTCACGCCGCATTGGCGTATTACCTGTTACATCAACTTCCCAGTCTGCCCCTGTTGCTGATCTACGGCGTGAGCCTTGGTGTGTGCACAGCATTTCTGCAGCCGGCGCGGGATAACCTGGTGCAGCGTTGCGCGCGCGCGCCTGCAGATGGTGACGGACGTCTTGAACGAATTGATGGCGCGCGGGTGCAGCACACGGTGACCTGGATGATGCTGGCCCAGTACGGCGGCCAGGGTGTGGGAATGTTGCTGGCAAGTCGCTTCGATCACTGGGGGGCAGAGCCACTGTTGCTGATTCAGGTCGGTGTGCTGGCACTGGCTGCGGTATTTTTCTTTTGCATGCGTCACACCGGCCCCGCACCCTCAGTGCCTCGACAGAAATTGCCGTCGGCGTTGCTGGAAGGTTTTGCGGAGGTTCGCAAGAGTCGCGCGATTTTGGAATTGGTGCTGCTGGTGGGCTTTAACGGCCTGGTGCATATTGGCGTATTCCTGGTGGTACTGCCGTTGATGGCGGACAGCTATGGCCGCGGCGCCAGTTATTACGCAACACTGCAGATTGCGTTTGTCCTCGGGACTGTGGTCGCAACCGTCGCCATGTTGCGGCGGGGGCAGGGCGATCAGCCGGGGCGCGGAGTGTTGATGTGTCTGCTTTACAGTGCCGCGCTGCTGATTGCCATCAGTTTCGGCCCGACACCCTTTGGCCTGATGCTGTTGTGCGCCTGTTGGGGCGCCGTTGCTGCAGCGTCGGCGGCGCTGGGGAAATCCATTGTGCAGTTGCTGGCGCCGGAGCAGGTGCGCAGCCGGATCATCTCCATCTACCAGCTTTCCCTGTTCGGTTCCGCCGCCATCGGCGCCCTGGCCGCCGGTGTTGTCAGTGAGTTTTCCGCACCGCTGACCACGTTGTTATGGGCGGGGATTTTCAGCCTGGTGGCCTTTATCTTGGCCTGGTTCAGTGGTGCCCTGCGGGCCCTGAATGTTCAGCAGGGCGGCAGTGACCTCTAGTGGTCCGACCGGATTGTTAAACCACCCGGTCGTGGAATTTAACCGGCTCTGGGTAATGGTCTCCGCACCCCGGGCTATGAGGCCCACTGAGCGTCATGACAGCAGTGAAGAAATGAAAAAAAATGCGTGGATCGGGACTGTGGCAAGTGAGTTGCGCGCTTACCTCGGCATCGAGCGCAATAATACCAGCCACCGCGAAAAACTGATTTCCGCCCTCGGTGCTGCACTGGCGATTGTCTGTGTTTTTTGGGCCACCCAGCGCGCTCTGGGGGCGGGGCTGATCGATGTCTCCACCAGCTTTTTCATCATTGCTTCCATGGGTGCAAGTGCCGTACTGCTGTTCGCGGTACCCCATGGTGCCCTGTCACAGCCCTGGGCACTGGCGGGCGGGCATATGATTTCTGCCTTGATCGGACTGATCTGCCACAAGCTGATTGATCATCAGACCCTCGCCGCTGGAGTTGCCGTCGGGGGTGCGGTGGCGGCCATGTATTACCTTCGCTGTATTCACCCACCCGGCGGTGCCACGGCGCTCACCGCGGTGACCGGAGGCGATACGGTGTATCAATTGGGCTTCGACTTCCTGTTGGTGCCGATACTGACCAATGTCTTGCTGATTCTTTCGGTGGCACTGGCCTTCAATGGACTTTTTCCATGGCGGCGTTATCCGGTGCACCTGGGGCGGCGTATCAAGCCGGTGGTAAGTGCCGAGTCTTCCGGTCGTGAAACGGAAATTACCCAGGAGGATTTCGCCGCGGCGATTCAGGAGCAGGATTCCTTTGTGGACATCACCGCGGAGGGATTGACCGAGCTGCTGGAGCTGGCCAAGCAGCATGCGGAGCGCAATGTGGTTCATCCCCGGGAAATTATCGCCGGGCGCTGTTACAGCAACGGCAAGCTGGGGCGACTGTGGAGTGTGCGCCAGGTAGTGGATGAGTCCAGTGAGCCACCGCCGACTCAGGACCGGGTGATCTACAAAGTGCTGGCGGGGGAGGGCGCCTACGATACCGGAATCTGTCTGCGGGATGAGTTCCGTCAGTGGGCCCGTTTCGAGGTCACTCTCAAAAATGGCCACTGGATGAAAACTGGTGAAAGCGTGGACGAAGCGCAGCGATAACTTTCGCCACGCATTCCAGCTTCTGCCTCACACCGGCTTTTACCCCCTACAGAATCCGTGTCAGCTCTACCAGCGGTTGCTGATCCAGAGGGTTTGATAGGGATCCAGGGTAATCGTTGTCAGCATATCCTCGTAGGTAGCCTCGCTGATCAGGTCTTTCCATTCGTCGGTGCCGATCAGATTAATGGCATTCAGCGAAATAGTCTGGGGCTGGTCGGAGATATTGTTGAGGCAGAAGATGCTCTGCCGGCGATCCATACTCTGGCGCCAGAACGCAAACACCTGATCACCAAGGTGCAGTGTGAATTGGGTGGCGTTGGGATGGAATGCCGGTTGTGTGCGGCGGATTTTTATCAGTCGTCGCAGCTGCTGGAATACCACGTGATGGTGGCTGTCCGGGTCCGCGAGTTTTTCATTCAGGTCGTGTTCCTGCCACTGCCGACGGTTGATGGCGCGGTTGTGGCCGTGCTCTTTCATGCGCTCGTAGTCGTTGGTGGTGCCCACCAGACTGTGCAGGTAAAACGCCGGAAGTCCTTCCAGAGCCAACATAATGGCATGGGCGCAGATAAACCGCCGCAGCTGCCATTCGTCCTCCCCTGCGGTGGTGCCCTTGAGGGCGTCAAACAGGGCAATATTGATCTCGTAGGGTTTGTTGCTGCCGTCGTCCAGCGCGCGCCAGGAAACCTGGCCACCAAAATTTTCCATGGTCTGGATCAGCGCTTCCAGCTCGCTGTCGTCCAGCAGCCCCTCTACCGGGCGCAGGCCGATACCGTCGTGGGAGGCAATAAAATTGAAATAGGTGGTGCCGTTCTGGGCCGGCGGCATGCTCATCAGCCAGTTTTTCAGGTAGCGGCAATTGCCGGTGACCAGGGTGTTGACCAGCAGTGGCGGTAGGGAAAAGTTGTAGATGCAGTGGGCTTCGTTGGCGTTACCGAAATAAGACAGGTTTTCCTGATTGGGAATATTGGTTTCGGTAATGATCACCGCATTGGGATTTGCGTGTTCGATCAGGGTGCGCAGCAGACGCACGATTTCGTGAGTTTCTTCCAGATTCAGGCAGTTGGTGCCCAACCGCTTCCAGATAAAGGCAACAGCATCCAGGCGGAATACACGCACGCCCATGTCCAGGTACAGGCGGATGATGTCGACGATTTTCGCCAGCACCTTGGGGTTTTTGAAATCCAGGTCGATCTGGTCATGACCAAAGGTGCACCACACGTGGCGTGTGCCCTGGGGGGTACTGGTGGCGCGCAACAGCGGGGTAATGCGAGGGCGCACCACTTTACTCAGGTCTTCACTCGGGTCCACCTCGACAAAAAAATCACTGCCGGGATCCTCACCCTTCTGATAGTTCAGGAACCAATCGTGTTGCGCGGAGCAGTGATTGATGACGAGGTCCGCCATCAGGTGGAAGTCAGTACTGATGCGCAATATGTCATGCCAGTCTCCCAGCGGCGGGTCCACCTGTTTATAGGCGGCAACGGCAAAGCCATCGTCACTGCTGTAGGGGAAAAACGGCAGTATATGCACCGTATTGATCAGCATCGGGAAGTGCGTCTGCAGAAAATGATGCAGGACTTTCAGGGGGGGCTGATTCTCGCCGAGGATACTGTTGCCGTAGGTAATCACGGCAATGTCGGTCTGATCCCAGAGGTTTTTGTGGGCCAGCGGACTCTGGCAGTCTTCGTCCAGCCGCATGGTGTGGATCAGTTCCTGGGCAATGGACTCGATACCGAGTTCCGGATAAATAAATGCCAGGTGGTCCACCACCTTCTGGTACAGCACTTCTTTAATGGGTAATTGCGCCGTTGAATGACTCACATCCCCTCCCTTTTTTAGGTTTTCAAAAACAGGCGATCAAGCGCTGTACTCTTCATAATCCGCTTCCACCGCCAGCCTCAGCCGCTGCAGAAAACCGGGTTCCGCACTGGTAATACGGTTCCAGCTGGGGATAAACGGCGTTTCCATGGGATTTTCCAGAAAGGCCATCCCGGCCTTGACCAGGTTGCTGGCAAACAGCTCCACAGTCTGCTCTTCTTTATGAATATCAAATTTCAGGCCATTTATGATGGCGTCGTTGCGGTAGGTTTCGACAAAGTCCAGCGCCACGCGGAAATAGGTGGCCTTGATGCTGCGGAATGTCTCGGAAGAAAACACCGTGCCCTGGGTAGCCAGTTTGCGGAAAAACGACTTGGCAATGTCGATGGACATTTTTGACAGACCGCACTGTTCGTCGTCAAAAGATACGTCCTGATGCTTGTGGTCGTAGGCGTGGGCGATATCCACCTGGCACAGGCGGTTGGTGGAATAGTTGCGGTGCATTTCCGACAGCACACCAATTTCCAGTCCCCAGTCGCTGGGAATTCGCAGATCGTTGACCACATCCCGGCGCAGGGAGAACTCTCCGGCAAGGGAGTAGCGGAAGCTGTCCATATACTCCAGATAGTCGGTGTGGCCGTAGATTTTTTTCAGGGTACGGATCAGGGGGGTAACCAAAAGGCGGCAGACGCGGCCATTGATTTTGCCATTGGCTACCCGGGAGTAGTAACCCTTGCAGAATTCGTAGTTGAAATTAGGGTTGGCCACGGGATAGAACAGTCGCGCCAGTAGCATGCGGTCGTAAGTAACGATGTCGCAATCGTGCAGGGCGATGGCCTCGCCGCGACCGGACGCGAGAATATAGCCCAGGCAGTACCAGACATTGCGCCCCTTACCGGCCTCCTTCGGGGCCAGGCCATCGCGTTGCAACTGCTCATCCAGCTCCTGTAGACGCGGGCCATCATTCCATAGCACGCGCACGTGTTGGGGGAGTACCGAGAACTGCTTGAGGGCGTCGCGATATTGGGATTCATCGGCGCGGTCGAGACCGATCACGATCTCCGAGAGGTAGGGGACTTCTGCCAATATTTTGAGAATCCTTGGGAGCGCCTCACCTTCGAGCTCGGAATACAGCGAGGGCAGCAGCAGTGACATGGGTCTTTGCCTGGAAAAACGCATCAGGTCTGCTTCCATGTCCTCCAGGCTGCGGTTCGACAGATTGTGCAGGGTGGTAACGGCACCGTTCTGGAAAAAATCGGTCACTGTTGACTCCTTATGAGTTTGTATTTGGCTGAGCCTCTAGCAATTGCTCATGAATGGCTTGCGACCACCCCTGAGGGCCTGTTTCGCGGGTGACGACGAGATTCGGGTGGCTTCGGAGGGTTGGGGGTGGGTGCGCGGGGGAGCGCACGATAATGGCGACGTCGGAGACTTTCAGCATGTCCAGGTCATTGGGCCCATCGCCACTGGCGATCAGCTTGCAGTCGCGGTCACTGTATTGCTGGTAGATCTTTTTCAGCAGCCGGGTGGCGATGCCTTTGTCGGTCTGGCCGAGCAGGTGCAGAAAGCGCCCTCCCTGCAGTGTTGCGAAGCCGGCGGCATTGGCGCGGGCGATGAACGCGGCCTTTTCCTGTTCGTCCCCCTGCCACAGCAGCGGTTCGGAATAGTCCCGCCGCCCCGCTTTCTCCGCTTCGGCGCTGGTCAGTCCGGTGGCGGTGACGATTTCGCGAGTGCTGGCGGCGGCGAAATTCAGATAGGGCGCGCCGTGGGTGTCAGCGTCGTGGTGTAGAAATTCGAGGATACAGTGACGCGGCACTCCCGGCTCCAGTATCCAGTAGCCGGCTTGGTCTCTTGCGCGGTGCGGTTTGTGGGGGAAATAGCCCTGGGGGATAAAAATCGCCGAGCCGTTTTCCACAATGAAGGGGTGGTGATTGTGCAGGGACTGGCGCAGTTCCAGTATTTCTTCACGGGTTTTGCTGCTGTTGAGGATCACCGGTATATCCAGGGACTCCAGCAGCACCAGTGTCGCGTCTGCAGGCTGGTGTGAGTAGGTGTAGTGATCCAGCAGGGTGCCGTCGAGATCGCTAATGATCAGCCATTGCTGTTCTGGTCTTGTAATTTGCGTCATTCGATTTGGGCTTTTGCACGGTTTTCCGGCACGTTTTTCCCGCGCCTTTTATTTGAATAATCCAAAAATAGTGCCAGTCACCGGAAAGCGTGCTGTTGCACCGGCTGAGGGCAGTCTTTTGGCGCAAATTTTAGTGAGTAGCCCCGGGGGAAATTCTGCGGCCTGAAATATTGCACGGAATTGGTGAGGCCTGTGTGTGGGTGTGCATTGTTTTGCACAAAATTAGTGCGATGATGTTGTCTGACGGAAGGGATCGTTTGCGAATACAGCTGTCGAGGGTCTCGGCAGCTGTATTCAGGTTATGGACGATGAATTAGAAGCTGGCGGAGGGGCTCAGGCTCTGTCCGGAAGTGAAACTGTTGTTGCTGCCGTTTTGCCACTCGATGCCGGCACTGGGGTTCTGCTCTTCCCGCTTCAGGCACTTCCACTCTACCGCCTGATCCGTGGGCAGGTTGATGCTGCCGTTCCAGCTGGGGTAGTTATCCGGATTGAGTTTTTGCGCGCTCGCCGGATTCCAGTTGCCCAGCTCGCTGATATTTCCCACTACATAGACGCTCTGGCCCCAGTAGGTGTAGCCGTTATTACAGGTAAACGCGGTGTCGATCCGACCACCACTGGAGCTGCTGCTGGAAGAGCTGCTTCCAGATGAGCTACCGCCGGAACTGCTGCCAGAAGAGGAGCTGCCCCCAGAACTGCTGCTTGAACCCGGGCAGTCGGAGCAGGGCTCACCTACCCGCGCGCCTACATGAATGGCAGACGCATTGTGGTAGTAGACCTGAAAGGTGCCGTTGCCATTGCCGTCGATGGTGACGGTGGGGCCACTACAGCTGCCGGTGAGAGTATCAAAGTCTCCCTGGAGGATGTCGCAGTAAATCCCTTCAGGCATACCGGTCTGGAAGCTGTGGCTAAGGTCATTTCCCTCCATGTTGATGGCGACGAAACCCAGGCCACCCCGGCCCCACGCCATCTGGTTGTTGCCGTTGTCCCAGTAATCGGTGACCCCCCAGTGTGCGGCGGTGTGGTTGCGGAATCCCACCATATTGGCGATGGCACGGTTGCGGTGTTCGCACAGCCAGCCGTTGTTACAGCTGCTGGCACCTTGGGGCGGGGGGCCCTGGTCGTGATCCTGCCAGTCATAGCTCGACATGATTTTCGGGTAGCCGTAGGGCCAGCCCAGCATAAATACATGGGCCATATTATTGGCATTGTTCCCGTCCTTGTGAGTAATGATATTACCGGTGTTCTGACGCTGGTTGTCGTGGTTGGCAACAAATACCACGGCGTCGGTACTCGGCAACCAGCCGGACCAGGAGCCGATATTGCTGATTTCCCGCAGCGGGCCGCGCAATTTGAAATAGTGCCCGAGGGTGTTGCTGAAATTGAATTCAGTAACATCTCCGATCCAGTTGTAATCCATTGTGGTAACGGGTTCCCCACCGGCACCGATTACTTCCTGAAAAATATACGGATTGCCGGTAAGGCGGCTTTTGATGCCGTTGATATCTGCTGCGGGGATATGTTTGGCGGCGTCGATACGAAAGCCCGCCACACCCAGGCTGGTGAGGTCGTTGAGGTAGTCGGCGATTTTCTGTTGTACGTAATCGGATTCGGTTTTGAGGTCGTTGAGACCCACCAGGTCGCAGTTCTGAATCGACCAGGTATTGCCGTAGTCAATATCGGATGTGCAGTTATGGAAGTCATTCGGACCGTAGGGCACTTCCGGAAAGTTGCGATCCCAGGCGGCCATATGGTTGATCACTGCATCCACGTATATATCGACTCCGACCGCCTTGCAGCGGCTCACCATGCTGGCGAATTGTGCACGGCTGCCGGAGCGCCCCTCAATGCTGTAACTGACGGGCTGGTAGCGGGTCCACCACTGGCTGCCGTCAACGGATTTTTGCGGCGGGGAAACCTGTACTGCGGAAAAACCTTTTGGGCCGAGTTGGTTTTCGCACTCGCTGGCGACGTCGTCCCATTGCCATTCGAACAGATGTACAAACGCCGTCCGCGGCGTTTCCGCTTTCGTGGCAGCGCAAGCGCCCGCGAGTGCCACAGACGCCATCATCGCTAGTATTTTTTGCATTCGGATCACCTTTTTTACGTTATTTTGCTGTGATCGATCCACCTGTGGTGGCTTTCCGGCAGCGCGGATCCATCCCGTTTTTTCCTGTACCGCGTACTTCCCAGGCGCTGCCTCAATCAGAGGCAACACCTGGGAAATTACGTGGCGGGAACCGCTGCAGAAACCCACTGCAGGCAGGGGGAGAGAGGGGAGTAGAAGGGCGATTATCGAATTGGGTGGGGCGTAGAAGAATTTTGCGCAACTTTTATGCGGTTTTTACGTAACTATTACATAACTATTCCGTGGCATTTACGTCGCTTTTACGCGAGTTTCGCGCAACTGGCGTCGCGGGCATAAAGCCCGCGAGGCTCAATAAAGGGAATGCCGCGTTGGCGGTAATCCACTCGCGGCACAGGGCTCTCAGGGCGCCATGCAGCTGAGACAGCGGACATACAGGGCCCGCGGATCTTTGAAGCTCTTCAGCTCCGCCAGTGGTTGCAGTGCCGGCTGAATGCTGCTGAACCAGGCGCCCAGGGGGAGGTTCTGTTCCACACTGGCGGCGATACGGGCGTCGACGTTTTCCGCCAGTGCACGCATCAGTTTTTCGCTCGGGGTCATTTCCCGCTGGATTTCCACCACCTCGTAGGTATCCAGCTTTGCGATCTGTGCAGCGTCGGCGATGGCGTCCTTGAGGTTGCCCAGTTCGTCCACCAGTCCCAGCTCCAGCGCGGCACGACCGGTCCACACCTGGCCCTGGGCAATTTTATGGATTTCCTCGGGGCTGCTGTGACGGGCTTCGGCGACCAGGCGCAGGAACTGTCCATAGGTGTTTTCCACGCTCTGCTGAATGATATCTGCTGCCGCCTCGGGCAAAGCGCGGTCCAGGCGCATGGTGCCTGCCAGAGCCGTGGTGCCGACGCCATCGTTGTAGATGCCGAGGTGTTCCAGGGATTCCTCAAAGGTCGGGAAGGCGCCGAAGACACCGATGGAGCCGGTAATGGTCGATGGAGAGGCCCAGATACGGTCACCACCGGCGGCGATCCAGTAGCCACCGGAAGCGGCCACGCTGCCCATGGAAATGATTACCGGAATGCCGGCCTCACGGGTCGCGAGCAGCTCCTGGCGAATGGCTTCCGAGGCAAAGGCGGAGCCGCCGGGGCTGTCGATTCGCAGTACCAGGGCTTTCACCGCTTTTTCCCGCGCTTCGGCGATCAGGCTGGTCAGTGTTGCGCTGCCAATCTGACCCTCTGGCGCTTCTCCATCAACGATGGCACCGACGGCGCTGATCAGGCCAATTTTGTCGGATTGATGGTGGGGGGCCGGCAATTGTGTGAGCTTGATGTGCCGCAGGTAATCCGTTGCACTGATGGATTTGTACTGGGATTTGTCGGCGCTGCTGACACCTACCAGCTCCTGTAGCTCCGCTTCGACGGCGCGGCGGGTAACCAGCTTGTCGACAAATTTGTTGGTCAACGCAGCTTGTGCCCAGTTGCCGTTTTCGTCGCGCAGTTTCTGCGGCATTTCGGCGATATAGCTGTCCACCGCGTCCGGTGGCAGGTTGCGCAGACCGGTTACCTGTTCGGTGTATTCAGTCCACAGCTGGTGCAGCCAGCGGGCGTTGTTTTCCCGCGAGGCCGGGGACATGTCGTCGCGGGTGTAGGGTTCGATATAGTCCTTGTAATCGCCGACGCGGAATACATGGAAGTTGACTTTCAGCTTGTCCAGGGCGCTTTTGTAGTAGTTGCGATAACTGCCGAACCCGGTGATCAGCAGGGAGCCCATGGGGTTCATGTATATTTTGTCGGCGTGGCTGGCGAGAAAATACTGTCCCTGGGTAAAGTTGTCGCCGATGGCGTAGACCGGTTTTTCACTGGCTTTGAAGCGTTGTACGGCTTCGCCGACTTCTTCCAGCTTGCTCAGACTGGCGCCGCCGAGATAGTCCAGCTCCAGTACCAGTGCGGCAATACGGTTGTCGTTCGCGGCGCGGTCGATGGCGTCCACCAGGTCCTTGACCCGGGTCTCCGGGGCTGTGGAGCGACCGCTGAGAAAGCCCGGCAGGCCGGTGGGTTGGCTCAGCTCGTCCACCAGCGCCCCTGCCGGAGCTACCTTGAGGGCTGCGCCCTGAGGTACGGTGATGCGTTCTTCGCCGCCGAAAATTGCCAGTCCGATAAACAGCAGAACCAGGAGAAACAGGATGTTGGTGAATACCCGGCGCAGCCAGGTGATAGCGCCGCCGATGGCACTAAAAATACGACGGACAGGGCCGCGTTGACGGGTTACTTCGCTCAAACCTGAAACTCCTTGTCGGTCTGTCTTTTACCGGTAAGTAATGTGTTTATGCACTTGGCTCGTGCAATGGCGGTCCCCTTAGCGGGTACCTGTAGGGGAATGCATATTCCGTCCAATTGCCGATCTAAGTGTTTGTATTCTGTAGCTGGACCTGCCAGCGACTGCTCATCATTGAGGAAACAAACAGGATAAGGCTGAGGACAGCCAGGACGCCATGCTGCCAGCCGCGTGTAGGCATCATTACGTCGACAATACCGGCGGTGATATACAGCAGCAGGATAAAACACAGCCAGAGATAGCTGCGCTGGTTCTGTTTGAGCAACCCCGGAAGTACCAGCAGCAGGGGGATGGTCTGTAGCAGCCACCATTTCACGGACCCGTCGAGAAACAGATTCCACACCGCGAACAGTAGCAGAAGGCCGCCGTAACAGACCCAGTTGAGTTTTCTGGCGGCTTCCAGCTTGCGGGCGACCTGTACGGTGTCGATGGCCTTGGTTTTTTTCGCCACGTTCAATCTCCCAGCTGCTGTGCCAACTTGCCGATGCGATTGCCAAGGGCACGGCACAGACTGATTTCATCGTTACTCAGTTCGCCGCCGTTGCCGGCAGCCCAGTGGGAGGCACCGTAGGGGGTGCCGCCGGTGGTGGTGTGCATCAGCGCGGCTTCGGAATAGGGAATCCCGGCGATCAGCATGCCGTGATGCAGCAGGGGCAGCATCATGGAGATCAGGGTGCTCTCCTGTCCACCGTGCAGGCTGCCGGTGGAAGTGAATACGGCGGCGGGTTTACCGGTGAGGCTGCCATCGAGCCACATGTCGCTGGTCTGGTCGAGAAAGTAGCGCAGGGGCGCGGCCATATTACCGAAACGGGTTGGGCTACCGAGTAACAGGCCGGCACAGTGGCGCAGGTCGTCTGCGGTACAGTAGGGCGCGCCGCTGTCGGGCACCGCTGGCAGGCTGGCTTCGCTGTCCGGAGAAACCGGCGGCACTGTGCGCAGGCGTGCGCTGAGCCCGGATGCTTCCACGCCGCGGGCCAGCTCTGCGGCTATTTTGGCAGTGGCGCCGTTGCGGCTGTAATAAAGCACGAGTACATAGGCCTCGGAGGCGGTCGGTGAAGCCATTTATAGCAGCTCCAGCGCGTTTTCCGGCGGGCGGCCGAGTACCGCCCGGTCGCCCTTGACCACGATGGGGCGCTCGATCAGCTTGGGGTGGGCGACCATGGCGGCGATCAGTTCGTTGTCACTCAGCGCATCGTCTTTGAGATTCAGCTCCTTGTAGGCGTCTTCCCCCTTGCGCAGCAGGTCGCGGGCCCCGATACCGAGTTTGCCGAGCAGAGCGCTTAGGGTGGCGGCATCCGGCGGCGTTTCCAGATACAGCACGATTTCCGGTTCGACGTTATTGTCCTGCAGGAGTTGCAGGGTCTGACGGGATTTTGAACAGCGCGGGTTATGGTAGATCGTCCACATCGAGGGGGTATCCTGTTAAGGTTTGGCGTATTCTAACAGGTGACTGTTGGTCGTCCATGAACCTGTCAGTTTGGTGGGCTACGCTGGGGTATGGCGTATTTTATAGACAGGTTGCACGGCGTTTTCCGCCGGGTTCGTTCGAGAATCCGGCGCACATGGCTATATAACAAACTGAGAAGACCCATGACTGAAATGGTGCACCGCTGGCGTCGTTTTTTTACCTCCCTGTGGAAGGTGTTCAACGAAAAGAATTGCCGGCAGAATGCTGCTGCTCTTACCTATATGACACTGTTTGCGATAGTTCCACTGGTGACGGTGAGCTACGCCATGCTGTCACTGTTTCCGGATTTCGCCGGCTTGGAAAGTAAAATCCAGCAGCAGATCTTCTCTCATTTCGTGCCCGAGAGCGGTCGTGAGGTACAGGAGTACATCAATAGCTTCTCTGTGCAGGCCCAGCGGCTGACCGGTGTCGGTATCGCCATACTGCTGCTGACCGCGGGCTTTATGCTGAAAAATATCGAGACCACCTTCAACGCCATCTGGGATATCCCCAAGGGGCGCAAGGGGGTTTCCAGCTTTCTGTTGTACTGGGCAATCCTGAGCCTTGGCCCCATCCTTCTGGGGGCCGGGATGGCCGCCACCACTTACCTGTTTTCGCAGAAAGTCCTCGCCCAGAACGACAGCCTTGGCCTGCTGCCGGTGGTGCTGCGGGTGCTGCCGTTCATTTTTACCGCCATCGCGTTCACGCTGCTGTTTGTGGCGGTACCAAACTGCCGGGTGCCGCTGCGGCACGGGTTTGCCGGTGGCGTGATTACCGCAATGGCGTTTGAGGCGGCCAAGTACCTGTTTGGCGCCCTTGTTTCACGCAGTTCCGTACAGGCGATTTACGGTGCTTTCGCCTTTGTGCCGATGTTTCTGATCTGGATCTACACCATGTGGATGATCGTGCTGGCCGGGTGCGTACTGGTGCGGACCTTGTCCGCATACCACGCCGCTGCGCAGGGGAGAAATTATTCCGATCTGGTGGCGACACTGGTGCTGTTGTCGAAATTCTTTACGAATTATCAGAAGGGCCTGTCAATTAGCGAGCAGGATATTTCCCGTGCGGGTATTGGACCGGTCCAGTGGCGGCGCATTCGCGAGATTTTGCAGGCTCACAGTGTGATCGCGCAAACCGATCGCAACGACCATGTGCTGGTGCGCGACCTGGATTCGGTGACCCTTGAACAGTTGCTTGACTGGCTGCATCCCATGCCGGTGCCTGCGAGCGGCCACCGCGAACTGAATTCGCGTCCCTGGTTCCGGGAAGTGGACGCGCGTTTCCGCGAGGCGCGGGACTTTTCGCATGAGCACCTCTCCCAGAGCCTGGGCGATCTGTTCCGCGAGTCCATGGCGGCGGAAATACTGGAGAAGACAGTGGAGCCGGTTGCAGAACCCGCTGAGTTGCCTCCGCCAGACAGAATCAACGACGACAACTCTGCCAATAAAGGAAGCCGCCGCGATGCCCGCAGCAAATCTTCGAGTCGTACCGCGAGTTCCTGAAAAATTTGCCCTGTTGTTTGCGCTGTGTCTCGCTACCCTGCTGGCGGGTGGGTGTGAAGGCCGCAACGGTGGCCTGCAGACCCTCGAAGGTGATTCGCTGGATACCGCCGGCAAGGTTCTGGTGGTGAATTATTGGGCGGAGTGGTGCGCCCCCTGCCGGGAGGAGATCCCCGAACTTAACGCCTTCTACCGTGAGCAAAAGGGGCGGGCAATCGTTGTGGGGATCAATTTTGACCAGCTGACATCGGAGCAGGTGACGGAGCAGGCGCGAAAGTTCGAAATCGAATTCCCATTGCTGGCGGCGGCGCCACCTGGCCGCTGGGGGCAGGCGGTCCCTCAGGTGTTGCCGTCCACCTTTATCATCGACGACCGCGGGCAGTGGCGACAGACCCTGGTCGGCCCGCAATCGGTGGCGTCTCTGGCTGAGGCGGTAGCCGCTGTTCATCCGCAGTAGTCTGCCGGTGTCATTTTCGGCACGGGTCGGCTGCTGACCCAACTCTCTCTTCTAAAACTATAACTAAAGCGTCTTTAAAGGAAATGCGCGCCAACTGATAGGATGCGTTCGGTTTTTTGTCGGTAAAAACAGCAAACTGGAACTAAAAATACATGCAATTGAGTGCATTGCTCCTTCTGGCGTTTTACTTTTTCCTGATGTGGCCACTGGCGCGCTGGCATCGCAGTCGCAATTCACTGGCTCCCGCAGTATTTGCGGGCCTGTTGCTGGGGGTTCTGTTGGGTGGGTTCATGCATCTGGCGGAAGGCTGGGGTGTGGATATTCCCTTCGTTCTTGACTGGGTCGGGTTGATTGGCGAAGGCTATGTCAACCTGCTGCACCTGCTGGTAATGCCGCTGGTGCTGGTCTGTATCCTGGGGGCAGTGGTGAAGGTCAGCAACACCCGCTCCCTCGGCAAAATCAGTGTGTCCGTCCTCGCTGTGTTGCTGGGCACCACCGCTATTTCAGCAGTGATGGGTGTGCTCATTGCGCAATTGTTCGGGCTGACCGCAGACGGGTTGGTGGAAGGTGCACGGGAAGCCGCGCGGGTGGAAGTGCTGAACGAGCGCATCGGTCGTGTTGCCGATCTCAGTATTCCGGAAATTCTCACTTCATTTATTTCACGCAACATTTTCGCCGACCTGGCCGGGCAGCGGGATACCTCGGTGATCGCCGTGGTGATTTTTGCCGTACTGCTTGGGTTGGCAGCGCTCGCGGTGCGTCGGGATAATCCAGAGCAGGGCGCGGCTATTGAACAGTTTGTGTCGGTGGCCCAGGCCTGGATCATGAAACTGGTGCGCCTGATTATGGCGTTTACCCCTTATGGGGTGATGGCGCTGGTGACGGCGCTGATTGCCAAATCCAGTTGGGCCGACATATTCAACCTGTTCAATTTTGTGCTCGCTTCGTTTGTGGCCATCGCCTTGATGTTCGTAGTACACGGATTGCTGTTACTGGTGAACGGGATCAGCCCGTTGCACTTTTTTGCCAAAGTCTGGCCGGTGCTGGTGTTTGCATTCAGCTCCCGCTCGAGCGCGGCGACCATTCCTCTGAATGTCGAAACCCAGATCGATGAGCTGAAAATCTCCCCGGCCATCGCCAACTTTTCCGCCTCCTTCGGTGCCACCATCGGCCAGAATGGCTGTGCCGGTATCTACCCGGCGATGCTGGCGGTCATGGTGGCCGTGCCCCTGGGTATCCATGTGTTTGATCCTGTGTGGCTACTGTCGCTGATTGCAGTGATTGTGATCAGCTCTTTCGGTATCGCTGGTGTCGGCGGCGGGGCCACCTTCGCTGCCCTGGTCGTACTGCCTACTATGGGACTGCCTGTGCAGATTGCGGCACTGCTGATCTCCGTAGAACCCATGATTGATATGGCTCGCACCGCCCTGAACGTCAACGGTGCCATGACCGCGGGTACCCTGACCCAACGCTGGTTGGGCGCGCGCGCTACACAGACCGGTGGTCCGCAAAGTTTCCCGGATTGAATACAGATACCGGGTCGCACATAGATAAATGTGTCTGAGTTCAGGAAAGATTCAGCCACACCGCCGTACATTGCTCCCATCGGCCAAACAGGCCAGTAAAAGGCGCCCGCCCCAACTGCAGGAACTGCCGGGGCGTTAGCAGCAGGGTGCCGCAGTCCGTTACAGGGAGCATCGAACATGGTCAAGATTCACAAACTCTTCAAGCGGTTGGCCTTTGTGGGCCTGACTGCCTCACTGGCGACCGTCAGCATCCACAGCGTCGCCGGCGACAGCGGCTACTACGAAGGCCAGGATGGCTACGACTATGCCATCGTGACCAGCGTTACCCCCATCTACCAGGATGTACAGATGGTAGAACCCCGCACCCAGTGCTGGGACCAGACTGTCTCTTACCAGCAGCCTTCCCCTGCAGGCGCCATTATCGGCGGCCTGATCGGCGCAGCCGTGGGCCGCGATGCCGCGCGGGGATATCGCCACGGCTATGGTCGCCACAGACATTACCACTCGGGCAACAAGGGCGCGGGTATGGCCGCGGGCGCCGCGGTGGGTGCGGTGATCGGCAGTGCTATCAGTCGTCACAATACGCCAGTGACCTACGGTACCGAGCAGCGCTGCCAGGTTGTCGAGCAGGTGAGCAGTCGCCGGGAGTTGGTCGGATATGACGTAAACTACCGCTACAACGGTCAGGAATTTCTGATTCGCACTGACCGCCATCCAGGAGATAGAATCCGGGTTCGTGTCGACGTAACGCCGGTTCTTTGATAAAGCCTGGCGGGCACTTTCAAAATAACAGGAGCTGCATTGTGAAATTCTCCGCTGCCCCTCTGGCCGCGTATGCACTGATTACCGGATTGTTTGCCGCATTATTGGCTGGCCCGCTGCTCGCCGCCGGGCCGGACACAAACGGCTATCGGCCGGGGCATTCACTGAATGTGCAGCCCCTGGCCACCATGCGTGTGCAGAATAAGGGGATTTCCAGGGACCAGGCCGCGGCGTTGGTGAAGCGCCGATTCGGTGGCAAGATCCTGGCGATCAAAGAGGTGCAGCGAGATGGCCGCTCTGTATTCAGAGTGAAGGGACTTTCCGAAAAAAGTCAGGTCTATGTGGTGTTCGTGGACAAGCAGACAGGGCAGATATCCCGCTGATCACGGTACCCGTTTCTTTGCCGTCCGCACCTGACCATCTGGACAAGAGGATAATGTATGCGCGCACTTCTGGTTGAAGACGAACACCTTTTACGTGAGCAGCTGGCGGCGTCACTACGTAAAGCCGGCTACACCGTAGATGAAGCACCGGACGGTGAAGAGGCTCTGTATCTGGGCCGGGAATATCCCTACGATGTGGCGGTATTGGATCTGGGCCTGCCGAAAATCGACGGTATCAACGTTATCGAAACCCTGCGCAAAGAAGCGCGGCACTTTCCCATCCTGATTCTCACCGCTCGCGGCCACTGGCAGGAGCGGGTGCGCGGCCTGGAGGCGGGCGGTGACGATTACCTCACCAAACCGTTTCACACCGAAGAATTACTGGCGCGGCTGAATGCGCTGGTGCGCCGCTCTGCTGGCTTTTCTTCTCCCACCATCACCGCCGGGGCTATCCAGTTGGACACCAGTTCCCAGCGGGTGAGTGTTTCCGGTAGTGAGCTGGAACTTACGTCCTTCGAATACAAGGTACTGGAATACCTGATGCTGCACCCGGATGAAGTGGTGTCCAAAACCACATTGACCGAACACATTTACGAACAGGACTGCGACCGCGACAGTAATGTGATTGAAGTGTTTATCGGCCGTCTGCGCAAAAAACTGGATGCCGCCGGTGGGATGAAACCCATTGAGACGCTGCGTGGTCGCGGCTACCGATTCAGCGCTGCGGACTGATTCCTTGTTGACGCGCGGGCTTCAGGTTCTGTCTCGCTGGTGGCACCGTTTATCCCGCTGGTGGCACCCGTTATCCCGCTGGTGGCACCCGTTATCCCGCTGGTGGCACCCGTTATCCCGCTGGTGGCACCCTCTATCCCGCTGGTGGCACTCGCTGTCCGGGCGCCTGTCCCTGATGGCGACGCTGGTGCTGCTGGTTTTTCTCGCGGTACTTTCCGGTGTGCTTGAGCGGGCTTACCGCACTTCCCTTGACGAGGCCAAAGCCCGTGAACTGCAGGTGCATATCTACACCCTGCTGGCCGTTGCCGAGCCGGACGGGGACAGCCTGCAGCTGCCGTACATTTTACCGGAGCAACGTTTCAACCAGCCGGATTCCGGTCTGATCGGCGCGGTGATCGATGCACGCGGGCGGGTGATCTGGCGCTCGCAATCGGCACTCAGCCTGCCCAACTTTTCCACTACACCGCTGCCGTTGCCCCTGCGTCAGGGGCAACAGGTTTTCGCAGAAATTCATTTGCCGGGTAACACTGCCGCCTACAGCAGCTTTCGTCAGGGTATTGCCTGGGGACTGGACAGTGAACTGCAATTCACCTTCATGGTTCTGGAGGATGCGACACCACTGTATGCCCAGGTCAACCAATTCAACAGTACCCTGTGGCGCTGGCTGGCCCTCGGTTCCCTGGCTTTGATCGCGGTGCAGTTGCTGGTGTTGCGCTGGGGGCTGGCACCACTGCGAGGGGTCGCACGCGCGCTGAAAAATATGCAACAGGGCGGCAGTGATACCCTGCAGGGCAATTTTCCCCGGGAGCTGGTACCACTCACCGACAACCTCAACCTGTTGATCGAAAATGAACGTCGCCAGCGGGAAAAGACCCGGCATACACTGGCGGATCTTGCTCACAGCCTGAAAACACCGCTTGCCGTGCTGAAAGGCATGGACGTAACGCGTGATCCCCGAGGTGCACAGTCAGCGCTGGCGGAGCAGGTTCAGCGCATGGACAGCATCATCAGTTATCAACTGAAACGCGCTGTGGCGGGTTCCCCCAAATCCATTCTGCGAGGCGTGGCCGTGCAGCCGCTGGCAGAAAAAATTTTTACCGCCCTCGACAAGGTCTATCGCGAAAAGCACGTGGATGCGGAGCTGTTGTGTGACGATGCCGTGCTGTTCTATGGCGATGAGGGGGACCTGATGGAAATGCTCGGTAATCTACTGGATAACGGTTACAAATATGGCGGTGGCAAGTTACTGGCAAAAATCAGTAACGGTGCCAATGACCGCGGCCTGGAAATTGTTATTGCCGACAATGGTCCCGGGCTCAGCGAAGCTCAGTGGCAGCAGGTAATTCAGCGAGGGGTGCGTGCGGACCAGCAACAGCAGGGACAGGGTATCGGACTTGCGGTGGTGGTAGATATCGTAGAGAGTTACCACGGCGAAATTGCCATAGTGCCTCCCGCGCAACGAGGCCTCGAAAATCTCGGAGGGCTTACCCTGCGGGTTGTGTTGTAAGCGGATATAACATCAATAATAAATAGGGATATCGCATGTTTTCTCCAGCAAAAAGGGCACTCCTCAGCGGTTTTTTGCCGGTATTTTTTGCAGTTCTGACCTCAACCTCAGGCACATTTGTGGATGCCTCACCAGCGATCTCCCCCTGGCCCGGTGGTGCGGACGTGGCGGTGGTGCTCACCTATGACGATGCACTGGACTCGCATCTGGATATCGCCATTCCTCAATTGAATCAGCGCAACCTGCCTGCGACCTTCTACGTCAGCGGAGCGCGCCCCGCCATTCGCATGCGCCTGGACGAGTGGCGCCAGGCTGCCCGGCGTGGGCACGAGCTTGGCAACCACATGCTCTATCACCCGTGTCGCAAGTCAATCTCCAATCGCGATTGGGTCAAGCCCTGGCAGGATCTCGACGGGTATACCCTGGAACAGTTCCTGGATGAGGTGCAGGTTACCAACAGCATGCTTGAGGCTATCGATGGCCAACAACAGCGCACCTTTGCCTACCCCTGCGGCGATATGATCGCGGGTGGTGAGGATGTGATTCCCGGACTTAAGAAACTGGTGTCCGCGGCGCGATTGTTTTCCATCGACGGTCAACACCAGCCCGGCAACAGCGACTTTTATCGTATCGCTTCTTTCGATGGTGCGGAAAAAAGTGCAGCGCAGCTGATCGCAGTTGTGGAAGCGGCGCGGGAAAATCACAGCCTGGTAGGCTTTATGTTTCACGGCGTGGGAGGCGATTACATTACTGTTTCTGCCGATGCCCATCGAGCCTTGCTCGAACACCTGGCGGCACACCCTGACCGCTACTGGGTGGCGACCATGCGCGAAGCGGTGGCGCACCTGCAGCGGGAGCAGTCGCGCGGGGAGCGCTAGTCTTTTACGCGAAGACTGGTTTAGAACCAATCCTCCTGCATCTCAAATGGCACCGGATTGCCCGATTGCAGCAGCGCAATTTGTGGCTGAATTTCCGGGAGCTCCCACTCAATATAGAAATGTGCGGCTTGTAGTTTGCCCCGGTAGAAATTCTGCTCTTCATCGCTGGGTGCGGTTTCCGCGTGTAGTTTTCGTGATGCGATAACCGCCTGACGGAGCCAGATCCAGCTCACCACCACCCGGCCGAACGTATCCAGATACAGGCTGGCATTGGCCAGTCCCCGATCGGTATTCGCTATCATCTGCCCCAGCAGATTTTCCGTGACGCCGTTCAGTTGGCTCAGCGCGTTTTTCAATGCGTCTGCCAGTGTTTCCAGGGTGCTGTTGCCGGTACATTCCCGCAGCGTTTTTTCAATCGCTTCCACCAGCAGTTTGTAGCCGGCCATATCGTTGCCGGGCACCTTGCGTCCCAGCAGGTCCACTGCCTGAATACCTTCAGTGCCCTCGTGAATCGGGTTCAGCCGGTTGTCGCGGTAGAGCTGTTCCAGCGGGTATTCGCGGATATAGCCGGAACCGCCGAGAACCTGAATCGCCAGATCGTTGGCTTTTAGGCAGTACTTGGATGGCCAGGACTTGACGATGGGCGTGAGCAGGTCAAGCAGGGTTGCGGCCTGCTGTCGTTCGCTTTCTGATTCCGCGGTGTGCGCATCCTCAAACAGGGATGAGGCGTAAAAGCACAGCGCCAGCCCTCCCTCGACGTAACTTTTCTGCATCAGCAACATACGTCGTACATCGGCGTGCTGGATGATGGACACTTGTCTCGATTGCGGGTCGCGGTTGGAGGGCAGGCGGCCCTGGGGGCGTTCTTTGGCATATTGCAGTGCATGCTGATAGCCGCGGTAGCCGAGTACTGCGGCACCGGTACCAACGCCGATACGCGCTTCGTTCATCAGCTGGAACATATAGCTGAGGCCCTTGTGGGCTTCGCCCACCAGGTAGCCCACGGCACCGCCGTTTTCACCAAAACTGAGTACCGTTGAGGTGGTATTGCGGTAGCCCATCTTGTGCAGCAGGCCTGCAAGCTGTACATCGTTGCGGGTTGCTTCGCTTCCGTCAGCCGCGGGTATAAATTTCGGCACCAGAAACAGTGATATCCCCTTAACGCCCACCGGTGCGCCTTTGATGCGCGCCAGTACCATATGCACGATATTTTCCGTCATCGACTGGTCGCCACCGGATATAAACATTTTCTGTCCGTGAATACGGTAGCTGCCATCGTCCGCGGGGGTGGCGGTGGTGCGGATATCGGCGAGGGCTGAACCCTGGTCCGGTTCGGTGAGTGCCATGGTGCCAGCGTAGCGGCCGTCCATCATCGGCGGCAGGTAGCGCTCCTTGAGTTCGGTACTGGCAAAACTGCGCACCAGGTTGGCAGCACCGAGTGTAAGGAAAGGGTAGGCCGCACTGCTCACGTTGGCAGCGTTGATATAGGCCATGGCGCTGCGCAGAATAATCTCTGGGAGCTGCATACCCCCTTCTTCGAAATCGTAGTGGGCAGCGAGAAAACCGGCGTCGGTAAACGCCTTCCATGCCTCGCGTGTTTCCGGGATCAGGGTGACCGTGTCGCCATCGAAGGTGGGCTCGCAGGCGTCGCCCTTGGCGTAGTGGTTGGCAAAATATTTTTCCGCGATGGCCTGGGCGGTGAGTAGCGTCGCGTTGAACACTTCACGGGAGTGCTCGCGGTAACGGGGGCGTTGCAACAACGCCTCGGTATCGAGAAATTCGTACAGCAGAAACTCGATATCCCGCTCTTTAAGGTACTGCTCACTCATAATTGCTCCACTGTATTCGAGTTACATCTTCAGTGGTTTCAGAGTAAGCAGGGGCGGTGCGGAGTGGCAATGATCTTTCAGGTAATGGCTATACAGGCCGCGATGGCTGCGTAGCCGGAGCGATTATGAAATTCCTCGTCTCTGGTCACTTTCGGTCAAGTGCTTTCGCTGCCTTCGATGCCATTCAGTTTTTCCTGCTTGGGGGTGTCGGTATTTTGTGCAGTGCGCCTGGCGCGGCCGGGTACTACCGACTCCCAGAGACTGTCGGCGAGTATCTGCGGGGTTGTCGGACGGCCTTCCGCTACCCAGTTGACAATGGCTGCCGCCACATCCGGCCATTGGATACGTACACCGAGAGGGTTGCCCGTCAGCCAGTGGGTGATGGTGGCAGCGTCGATATTGTCCACTACCCTGGCCAGTTGCAATTGATCCAGGGCCATTGCGTTGGCTTCCTGCTCAAACTGTCCTTTGAGCGGGCGGGTGAGGATCGGTTTGCCCAGGGTCAGGGTTTCCGCAATCAGCTCAAAGCCGCTGTTGCAGATGACTGCTTTGGCGGTGGCAACATCGCCGCGGAAGCCTTCCACAGAGGGTGCCTTGAGGGTGATGTTGTCGGCGCAGGGCAAATCGGTGGGCAGACCGTAAACGATGAATGTCTGCGACACCTGCGCCAGCTGCTTCAGCAGTGGCTCTGCGTACTCGAACGGCAGGTATACCAGCACATGGTCTTTTTCCTGTGGTGCTGGCTGTTCATGGGCGTGGGCGATTGGAGGCAGTATGGGGTGACCAAAGTGATACCAGTGCATTCCCAGACTGACCTGTACCGGTGCGAAGACTTTCATAATGCTGCGTGCAGTCCAGCCGAAAGCGGGGGTGGGGATCGAGTAATTGAATGCGTATTGGTGGCCCAGCCCCAGGCTCGGACATTTGCGTTTCTTCGCGGCCCATGCAGAGACCGGTTCGAAATCACTGATGACCAGATCGAAGTCCTGTACCGGTAGCTCGCGAATATCTTGCAGAAGGCGTCTTAAATTTAATTGTCGGGTAGTCGCCAGTTGATCAATTTTCCCTTCTTTGTGCACAAACGTCAGGCCTTCCCGCCACCAGTAGTCGCCAAACGCTTCCATGGCAAACAGCTTTTCCTGGGGGCGTCCGCTAAACAGCCACTGGACTTGCAGCTGCGGGAATTGCTGGAAGGCTTCCGCCATCGCCCGTGCGCGGGAAATATGCCCGTTACCGGTGCCCTGAACGCCGTACAGTATTTTCAAATGACTTCTCCGCTGGAGTAAAAACTGGAGTAAAAAAGTGCCGAATGCCGTGCGCAGCCTGTTACAGCAGTGCGCCGCTGACGGCAAAGCCTACACAGGTCCCTAGCAAGGCGCCGGCGCAGACGTCGGTTGGGAAGTGGACCCCAAGTCCCACCCGCGACGTGCCTACGCCCGCAGCCCAGAAATACCCCAGGGCCCAGAGTGGGTTCAGGCATTGGCTCAGCATAGTCACAAACAGGAAGGCGCCGGAGGTGTGGCCGGAAGGCAAGCTGAAGCGGTCGTTCGCCACAATGATCGAGCGCAGCCCGGGGATGGCTTCCGGTGGGCGATTGCGCTTGGTGGTATTTTTTATGGTCCAGTAGAGGGAGCGCTCAATGGCAAAGGCAGCGCCACAGGTGTAGAGAAACAGCAGGGCGGCACCGGCACTTTCCAGGGCGATCAGCAGCGGCGACACCAGATAGAGCCAGCCATCGGCAGATCGGGACAACAGCAGGTAATTCCTGCGGGAGGTTGGCCGGGTCGCCCGCTGCGCCATTCGCAGCACCAGGGAGACATCTACCGCTTTGAGAGTGATAGGTAAGCTTCGCATGGGTTAAAAGTACGAAGCTTAGATTGCACGGACTTGAACAAAATATGTCAGGACTGTGAAATCTCACCGGTGTGGGGGTATTGATGAACTGTGGGCGCCAGGGTGACTGTAGGAGCCTGCCTGCAGGCGAACCGGACAAGGCAGGCTCCTGCGGATTTCAGTCTATGCCGATCTTGATGGCGCCTGAGCCCGGCAGTTTTTCCACCAGTTCGGGACCACAGAGTTTGGATGGCGTGAAGTAACCGCCTTCGCCGTGGTAGGCGAGCAGGAACTCCATCACCGCGAGGGAGCCGTTCACGGTGACGTCATAGCCGTTGGCGGTAACCACGCGACCCACCCGGCGTTCGCCGCGGCGGTCATTGCGGACTTCTCCCCAAACCCAGGTTTTCTGCTCCGCGCGCTGGTTTTCGGTAGGGCCACGCACACTCTTGTCCACCTTGCCTTTCAGCCACTGCTGCATCCAGTTCATACGCAGCAGCCAGCGGAATTTGTTGAGTCCCTTCATCTTCTTCGCCCGCCTTGGGCTCATCGGGATATACACCTCGATGTTAGGAATCTCGGTGCTGTAGTAGGCGGTGGCGACGTCTCCCCAGGGAATGGCCACGGCAAATTTTTCACCGCGGCCGAAATTGATCTTGCGGGTCAGTTCCGCGTGGGGAATCACTTCGATCTTGCCATTGCGCCGTATTGCGCCGCCTACCCCAAGGCTCTCGATGGAGGTCTTGGCGGTACCGGGGCTGAGTCCGGAGTCGGAGTCGAACCCCAGGGTCAGGTGGGTGGCGCTGGTCATTTCCCGGTGCAGGGCGGCAGCGAGGCAGTCGGTGGGGATGACATCAAAGCCGGTACCGGGGCAGAGCACCACATTGGCGGCCTTGGCCTCCGCGTCCAGCGCGTGCGCCTGTTGGTACACGGCCATCTCGCCGGTAATGTCCTGATAGTGGGCGCCACTGGCAATACAGGCGCGCATCATCGGTTCCGCGGTCGCCGAGAAGGGGCCGGCACAGTGGATGACTACCGATACTCCCTGCAGCGTGCGCTTGAGCGTCTCCTCATCGTCCAGCCCGACGGCAATCGCCGGCAGGCCCAGCTCCGTAGCCAGGGGCTCCAGTTTGCTTGAGCTGCGGCCCGCCAGTATGGGTCTGAGCCCCTTGGCCACGGCCTTGCGGGCAATCAATTCGCCCGTGTAGCCATAGGCACCGTAGATCAGGATCTGTTTGTTGTTCACGGAGTGTCCTTGTTATATGCGGCCAGGTGACCTTTTATTCGTGCGACCTTCAGTCCAGGGCCTTTTCCAGGGCAAAGCGGGGAATCGTCTGGCCATCCTTTTCCAGGGCTTCTGAGAACATGGACAGCGGGCGGGCCCAGACACCAAAGTCATCATACAGAGCCCGGTAAATGGCCAATTGTTCCCCGGTTTCACTGTGGGTGGCAATTTCCATCAAGTGGTAGAGGTTGCCTTTGTAGTGGCGGTAAATGCCTTTCTGCATGGAGTTCCTTACGGGGTAGTGGTGTCGGCAGCGCTCAGGCCAGGTGAAAGGGGGAAAGCTGGATCTGGGTGATCCGCTGCCCGTGCAGTACCGCAATACCGCCGTAGCGACGCTCGCCGGTGGAGGTGAATTCAAACTCGTACTGCCGCTGCAGGCGCACCTGGCCGCTCCGGTCGCGCTTGAGGCGGGTGCGGTGGAGCATCACGGTATCGTCCAGCAGCTGTACGCCGGTGTCCGCGCAGTGTGCCTTTACGATCCGGCGCACACGGTCTTTTGCGGCCATGCCGGCCCAGAAGTACCAGGCTGCGAGAATCAGCAGGAACAGCCAGAACAAGTCGCCGAGTGAGTAGTACATACCGGTTTAATCTGTTTTCTTACGACCGCGCAAGAATACCACCAGCGCGCGGACTATGCCCGGCAGGATTCTCCATCCCGGGTGAGAGTACTTTGCGGTCTGGCGGTAAGCCCGGCGAACAGCGCCGGCAATGTCCGAGACAAGCACACGCTGGTCGCTGCGGAATCTACCATTTATGCAGGCCGGGCCAGATAGCGGTGCTGCCTGTTTTATCACACCGCCGCCTGTTTTATGGCGCCGCTGCCGGTGTTATAGCGCCGCGGCCAGTGTTGTAGCGCCGCCGCCAGTGTTATAGAGCCGCTCCCTATTCTGTGTCAGAATCCAGAGAATTTTATCCTCGCAAATGCCTGCCAACCCCATCAAGGACACGGTCATGCTCGCTACTACATTGTCATCATTAAACGGTATCCCTCCCTTTCTGGCTTATTTCGCGGTGGCGATTGTTCTGGTGCTTGTGTTTGTGTGCATATATATCTGGATAACGCCACACGCAGAGATGGCGCTGATTCGCGCGAATAACTCTGCAGCGGCACTGGCGTTTGGCGGCGCGATTATCGGTTTTGCCCTGCCGCTCTCCAGCGCCATTACCAATTCCCTGTCCCTGTTGGATTGCGCGGTTTGGGGCGCGGTGGCGCTGGTCGTCCAGATTCTCACTTTTGTGGTGTTGCGTGTGGTTCTCAGGCAATTGCCCGAGCGCATCGACAACGGTGAGATGGCTGCCGGAATTTTTGCCGCTACGGTGGCCATTGCGGTTGGCCTGATCAACGCCGCATGTATGAGTTATTAACAGATACAGGAAGAAAACGATGAAACGCAGTAAAAAAGCCGCGCTGGTATTGACCGTTCCTGTAGCGACACTGCTGATTGCCGGCTGTGAAAAAGAAGTGCAGGGCATGGTGTACAGCAATCCGGAGGAGTGCAGTGCCGGAGGGTGGAACACCGAACAGTGCGAAGCCGAATACGCCGAGGCCAAGGCGCTGCATCCTCAGGTCGCACCCAAATACGTGAGCAAGGAAGAGTGCGAAGCGGACTTCGGTGATGGCAAGTGTGAGACGGCGCCGCAGCAGACCACATCCGGTCACAGCGTTTTTATGCCGATGATGATGGGTTATCTCGCCGGGCAGATGATGAATCGCGGCGCCAGTTTCCAGCAGCCGGGCGCCGCCAGTGCAGGCACGAATACCGCCGCTACAGGTACTAAGGCCGCAGCTGCAGGCGCTAGCGTCCCCACGCAACCGCTATACAAATCCCGCGATGACCGTGGCACCTACCGTACCGCCCACAATACCCCGGTGGCGAAAGGGACAGGCCCAGTCTCGCTGAAGCCTTCGCAGATGCAGCCCCGAGCCGGGGGCCTGGTGCGGCGCGGCGGCTTCGGCCACCAGGCGGCAATGCGCAACAGCTACGGCGGTTAATACATGAAACGGATCAGCGTTGCTGAGCGCGCGAACTGGCGCACTTACGCCGAAGAAGTGGGATTCAATTTTCATACCTTCGACGGCGAGCCTTACTGGGATGAAACCGCCTATTACCAGTTCAGTCTGCAGCAGATTGAAGAGGATCTGGAGGCGCCCACGGAAGAGCTGCACCAGATGGTGATGGATATGGTGGGGGATATCACCCGCAGCGAGGAGATGCTCACCCAGCTCAATATCCCGCGGGATTACTGGAGCTATGTGTGGAATTCCTGGAATAACGGTGAGCCACATCTGTACGGCCGGATGGATCTGGTGTACGACGGCACCGGCCCGGCGAAATTGCTCGAACTCAATTACGACACACCCACGTCATTATTTGAAACCGGTTTTTTCCAGTGGGTGTGGCTGGAAGACCAGATCAAAAATGGCGTTTTGCCGGAACGTGCGGACCAGTTCAATTCCCTGCAGGACAAGATCGAGCAGGCGTTTATCGAGCTGGAATTGTCGACGCCGTTCTATTTCACCAGTGTGCGTGACAACGCCGAAGACCGCGGCACGGTCAGTTATCTGATGGATATTGCCGCGCAGGCGGGACGGAATGTGCACTATATTGCGCTGGAAGATATCGGCGTGATCACCGATGCCAAGGGCGAGAATCCGCAGTTTGTCGACCTGGATGATCACCCGATAAAGGGCTTGTTCAAACTGTACCCGTGGGAATTCATCGTGCAGGAAGATTTTGGCCGTGCCACGCTCGCCGCCAATACCCAGATGGTGGAGCCCGCCTGGAAAATGCTCCTTTCGAACAAGGGTATCCTGCCGCTGCTGTGGGCGCGCTACCCCGATCACCCGAATTTGTTGCCGGCATTTTTTGAAACTCCCGGAAGTGACCCGATGGCGGCCGGTTGGGTGCGTAAACCCCTGTTCTCCCGCGAAGGCGCCAATGTGGATCTGATTACCGGAACCGGGGAAAAACTTTCGGCCGAAGGGCCTTATGCCGACGGGCGCTATATTCGCCAGGCCTTCCATGCACTGCCCAAATTCCGCGACGAGCTTCGCGGTGGCGATGCCTACACCATGCTCGGTAGCTGGGTGGTGGGCGACAGTGCGGCGGGTATTTGTATTCGTGAGGATGCGACCCTGATTACCAAAGATTCTTCCCGGTTCCTGCCGCATATCATTCTGGATTGATTGCGCGGCAGCTGACTTGCACAGCCAACCCTGCCACGATTTTGCCTACACCGATTCCGGTGTGGGCAAGCTGAAGTGGCCCGCAATCAGGGCTTCCTTGCGCGCCTTGGGCCACTTCTTAATCTCGAGTTCCAGTTTCAACGCTTCCGACTTGTTCGCCACTTCTCGCTGGAATTCCAGCGTCAGCGGGCCGCGGCCGCGCAGTGCTTTCGCTGCCTTGGGGCCGCCGCTGTTGTGCTCCTCGAAGCGGCGCGCTACGTCCCGGGTGATACCGGTGTACAGGCTGTCGGAGCGGGTGCGGATCAGATAGACATACCAGTCGGACAAAACACTTCCCAAAAAATATTCACAAGCTAGAACAGGCTCTGTTGGTCCCCGGGCTGCGGGGGCAGGAAAAACCGGTTGCAGTCGAGCGCCAGCTTGCGTTCGTTCAGTCCCAGTTTGCGACAGCTTACTCGAAACCGCTGTTGCAGTAACTGGGCAAACACGCCGGTTCCCCGCTGGCGCTGGCCAAATTCACTCTGATAATCCTGCCCGCCCCGGCTCTGCTGCACCAGGCTCATCACATGTTCCGCGCGCTCTGGATAATGCTCTGCCAGCCACTGGCGAAATAGCGGTGCCACTTCGAATGGCAGTCGCAACAGGATATAGGCCGCGTATATGGCACCGGCCTCCGCCGCGCTGGCGAGGATGCTTTCCAGCTCCATATCATTTAGAGCGGGAATCATCGGCGCCGCCATCACTGCCGTAGGAATTCCCGCAGAGCCCAGTGCCTCAATCGTTCGCAGCCGCGCTGCTGGGCCCGCGGTACGGGGTTCCAGTTTGCGTTTGAGCTCGTTGCTGAGGGTGGTCACACTGACAGCCACATGCACCAGATTGTCCTGTGCCATTTCAGTCAGCAGCGGCAGGTCGCGCAGAATCAGCTGGCTTTTGGTGATGATGGTCAGCGGATGCTGATGGCGTTGCAGTGTCTCCAGAATCTGCCGGGTGATCTGCTTGTCTTTTTCCAGGGGCTGGTAGGGGTCGGTATTGCTGCCCAGGGCAATGGGACTGCACTGGTAATTCTTTTTGCGCAGCGCCTGCTCCAGCAAAGTTGCCGCATTGGGCTTGTAAAACAGCCGGGTTTCAAAATCGAGTCCGGGGGACAGGTCCATATAGGCGTGTGCTGGCCGGGCATAGCAATAAATGCAGCCGTGCTCGCAGCCGCGGTAGGGGTTTATCGACTGGCTGAAGGGCAGATCCGGCGACTTGTTGGTGGCGATGATGGTCTTGGCCTTCTCCGCGAGCGCCACGGTTTCCAGGCGCTCGGGTACCTCGGGCTCCAGTTGCCAACCGTCGCTCTCGCGGGTGCTGACCTGGTCCACAAAGCGCCCGGCCAGGTTGCTGACAGCGCCGCGCCCCTTGTGGGACTGGATAGGGTTGGTGGGGGAGTCGTTGGCCACGGCTGAGTTTTGATGGATCGGTTGGTTACTGTATGTTTGTACAGTTTATTGCCGGCCGGGAAACTGTGCAAGCCAGTATTCCTGCGCATACAATGACCGCTGAGTTTTAATAATAGAGTTTCACATAATAAGGATTACGGGAATGGATCTTCAGGCCGTAGCTGCCATTCACGCGTTTGCACTAAAAGTACTGCAAGTGTTCGCCATGCTGTTTGCCTTCGGGCTGGTGTTACTGGTGCTCTATGTGGTGTATCTGTATCTCTCCGATGTCAGCCAGACCAAGCAGGCGATACGGCGCAACTTCCCGGTATTGGGGCGTTTTCGCTACCAGTTTGAGCACCTGGGGGAATTCTTTCGCCAGTACTTCTTCGCGCTCGATCGCGAGGAGATGCCCTTCAATCGCGCCCAGCGCAGCTGGGTTTACCGGGCTGCCAAGAATGTGGATTCCACCCTGGCTTTCGGTTCCACCCGCCCCCTGAATCAGCCCGGTGACATTCTCTTCCTCAACCACCCATTTCCCACCCTGGCCAAGGACGCGGTGCCGCCGCGGGAGGTGACCGTGGGGGAGGGCGCGGCGCGTATACCCTATACCACGCGCGCCATTTTCAATATTTCCGGCATGAGTTTCGGTGCCCTGTCGGTACCCGCGGTGACGGCACTGTCCCGGGGGGCGGACAGGGCGGGGATCTGGATGAATACCGGGGAAGGTGGCTTGTCTTCCCACCATCTGTCTGGCGGTTGCGACATAGTGTTTCAGATCGGCACCGCGAAATATGGAGTGCGGGATGACGACGGCAATCTGTCCGATGAAAAATTGCGGCAGGTGGCGGCCTATAAACAGGTGAGGATGTTTGAGCTGAAACTCTCCCAGGGCGCCAAGCCGGGCAAGGGCGGGATACTGCCCGGAATCAAGGTCACCGAGGAAATTGCCCAGGTACGTGGCATCCCGGTAGGGGTGGATTCCATCAGTCCCAATGGCCACCCGGAATTCAGGGATGTGGATGGCCTGCTGGATATGATCGGACATATCCGCGAGGTCACCGGTAAACCCACCGGTTTCAAGTGTGTGATAGGTACCAGCAACTGGCTGCACGAACTGTGCGAATCCATCCAGCGCCGGGGCGTGGAATCCGCACCGGACTTTATCACTATCGACAGTGCCGATGGGGGCAGCGGTGCCGCACCCCAGAGCCTGATGGACTACATGGGGTTACCGCTCAACCGCAGCCTGCCACTGGTGGTGGATTTGCTCAGCCAATATGGCCTGCGTGATCGAATAAAGATTATCTGTGCCGGCAAATTGCTCACTCCCTCGATGGTGGCCTGGGCCCTGGCGATGGGGGCGGACTTTATCAACTGCGGCCGCGGTTTCATGTTTGCCCTGGGGTGTATCCAGGCCATGCAGTGCAACAAAAACACCTGCCCCACCGGGGTGACCACGCACAATCCGGATTTACAGCAGGGCCTGGACCCGATGGACAAGGCGGAGCGGGTATATAACTACGCGCGCAATATGGAATATGAGGTCGGTACCATTGCCCACTCCTGCGGTGTGCCTGAACCCCGCATGCTGTGCCGTTCCCATGTAGAAGTAATTAACGAGCGTGGCGTACCTGTACCGCTCTCGGATCTGGTGCCGGACGTACAGCCGAAGTCAGTGATTGCTTCTGATCGCGGCATTCAATAATCCTGATACTGCCCCCGGGAGATACACCGGTACGCAAAACACTTGGCAATTAAACCGCCCGACAACATTCTGGAGTTTTCATGACGCACACTGCGGACGGTGTAATTACTCTGGTCGGCCAGGGGTTGTATATGGCGCTGGCCGCCGTCATTGGTCTTGGTATCGCCAGGGTGTTAAAGCGGGACAATACCCTTGGCTGTCTGATCGCCGGCGTGCTCGCCGGAGTGCTGCTGCCGGTGTTCAATTACGATACCGGGCTACGCGCAGGAAACCTGCACCAGCTGGTATTTTTTGTCATCCTGCCCATTCTGATTTTTCAATCTGCCTGGAAAATCGATCCGGATTTCCTGCTCCGCTGGTTGGGTCCCATTCTTCTGTTTGCCACTCTGGGCGCGGTGATCTGTGCGCTGATCACAGCCCTTTTACTCTACTACGGCATTCACCACCCAAATGGTTTGCCCTGGATCGCCACACTGCTGACCGGCGCGATACTCGTGGCAACGGATCCTGTGTCGGTAGTAGAGCGGCTGCGCGTGCACCAGGGCAATGAGGAACTGTTGACACTGGTCGAGGGGGAGAGCCTGTTCAATGATGCTGCAGCGATTGTACTGTTTTCATTTGTGCTGGGGATTGCCAGCCACAGTGCCATGGAGGGCAGTGCGGCAACCGGTGAATCCATCGCTGGCCCAAGTGGTTTTGCACTTTATATTACCGTGGTATTTTTCGGTGGCCTTGTGGTGGGCTCCATCTGTGGCTTGCTCACGGCGATTGTGATTCTGTTTTTGCGTTCGGCGGGGGCGGCACTGATGGTACTGGTGCTGGCAGCATTCGGCAGTTTTTATTTTGCCGAGCACGTGGTTGGGGTTTCTGGAATTCTCGCAGTGATGTTGTGTGCGATTGTGTCGCGGGCCTGTTTGCGTGAGCAATATGAGACTTTCCTTGTCCACGCGGAGCCTACCTGGGAATGGTTGGGGCTGCTGTTTGCCGCATTGCTCTTCGTCATCATGGGACTGGTGATTACATCCGAGATGTTTTCCCGTCACTGGCTGGCGATGATCATTGCCATTGTCGCTGCGATTGGGGCGCGGGCATTTATGGTATTTCTGTTGTCGCCCGTCTGCAGATTCATTGGGCCACCGGTGCCGAAGAATTGGCGCATGGTTCTCAGTTGGGGTGGGCTGCGGGGCGTGATTGCGGTGGCGCTGGTGTTGTCACTGCCGACGGAGTTGCCTTACTGGTGGACGATTCAGTCGATGGTATTTGGGGTGGTGCTGTTTTCGCTGCTGGTGCAGGGAACTACGAGTACGCGATTGATTCGGAAACTGGAGTTGTAGCGGCGGTTGCCAGGTGATGGATCGGGAATGGGGCCCGGTGGCTGGTTTCTTCTGATGCTTTTCGGGAGTAGAAGAGGTGGGCTGCTATGGCTAACAGTAGCAGGGCGAAGAGGAGTACGCTGATGACTCTGAGCATAGTTTCACCTCTTGTGGGTTTTTCCGGTTTTGAGGTCTGGGCGCTCTGTTTTAAGTGTGTGGCGGCCAAGCACCGGGTGGAGCATTTCGAAACCGGGCTAGGCGCCCCCCTTCAATACATCCCTGTAGGCTGCGTCGCAAACGTCCCTGTTTGCGACGCTTTCGAAATGCTCCACCCGGTACTTGGCCTTCTATTCGGAACTTAAGCTCTGTAAGCCAAGCGAATATTTTACTGCCAGTTCAGAATAACTTTGCCGGATTCACCAGAGCCCATAGTGTCAAATCCCTTCTGGAAATCATCCACCGAGAACTGGTGCGTGATAATCGGTGAGAGATCGAGGCCGGACTGGATCAGGCTTGCCATCTTGTACCAGGTTTCAAACATTTCGCGGCCGTAGATGCCTTTCAGGATCAGGCCCTTGAAAATCACCTGGCTCCAGTCGATGGCCATTTCACCCGGGGGAATACCCAGCATGGCGATCTTACCACCGTGGTTCATGGCCGAGAGCATATCGCGGAACGCGACGGCAACACCGGACATTTCCAGGCCCACGTCGAAGCCCTCGGTCATGCCGATGTCTTTCATCACGTCTTTCAGATTTTCGCGGCTCACATTTACGGTGCGCGTCGCGCCCATTTTCTTCGCCAGCTCGAGACGGTAATCATTGATATCGGTAATGACCACATGGCGCGCGCCGACGTGGCGGGCAACAGCAGCAGCCATGATACCGATGGGGCCGGCGCCGGTAATCAGCACATCTTCGCCCACCAGGTCAAAGGACAGCGCGGTATGCACCGCGTTGCCGAACGGGTCGAAAATGGAGGCCAGTTCGTCGGAAATATTGTCCGGAATCTTGAACGCATTCAGCGCGGGGATTACCAGATATTCCGCAAAGGCACCCTGGCGGTCTACGCCAACGCCGTAGGTGTTGCGACACAGGTGGCGGCGGCCGGCGCGGCAGTTGCGGCAGTGGCCGCAGGTGATGTGGCCTTCGCCACTCACTCTATCGCCCACGTTGAAACCGGCCACTTCCTGGCCCATGCCAACCACTTCGCCTACGTATTCATGGCCCACCACCATGGGTACCGGGATGGTCTTCTGCGACCACTCATCCCAGTGATAGATATGCATGTCGGTGCCGCAGATCGCGGTCTTGCGAATTTTGATCAGCAGATCGTTGTGGCCCGGTTCCGGAATTTCTACATCGGTCATCCAGATGCCGGGTTCGGATTTCAGTTTGGATAAAGCTTTCATAGATACTTCTGTTTATGGTGGACACGTGTTGTTGCATGTCCACCCTAAGGCTTGGCGAATAAAATTAGCGACGTCAGAACCTGACTGGGGGATACGTTGTATCCGCCCAATCAAAATCAGATGATTTCGAGTTCTTTCCCCACTTCAATAAAGGCATCGATGCAGCGATCCAGCTGTTCACGGGTGTGCGCGGCAGACATCTGGGTGCGGATGCGGGCCTGGCCCTTGGGTACGACCGGGTAGAAGAAGCCCACCACGTAAATGCCTTTTTCCAGCATCTTGTCCGCCATCTTCTGCGCCAGCGCGGCGTCGCCGATCATGACCGGGATGATCGCGTGGTCGGCGCCAGCGAGGGTGAAGCCGGCTTCGCCCATACGCTCGCGGAAGTAGCGGGAGTTTTCTTCCAGTTGCGCGCGCAGTTCACCGCCTTCGATCAGCATATCCAGCACTTTCAGGGATGCGGTGACGATGGCAGGGGCCACGGAGTTAGAGAACAGGTATGGGCGTGAACGCTGGCGCAGCAGGTCGATGATTTCCTTGCGTCCGGAGGTGAAACCGCCGGAGGCGCCGCCGAGGGCTTTGCCCAGGGTGCCGGTGATAATGTCGACGCGCTCGATCACGTCGCAGTACTCATGGGTGCCGCGGCCGTGATCGCCGAGGAAGCCGACCGCATGGGAGTCGTCAACCATAACCAGGGCATTGTATTTGTCAGCCAGGTCGCAGATGCCTTTCAGGTTGGCGATCACACCGTCCATGGAAAAGACACCGTCGGTGGCAATCAGTTTGGTTTTTGCGCCGGCGGCGTCGGCAGCTTTCAGCTGTTCTTCCAGGTCCGCCATATCGTTGTTGGCGTAACGGAAGCGCTTGGCCTTGCACAGGCGCACGCCGTCGATGATGGAGGCGTGATTCAGCGCATCGGAAATGATGGCGTCGTCGGGGCCCAGCAGGGTTTCAAACAGGCCGCCGTTGGCATCAAAACAGGAGGTATAGAGGATGGTGTCTTCGGTGCGCAGGAATTCAGACAGCTGGAATTCCAGCGCTTTGTGGATGTCCTGGGTGCCGCAGATAAAACGCACGGAAGCCATGCCGAAGCCGTACTGGTCGAGGCCATCCTTGGCGGCCTGGATCAGGTCGGGGTGGTTGGCAAGCCCGAGGTAGTTGTTGGCGCAGAAGTTCAGAACCTGGGTATCGTTGTTCACCTGGATTTCAGCGCTTTGCTGAGAGGTGATGATACGTTCGCGCTTGTAAAGGCCGTCGGCCTCGATCTGCTTCAGTTCGTCGCGCAGGTGCTGGAAAAATTGCTCGGGCTTGGACATGACGTTGTTATTGGCTCCTGTGGTGCTTTTGGCAGTAGGACTATGTGCTTGGGGAGATCTTCCCGATTAACGACCGTTGTGGCGGTGCCGTCCCCTTCGTGGAGAATCCGCCGGCGAACTGCCGTAAGTGTAGGTTGGGGTGTCATTTATGACGATTACCCGACCTTCGCGATGAAATCTGGTTATCTGGCCAGCTCACAGGCCTTGTGGGCAGTGACTGGTACGTCGCTGGCTCGGCAATGAGTGGCGAAGGCCAGCGCATCTTCCGTCGAGTCGAACAGCAGTTGCCACAACAGGCGTCGATCGTTGCGTTTTACCGCCCGGACTGCCGTGCGACTGCGCTGCGGGGCAATCTGGATTTCGATAACGTCGGTGCTGGAAAGCGTAAATTCGGACATGGTCCCTCCAAAAATTCTGGAGGACTGACGGCGGAAGCGAGATGGGTACAAGAAACCCATCGCATCCCGGTAGGATTGCAACGCTGAAACCAAATCGGTCCAGCGAGAGCCCCATCCTCTACACAGACTGCACATTGATACAGTCTGTGACGAGAAACCACCTTGCCCCGGTAGGCAGGTTGGCGTTGGCGTCAGCCACTCTCTTGATGTCGCGGGCAAAGATAGCGATGGGTGCCTCGGCAGTCAACAGCGCCGCGACATGTGGCTGTGGGTCAGGATTTTATGTGGGAAGTTGTACCGATTTCAGCTCAATAAACTCGTCCAGGCCGGCGTTGCCGAACTCGCGCCCATTGCCGGAACGCTTTACCCCGCCGAAGGGCGCGTCGTAGTTGAATTCGCCGCCGTTGACGAAACACAGTCCGGCCTCGATTCGGCGCACCACGGGCATGGCGCTCTCGGCGTCCTTGGCCCAGACGCCGCTGGAAAGACCATACTCGGTGTCGTTGGCGATAGCGATGGCTTCGTCCATGTCCCGGTAGGGTATCAGGCAGGTGACCGGACCGAAGATTTCCTCGCGGGCGATAGCCATATCGTTGGTGACATCGGCGAACACCGTGGGCTTGACGTAGAAGCCCTGGTCGAGTCCCGCGGGCGTTTCACTGCCGCCGGTCACCAGGCGAGCCCCCTCGCTGATACCTTTATCGATATAGCCACGCACGATTTCCCGCTGGCGGGCAGAGGACAGGGGCCCCATAAACGCGTCGTCACCCGTGCCCATGGCGATGCCTTCGGCCACCTGTTTGGCGATCGCCACCGCTTCCTCGTAGTGCTCTGCCGGCACCAGCATGCGGGTGAGGGCGGTACAGGTCTGGCCGCTGTTGATGAAGACATCTTCACAGCCCCAGCGCACCGCCGCGTCGAGATCCGCATCTGGAGTAATGATCAGTGGCGACTTGCCGCCCAGTTCCTGGGTGACTCTCTTTACGGTGGGCGCGGCACTTTTCGCCACTTCGACACCGGCGCGGGTGGAGCCGGTAAAGGACACCATGTCGATGCTTTCATGGGCAGCAAGGGCGGCACCGACGACAGGGCCGGAGCCGGGCACCAGGTTGAAAACGCCGGCGGGTACGCCAGCGGCGTCGATGATTTCCGCCATCACATAGTCCTGCAGCGGCGTGGTCTCGGAAGGCTTCTGAATCATGCAGCAGCCCGCCGCCAGTGCTGGCGCCACCTTGCCAACGAACTGGTGCAGGGGATAGTTCCACGGAGTGATAAAGCCGCACACCCCGACCGGTTCACGCAGAATCAGGGAGTGGCCGGCTTTCTCGGTTTCCTCCATTACCGCGGCGCGGTCGGCGTAGTAGCGCATGGCGTAGATGGGACCGTCCACATGCAGCCACTCGGTAATGTGCGCGGGGCAGCCCAGCGCGAGTGAAACGGCATCCACCAAGTCCTGTTTGCGCGCTTCCATGCCGTCGGCAATCGCGTGCATCAGCGCCTGGCGTTTGGCTGCGCGGGTGTGGCGCCACACTTTGAAGGCATTTTTTGCGGCGGCCACAGCGTCGTCCACATCGTCGAGGGTGCCCTGGATGACTTCGCACAGGACTTCTTCCGTCGCGGGGTTGATCACCGGGTGCAGGTTGCCGCCTTTGGAGTCGCGCCACTCGCCGTTGATGTAGAGCTTGTGAGTGGACAGATTGCCAATTTCTTTCATGGGGTTTATTCCGCGTTTTCTGTGTTTCGTCTGTAGGAGCCTGCTTGCAGGCGAACGATTCGGAGCACTGCCCGGTTCGCCTGCAAGCAGGCTCCTACAGTCCAAGGCGCAGGCGCCGATTCAGGGCGCGGTGATTTCAATCAGAGTCGGGCCCTTGCGCGCAAACGCCTCGGCCACCGCTGCGCTCAATTGTTCCGGCTTGTCGATACGGCAACCCTCGGCGCCGAAGGCGCGGGCGAGGGCGACAAAGTCCGGGGCGTGCAGATTGACGCCTTCCTGCGGTACCGCAGCCTCATCCATGAAATCACGAATTTCGCCGTAGCCGCTGTTGTTCCAGACCAGAATCGGCAGCGGCAGCTGCTGTTCCACCGCCGCCGCCAGTTCGCCCAGGGTGAACATGATGCCGCCGTCGCCGATCAGGCCAACGACCGGGCGCGTGCTTGCCAGGCGCGCGCCGATGGCCGCGGGCAGCGCAAAGCCGAGGGTGCCGTAGCCAGTGGTGCAGGTGATATGGCTGCGGGGGTGGTACAGGGGCAGGGCGTGGTTGGTGTTGTAGGCAAGCTGGGTGGAGTCGGTCACCAGAATGCCGTCTGCCGGCAGGGCTTCCCGCAGCACCTGGACCCAGGGGAAACGCTCTTCGGAACCGGTCCACCATTCATTGCGACAATCGCGGATTAATGCCGCGACATCGCTGGCGACCTGCTGCTGGCGTTGTTGGTCGCCTGCGGGTAACGCATCACACAACTGCTGCACTACCGCGCAGGCATCGGCACAGATGGCGAGATCCGGGGTGGCGTTGCACACCAGTTGCGCCGGGTCGATATCCACGCGAATCAATTTGCCGCTAAAACGATAGTTGTCGCGGACCAGGTTGCGATCCGTTTCCGCCAGTTCGGTGGCAACGGCGAGGACCACATCGGCGTTTTCAATGCGCGCGCGCACATCGCTGAAACTCAGGTTGGCGCCGCCGCACAGGGGGTGGCGCTCGTCGACGATGCCTTTTGCTGCCAGCGACAGAAATACGGGCGCGGCAAGTTTTTCCGCCAGTGCGGTACAGGCTGCACCGCACTGCTGGGCGCCGCCGCCGACCAGGATGACGGGATTTCGTGCCTTGCTGAGCCATTTGGCGGCGCTGGCGATAGCATCGGCGCTGGCTGCGGGCAGGACCGGTGCCGGCGCCGCCCGGTAATCCGTCAGCACTCCCGGCATGGGGGCCGGAAAAAGGTCGACAGGAATTTCGATATGTACCGGCCCCGGGCGCCCGCCAACCATCATCTGGAAAGCCCGCGCCAGCACATCCGGTAATTGTTCGGCACTGGTCAGCGTATGTTGCCAGATACAGAACCCCCGGCTGACATCCTGCTGCCGAGGCAGTTCGTGTAATCGCCCGCGCCCCATCCCCAGATCCTCGCGGCGATTCACCGCGCTGATCACCAGCATGGGGACAGAGTCGGACCAGGCCTGGGCCATGGCGGTGGCGGCGTTGGTAACGCCAGGGCCGGTGATCAGGAAACACACACCGGGCTTGCCACTGGCGCGGGCGTAGCCATCTGCCATAAAGGCGGCGCCCTGTTCGTGGCGTGGAGTGATATGGGTCAAGCCGCTGCCGGGCAGGCCGCGGTAGAGTTCAATGGTGTGTACGCCGGGAATACCGAAGACCGTATCGATGTGGTACTGGCGCAGCAGGTGCATCAGAACCTGTGCGCAGCTGGGACCGGTACTGGGGCGGGGCGGCTGCTGATCAGTGCATTGCGGATCCGTTCCGTGCATGGGGCAAGCTCTTTCATCGTTATCGAATTTGCACCGAGCCTATCCGCCGTCACCAGGCGCTGCAAGCGTCCGCAGAGTCTGCGCTTGTGGAGCGGAATACGCAGGAAAATTGAGTGTAGTCCCCGGGAAAAAGAGAGAAAATTGCGCGGATTGGGAATTGGCACGCAACTGCGTAAACTTGCCGGGAAATCTGGAAATTGGTTTTTAGAATGGATAAAGGGGTATGACAGCGATGGAAATTGATCAGTGGCGGCGAGAATATCTGCAGGGGGGATTGCAGCGCGGCGATCTGGCGGATGATCCGATCACTCAGTTTCGGGGGTGGTTGCAGGAGCTGGTCGAGGCGGATATTTCCGACCCCAGTGCCATGTGCCTGAGCACGGCCGATGCCAGTGGCCAGCCATCCCAGCGCATTGTGTTGTTGAAAGGCTTTGATGAACGCGGCTTTGTTTTTTATACCAACCTGAAGAGCCAGAAAGCCTGGGACATCACCGCCAACCCCAAGGTGTCGCTGCTGTTCCCCTGGCATTTTCTCGAGCGTCAGGTCATCGTGCGTGGGAAGGCTGAGTTGCTGACGGACGCCGAAGCCGACGACTACTTCCGCTCTCGCCCCCGCGACAGCCAGGTCGCGGCCTGGGCGTCCCATCAGAGCGATGCCATTGTTTCCCGTCAGGTACTGGAAGACAAATTTGCCGAGTACCAGCAGAAATTTGACGGCAAGGAAGTGCCGCGGCCCGAGTTCTGGGGGGGCTACCGCGTGATCCCTCACGCGGTAGAGTTCTGGCAGGGGCGTGCTTCGCGTCTGCACGACCGTTTTGTCTACCGCGCGCTGGACGGTGGTGAGTGGCAGATTGAGCGACTCAGTCCATGATTTTACTCGCGGTTTAGTTGTTGATGCGGCTGTCGATAAACCGCCGGGTGTGGTAATCGGTGCTTCCGAACAGGTACTGGATGCTGGTCAGTCGCTTGAACAGATGCGCCACATCCAGCTCATCGGTAACGCCGATACCCCCGTGCAGCTGCACCGCTTCCTGGCCCACATGACGCGCGGCCTTGCCGATACGGCTCTTGGCTGCGGATATTGCGCCGGGAGCGGTACCGCCATTTGTATCCAGGACCATAGCCGCCATCATCAGAATGGATCTGGCTTGCTGGCACTCGATAAACATATCCGCCATGCGGTGCTGCAGAGCCTGAAAACTGGCAATACTCACACCGAACTGTTTGCGGGTTTTGGTGTACTCAAGTGTTTTTTCCAGCGCGCTTTCCATCGCCCCCACGGCTTCGGCACAGATGGCCAGGGTGGCGCGGTCGATGATTTTTTCGATGGCCGGCAGGGCCTCGCCTTCTTTACCTAACAGGTTTGCCCGGGGCACGAGTACCTGATCGAAGTAGATCTCTGCGGCATTGTGTCCGTCGACGGTTTTATAGCTGTTGCGCTTGATTCCGGGCGCTGCGGCATCCACCACTAACAGACTGACGGCGGGCTCCCCTTCCTGTCCAATGTTCGCGGATACCACCAGAACATCCGCGGCGGCGCCGTTCAGCACCACCGTTTTATGGCCGCTGAGCAGGTAGTGATCGCCATCGGCGACTGCGCGAGTGGCGATATTGCCTGGATCGAACCGGCTTTGGGATTCGGCGTAGGCGAACGCCAGCTGCAAATGTCCTTCCATCATCGGGAGTAGCCAGTCGCTTTTCTGCGCGGCTGAGCCGCACTCTGCGATCAAGCCGCCTGCGAGTACCGCGCTGGCGAGCAGCGGTTCTACCACCATTCCTTTACCGAATTCCTCCATCACCAGCATCAGATCCACGGCACTGCCCCCGAGCCCGCCGTCTTCTTCGTTGAATGGCACCAGCAGCCAGCCGAGCTCCGCAAACTGTTGCCAGTGGGCGCGATTGAATGGTTCATTGCCGGTAACGGTTTTCTGCCGTAACTCGAAGGTGTAGTCCTGGCGAATAAAGCGGGCCACGCTGTCCCGCAGTAGCACTTGTTCTTCGCTGAATGAAAAATCCATATCTGCGTTCTCCGGTTACAGGCCCAGTACGGCCTTGCAAATGATATTTTTCTGAATTTCGTTACTGCCGCCGTAAATGGATGATTTTCGATTGTTGAAATAGCGCAGCCAGCTGTTTACGGCTGAGTCACTGCCGACCGTGTCTCCTTCAAATTCCTCTTCCAGTTGCCAGGGCACGTAGGGCATGCCGCTACAGGCCGCAATTTCTGCATGCAGTTCGTCGATGGCCTGAGCCAGTTCGGTGCCCTTGATTTTCAATATCGAGGATTCCGGGCCGGGCGCCTGACCGGTGCGGATGGCGTCCAGGGTGCGCAGTTCGGTGTACTCCAGGGCCAGAAGCTCGATTTCAATTTCGGCGAATTTGTGCGCGAACACCGCATTGTCCATCAGGGTTCCGTCGCCGTCGCTGGTCGCACTGGCGAGGTCCCGGGCTCGTTGCAGCTGGCAGCGGGAGTGAGCAACCCGGGCGATATTGGTACGTTCGTGGGTGAGCAGTACCTTGGCGTAAGTCCAGCCTTTGCCTTCTTCGCCAATGCGATTTGCCACGGGGACACGTACATTGTCGAAGTGCACTTCGTTGATTTCCCGGTAGCCATCCAGCGTAAGTATCGGCGACAGGCTGATACCCGGGCTGCGCATATCGATCAGTAAAAAACTGATGGCTTTCTGGTTTTTTTCACCCGGCTCGCCGGTACGTACCAGGCAGAAAATCCAGTCCGCATACTGGGCCAGCGTGGTCCAGGTTTTGGTACCGTTGACGATGTAGTAATCGCCGTCGCGGCGGGCGGTGGTTTTGAGCGCAGCGAGATCGGAACCCGCATTGGGTTCTGAGTAACCCTGACACCACCATACGTTGCTGGCGAGAATATCTGGAAGAAAGCGCTGTTGCTGCTCTTCGTTGCCGAAAGTGAATATCACCGGTGCAACCATTTTCATGCCGAAGGGGATAACCTCCGGCGCGCCGGCGAGGGCGCACTCGGTTTCGAAAATATTTTTTTCACTGGCGCTCCAGCCGGTGCCGCCGAATTTCTCCGGCCAGTTCACCGCGGCCCAGCCCTTCTTGTGTAGGATTTTCTGCCAGCGCACGCAGTCGTCTTTGTTCAGGTGCATGCCCAGTAAGGTTTTTCTGCGGATATCCTGTGGCAGGTTTTCCTGAAGAAACTCTCTCACCTCCGCGCGAAATTCCTGTTCTTTTGGTGTGTACTCGCTGTTCACCGTTAGTTGTCTCCCGAGACTGTTTTCTGGTTGGTTTTTCCGGGAGGTAAAGAATGGTCCGGGCATCCGGCCCACACCACTACCACTGGGGTAATGGTGGGGCGGAGGACTGCGTCTGAAGATTGCAGTATGGCAATGCCGCCGCTTTTGAGGGGGGGGTGGGTAAACAGGTTTTACCCGGGTTGCGAAATTTCCCCTGCTGGAGAGATGGAACCCGACAAAACTTTACCGGTGAGGTTATGGCACCGCTCGGACAGGCGGAACAAACTCGTCGGTGTGGCCAAGTCCATTTGTGGATAGTGAAGTTGTTACCAAAAGGATCAACCGGTTGCCGGTCGTCAGGGTAAGCCGTGTTTTGGAGAATTTCGGAAACAAACGCTCGGGAATGTTATGTGTGACGATGAAGTCATGTTTGCTCGGCCGTTTTTGCGACTATCTTTCTCTGGATACGGTTTGTCTGGCGCGACAAAACCGGAACAAGTTACTCGGAAAGTTTCACTTTTGTAACGGAAAAACCTCTAGTAGTCTTTCCGCTGTCGGCGCCAGAGTATGGTGGCCGGCAGAAAACAGCGCGGTTGCTGATCGGATCGTCTGCTTAGACAAACGACGAACAGGTTGTACCGGTCGCGGTGTTTCTGTTGCTGGAAATTACATAAAAATAACTTAGTGCAATGGAGAGAAAATATGGGAAGCCCATTTGACGCTTTCACACCAACCCCCTTTCAATGGAATAAATCTGCTGCAACGAGCAAAAAGCTGGCGTTGTCCTCTGCCTGTTCTGTTGCTGCCATGTCGCTCGCCTGTGGTGTAGGCAGCGTTCAGGCCGCGGAGAATTCGGTCAGCACCCTGCTGGAAGAAGTGCAGGTTGTTGCCCGTAAGCGCGGCGATGCTGAGAGGCTACAGGACGTGCCGATTGCGGCTACAGCCTACTCTTCGGATCAGCTGGAAGCGCTGCAGACCCGCGATCTGGAAAGCCTCGCCTTCAAGATGCCCAATGTGCAGATGGATGATGCCGGGACCATTAAAAGTACCGCCAACTTCACCGTGCGCGGCCTCGGGGTCAGCAGTTCCATCCCCTCCATCGATCCCACGGTGGGTGTATTTGTGGATGGTATGTACATGGGCATCAATGCCGGAGTAATTCTGGATCTGTTTGATCTGGAGGGTATCGAGGTATTGCGTGGCCCTCAGGGCTTGCTGTTTGGGCGCAATGTTACCGGCGGTGCGGTCGTTGTCAAAACGGCGAAACCCACGGAAGAGTTCACCAGCAAGGTACGCTTTTCCACCACCGCACAAGAGGAAACCAATCTGGCGGGAACGATTTCTGGCCAGATCAGTGAAAACGTCAATGGACGACTCACGGCTTACTATAGCGATGACCAGGGCTGGTTTGAAAACAAGGCCACCGGCAATGACAATCTGGGTGCTTCCACTACCTGGTTTGTGCGCCCCAGTTTCACCGTCGAGATGGGTGAGTCCGCCGATCTGATCGTGCGTATGGAAAAAGGCCATGTGGATGCAGACGGCCCTACCGGGCAAAACCGGGGTGCCAGCGCCCAGGCATTTGCTGCGTCGGTTGGGGTCACCGACTGGGACAACAGTGAAGACTCTTTTGAGCTGGCAATCGATGAGGAAGGTTGGGCGGATACCGACTGGAGCCAGGCGATTGCCGAGTACAATCAGGACGTCGCCTTTGGCAATGGTACCATCACCAATGTACTGGCGTGGCGGAGTTATGAAACTGACGGTGAAGGGGATATCGATTCCTTACCGATTCATATTTTCCACTCTTACAGTTTGATCGACCAGAGTCAGCTCAGCAATGAACTGCGTTATTCCGGCCGCTTTGGTGCCGCCGCTATCACTACTGGCCTCTACTGGTTTAGCCAGGACCTGGAATATATCGAGCAGCGTAGCTTTTCCGGCGGCTCTTTGTTGATGGCAGGCGGTGGTGTGCAAGATCACAAGGCCGTTGGAGTCTTTACCCAGGCAGATATTGACCTAAATGAATCCTGGGTGCTCACACTAGGCGGTCGCTATTCAAAAGAAGATAAGTCAGCGGATATCGCCACCATTCTTCCCAGCAATGGCTGTGATAGAGATGGTTGCTCTGCTTACGATTTTTCGGATAGCGAAGAGTGGAGCGCATTTACCCCCAAAGTGGGCTTGCAATGGTTGCTGAGTGACTCTGCTCAAGCCTATGCGGTATGGACCAAGGGTTTCCGCAGCGGCGGCTATAACATGCGCAATACCGGGGTTGACCCCAGCAACGGATTGCCCTATCTCCCAGGGCCGACCGATCAGGAAGAGCAGAACAGTTTCGAGATCGGCAGCAAGGCGCAATGGCTCGGCGGCCGGGTCAAGGCCAATATGGCGCTGTTCCACAATACCATCGAGGATATGCAGCGGGAGTTGAATCTGCCCAACGCAATATCCGGTGTTACCCAGTTGATCCGCAACACCGCTGACGCCACCATTCGCGGCGCTGAATTCGAAATGATGGCGGCGGCTACCGACAATCTTCTGCTGACCATGAATGTGGGTTATGTCGATGGTGAGTACGATGATATCTGGCTGGATATCAGTGGTACTGATGGGGTGGTGGATTCTGCGGATTATGCGCTGGAAATTCCCCGTCTCGCCCCCTGGACCTATGGGGTGGGTATGGTGCACGACCTTCAGCTCGGCAGTTGGGGTACCTTGACTTCCCGTCTTAACTACAACCACCGCGACGCCTCTGCCTACACCGAAGACAATCGGGGGATGTTAAGCGAGGTGGAAATGGTGGACTTCAGTATCGGAATCACTCCGGATGCCGGCAATTATCGCGTGGCATTGTTTGGCAAGAACATGCTGGATGAAGTCAGCGAAGGTAATGACACGCAGCTTCCCGAAACCATTGGGGGTGTGGGGGCCAGCTTCACACCGCTCAATCGCGGACGCATTGTCGGCATTGAGTTGAATTACGAAATCTAAGCGTTACCTCACCTCCTCCAAGCTTTGCTTAGCCCGGCCCAGCCGGGCTTTTTTTGTTGTAGGATCTCCCCCAGTTCATTTGCAATCGTTGTTTACATCGGGGAGTAACTGTATGCGCTATATCGATCTGCCGGAGTACGGTGGCCCGGAAAGCATGGTGCTGGCGGAAGGCCACAGGCCGGAGCCGGGCGCGGGTGAGGTATTGATCCGGGTTGCCGCGGCGGGTGTTAACCGCCCGGATATTGTACAGCGTGCAGGCTTTTATCCGCCGCCGCCGGGCGCCTCTCCGATACTCGGGTTAGAGGTGGCGGGTGAGGTAACCGCAATCGGCGATGGTGTCAGCCGTTGGCAAGTGGGCGATCGTGTATGTGCGCTGACCAATGGCGGAGGCTACGCGGAATATGCGGTGGCACCCGCAGGGCAGTGCCTGCCTGTCCCCGATGGTTTGACCGAGGTTGAGGCGGCAGCACTGCCGGAAACTTTTTTTACCGTGTGGAGCAATTTACTCCACCGGGCACACCTGAAGGCGGGGGAGACCCTGCTGGTCCATGGCGGTTCTTCCGGTATTGGCACTGCCGCTATTCAGATTGCGGCCAGTCTCGGTGCTCGGGTATTTGCCACCGCAGGTAGCGCAGATAAATGCGCGGCCTGTGAGAAGCTCGGGGCCGAGCGCGGAATCAATTATCGTGAAGAAGATTTTGTCGAGGTTATCAATCAAGCCACCGATGGCAATGGGGCAGATGTCATTCTGGATATGGTTGGCGGTGGTTACGTAGAGCGCAATATCCAGTGTGCGGCGAAGGATGGTCGCATCGTCAATATTGCGTTTCTTGCCGGTGCCAAAGTCGAAGTGAATTTGTTGCCGGTAATGTTGAAGCGGCTGACGCTTACCGGCTCAACCCTGCGTCCGCAGCCACCGGAGGTGAAAGCAAAAATCGCCCGTGACCTGGAGTCGCAGGTGTGGCCTCTGATTGCCGCCGGCAAAATCGCGCCCCAGATAGCGGCTACTTTTCCGCTGCAATCGGTTGTCGAAGCACACCGGCTGATGGAGTCGAGTCAGCACATTGGCAAGATAGTGCTGACCCTCTCCTGACGCAGTTACCGGGTAGTGGTGTTTGGGTAATTAATCCACCGTCGCCGCAATGTCACCCTGGGCCAGCCTGGCATGGATGCGCTGTCCAGAGCGGACCTGGCTGGCATCGCGGATCACCCGTTGCTGATCGTCGCGCACAATGGCGTAGCCGCGGTCCAGTACGGCCAGAGGGCTGACACTGTGCAACAACTGACTTGTGTGCTGGCTCTGTTCCCGTTTGTGTTGCAGCAGTAACTGCATGGATTTGTGCAGGCGCTGTTGTTGTTGGGACAGGCTGGTCTGTGCGCGCCCTATCCTATGTTGCGGATGCACGTGTGTCAGAGCGCGTTCCAGCTGTGAGAGGTGCTGGGCGCGGGCGACCGTCTTGTTGCGGATGGCCGATTTAAGGCGCATTTCCAGGTGGTCAAGGCGCTGGGCCCGATTCTGAAGCTGCTCCCTCGGGTGGCGAATACGGTTGCTGATCAACTGTACCTGCTGATGCAGATGACGTAGCTGTAGCGTCATTGCGCGGGTCAGGCGCCGGTGGGCGCTGTCAATTTCCTCGCTGAGAGCTGCCGCATTGGCGCTGGCGATTTCCGCCGCCGCCGAGGGCGTGGGTGCGCGCACGTCCGCCACCAGATCAGCAATGGTCGTGTCGGTTTCATGTCCTACCGCCGAAATGGTGGGGATGGGGCAGGCGGCCAGTGCACGGGCTACGATTTCCTCATTAAAGGACCAGAGGTCCTCCAGAGAGCCACCGCCGCGGCCCACGATCAGGAGGTCGTGGCGCCGCAGGCGCCCGGCCAGATCAATGGCCTCGACGATCTGTCGCGCGGATCCCTGACCTTGTACGGCAACCGGAATCAGTTCGATGTGGGCGGCCGGGTAGCGGCGGCCGAGCACCTGGATCATGTCCCGCACCGCAGCACCGGTGGGCGAGGTAATGATGCCGATGGTGGCAGGCAAGTAGGGCAGGGGCTTCTTGCGCTCCAGATCGAACAGGCCCTCGGCCTGCAGCTTGGCTTTTAGGGCTTCCAGCTGGCGCATCAGTGCGCCAAAGCCCGCCTCCTCCAAATGCTCGATGATCAACTGGAACTCGCCGCGCCCTTCATACAGGCTGACTCTGGCCCGGGCCAGTACTTCACGACCGTTAGCGGGCTGGAAGCGCACGCTGCGGTTGCGTCCACGGAACATGGCGCAACGCACCTGGGCGCGAGCGTCCTTGAGGGTGAAGTACCAGTGCCCGGAGCTAGGAGCGGCAAAATTGGAAATTTCGCCACCTACCCACAACAGTGGCACGCTGCCTTCCAGCAGGTGTTTCACTTCCCGGTTGAGCTCGCTGACGGTGAGGACAGGTTTTCCGTCGGTGGGAAGCGGGGAGGCGATTCCGGGCGGGGTATTTAGCATTTTGGTCTCATGTGATCCGGTTTGGGCGGCCAATATTGCAGGGAAGGCGGCACAGGTAAAGGGATTTGCCGGTCCACACCCGTCGGCTGCGAAATAGTCTTTTGTTTCTGCGGATGTTGCGGCTATAATCGCGCCGATACCCATTCCCGCTCCCTTGAGGTTTGAGTGTCCATGTCTGAATCTCTGCGCATTGCGCGCGAAGCCCTCACTTTTGACGACGTCCTGCTGGTGCCCGGTTACTCCGAGGTTACCGCCAAAGACGTTTCCCTGAAGACAAAACTGTCTCGTAATATAACCCTGAATATTCCGCTGGTGTCCGCCGCGATGGATACCGTGACCGAGTCGCGCCTGGCCATTGCATTGGCTCAGGAAGGCGGTATCGGCATTATCCACAAGAGCATGTCTATTGAAGAGCAGGCTCTGGCGGTGCGTGCGGTGAAAAAATTCGAAGCCGGTGTCGTAAAAGACCCGATTACCATCGAATCTGACGCTACCGTGCGTGAGCTGATTGCACTTACCGGTCACCACAACATTTCCGGTGTACCGGTGATGGAAAAAGGCGACCTGGTCGGTATTGTCACCAGCCGCGACGTGCGCTTCCAGACCAACTTGGACGTTTCTGTCGCCAGTATCATGACGCCAAAAGAGCGTCTGGTAACCTGTGAAGAAGGCGCTGCTCCAGAAGAAGTACGCGAGCTGCTGCACAAGCACCGCATCGAAAAAGTACTGGTAGTAAACGACAAGTTCGAGCTGAAAGGCCTGATCACGGTCAAGGACTACAACAAGGCTGAGCAGTACCCCAACTCCTGTAAAGACAGCGATGGTCGTCTGCGCGTGGGTGCCTCCGTAGGTACCAGCCCGGATACTGACGACCGCGTAGCAGCACTGGTCGAAGCCGGTGTCGATGTACTGGTGGTAGATACCGCTCACGGCCACAGTAAGAATGTGATCGATCGCGTCCGCCGTATCAAAGAAATGCATCCGCAGGTCGATGTGATCGGCGGCAATATTGCCACCGGAGAAGCGGCTACTGCCCTGGCGGAAGCCGGCGCCGACGCGGTGAAAGTGGGAATCGGCCCCGGTTCCATTTGTACCACCCGCATCGTGACCGGTATCGGCGTTCCTCAGGTAAGTGCCATTGCCGAAGTGGCCAAAGCCCTGGAAGGTACCGGTGTTCCGTTGATTGCCGACGGTGGTATCCGGTTCTCCGGCGATATTTCCAAAGCCATCGCTGCAGGTGCCTATGCGGTAATGATGGGTTCCATGTTCGCCGGTACCGAAGAGGCGCCGGGTGAAGTGGAGCTGTATCAGGGACGTACCTACAAATCCTATCGCGGCATGGGTTCGCTGGGCGCCATGTCGCGCACCCAGGGTTCTTCCGATCGCTATTTCCAGGATGCCAGCCAGGGCGCGGAAAAACTGGTGCCGGAAGGCATCGAAGGGCGCGTACCTTACAAAGGTCCGATTTCCGCTATCGTTCACCAGATGATGGGTGGACTGCGTTCTGCCATGGGTTATACCGGCAGTGTGACCATGGAAATCATGCGTACCAAACCGCAATTCGTGCGGGTAACCGCGGCGGGAATGGGCGAGTCTCACGTTCACGACGTGCAGATCACCAAGGAAGCTCCGAACTATCCGGTCGGTGGCCGCTAATCCCGAGGTGCGGAGCCCCAGCTCCGCACAATAGCCATGATTTTTAGGGCGGGCTTCGCGCCTGCCTTGCGGAGCTGGGGCCCCGCGCTCCCGGGGAGGCTCTCAACGTCGAGAGTACTTCCCGGGGTCGAATTTAATAACAAACGGACCCGGTGGGTCCGTTTGTCTTTTCAGGCAAAACTGATCGAGTAAGCCATGAGCCAAGATATTCATTCCAGCCGAATCCTGATTCTGGACTTCGGTTCCCAGTACACCCAATTGATCGCCCGCCGCGTACGGGAACTCGGTGTGTTCTCCGAAATTCGCGCCTTCGACATGAGCGACGAGGAAATTCGCGAGTACAACCCCAAGGGCATCATTCTCGCCGGCGGGCCGGAATCCGTGCCGGAAGAGGGTTCCCCCCGCGCACCGCAAGCCGTATTTGATCTGGGTGTGCCGGTACTGGGTATCTGTTACGGCATGCAGACCATGGCGCACCAGCTGGGCGGTGCGGTGGAAGGCAGCAACGTGCGCGAATTCGGTTACGCACAGGTAAAAGTCGAAGGTGATTCTGCGCTGCTGCACGACATCAAGGATCACCTGGACGATGCCGGCAATGCATTGCTGGACGTATGGATGAGCCACGGCGATAAAGTGGTGAAAATGCCGCAAGGCTTCGAGCTGATGGCCTCCACACCGTCCTGCCCGATCGCCGGCATGTACCACGCAGAAAAGAATTTCTTCGGAGTGCAGTTCCACCCGGAAGTGACCCACACATTGCAGGGCACCCGCATTTACGAACACTTCGTTATCGAGCTGTGCGGCTGCGAAAAACTGTGGACTCCGGAAAACATCATCGAAGACTCCATTGCCAAGGTGCGCGCGCAAGTCGGCAGCTCGAAAGTGCTGCTGGGCCTTTCCGGGGGTGTCGACAGTTCCGTGGTGGCGGCACTGCTGCACAAGGCGATCGGCGACCAGCTGACCTGCGTTTTCGTGGACAACGGCCTGCTGCGTAAAAACGAAGGCGATCAGGTCATGCAGATGTTCGCCGATAACATGGGGGTGCGCGTGATCCGCAGTGATGCGGAAGAGGCCTTCCTGTCCCGCCTCACCGGTGTGGACGAGCCGGAAGCCAAACGCAAAATTATCGGCAACACCTTTATCGAAATTTTCGACAAGGAAGCCACACAGTTGCAGGATGTGAAGTTCCTGGCCCAGGGCACCATCTACCCGGATGTGATCGAGTCCGCCGCCGCCAAAACCGGCAAGGCGCACGTAATCAAGTCCCACCACAACGTGGGTGGCCTGCCGGAAGACATGGCGTTTGAGCTGGTGGAACCGCTGCGCGAACTGTTCAAGGACGAAGTGCGCAAGATCGGTCTCGAACTGGGCTTGCCTTACGACATGGTCTACCGCCACCCCTTCCCGGGCCCGGGTCTCGGTGTGCGTATTCTCGGCGAAGTGAAAAAAGAGTACGCGGATATCCTGCGCGAAGCGGATGCGATCTTTATCGAAGAGCTGCACAAGGCGGACTGGTACCACAAAACCAGCCAGGCGTTTGTGGTGTTCCTGCCAGTCAAATCCGTGGGCGTAGTGGGCGACGGCCGCCGCTACGAGTACGTGGTGGCGCTGCGCGCGGTAGAAACCGTGGACTTTATGACCGCACGCTGGGCGCACCTGCCTTACGAGCTGATCGAGAAAGTGTCCAACCGCATCATCAACGAGATCGAAAATATCTCGCGGGTGACCTACGACGTCTCTAGCAAGCCGCCTGCCACGATTGAGTGGGAGTGAGCGCTATTACCGGCCGCGTCTGGCAATAGCAGCTACTAAAAACAAAAAGCCCGGCGATCACGCCGGGCTTTTTGTTTTACATCGCCAATACATAACGGAAATCGCTGGATTACTTAGCCCAATCTCAGTGCATCGACAATCCACCGTAAATTGCCTGTCGCTATGTGCTAATTCCCTGGTTTTGGTTCTGTGCGGGGCGCGCTTATCGGTCACGCTGCTGCATCATGCGTACTGGGGCCCGCAGCGCCTCATTCCGGTCCCAAGGGCAGAGCGATCATGTCTTCCGGGACGGTACAGCCATAGCGGATTCCCGCGTCAAACCCCTCTTTGACGACGTCGATTATTCTGTCGTCGACGGACAACTCCAGCCTGACTTCCGGATAGGTTGCCGTGTATTGCGCAAGAATCGGCGCGACGACCAGCCGTGCTGCATCACTGAGCACATTGATCCGCAATTGGCCGGCCGGGCGATCTCGATAGTTATTCAGAGCCTCCAGACCATTTTCGATCAGCGCAAAGCCCGCCTGAAGTTCTGTAAGTAGGTCCCTCCCCGCGGGGGTCTGACTGTTACTATTTGTTCAACCCAAAAGCCGATTTGTGCTGTAAAGGGGAAACCTCTCGCGAGCCGTTTTGAACCCTGGTGGTTTGCCATGAATTTCAGGTGCATTGCCACTGTTGCCTCTCACGGATTTGTTCCGGAAAGCTGAGGGAATAGGTATGACTGAACGAATGACTGAAATACTTGGGCTTGGCAAGGTCGCGGTGATTACCGGCGCCGCAAAGGGGATAGGTTCCGCACTTGCCCAATCACTCGCCAGGCGAGGAATGCGTCTGGCGTTGTTCGACCGAGATGAACGCGCTCTGCGCGCGATGGTCCAGACGCTGGAAACCGAGTTGGTGTGCGTCACTGGGGATGTCGCAAATTACGCAGACCTCACGCGCTAGCGTGACACAACCATTGACCGCTTCGGCTCGGTACAGTTACTGATCAACAACGCCGCCATTATCGACAGTGCTACCCAGCTCAAGCCCGAGGCACCCTGGAGTGCGGAGCAGGTGGTCGACTATTTCATTCCCAGGTTAATCGAGGAGGACTTCTACATTCTGTGCCCAGACAACGAAGTGACACCGGCGATGGACGCCAGGCGCATTTTGTGGGCCGCTGATGACATGATCCAGAACCGCCCGGCGCTGTCGCGCTGGCACCCTGACTATGCCGAGAGGTTTAAAAAATGGATGACAATATGATCAATCGCCCGCTCGCACTTATCACCGGAGGCTCAGCCGGAATTGGGCTGGAACTGGCTCGCCTGATGGCGCGGGATCATTATGATCTGATTATTACCGGTGCCAGTGATCGTGTTCATGCCGCGGCAGCAGAACTGGAGCAGGAAGGGGTTGTGGTAACGCCCGTTCAGTCGGACCTCTCTACCAAAGAAGGCGTCGACGTTGTTGTGGCGGCCGTGAAACACACGGGGCGACCATTGGATGTGCTGGTGCTGAACGCGGGTATCGCCATCGGTGGTGCTTTTCTTGATATTGAGTTGCAGCGGCACCTGCAACTGCTGGATCTCAATATTGGTTCTACCGTGCGGCTCTGCCACGCCCTGCTTCCCGGAATGGTGGAAAATGGCGGTGGAAAAGTTCTCTTCGTGAGTTCGCTCTCTGCAACCACGCCTATCCCCTACGAGTCGGTGTACGGTCCCAGCAAAGCCTTTATGACTTCTTTTGGGCACGGATTGCGCGAAGAGCTGCGCGGAACTGGTGTTCAGTTCACGCTCTTGCACCCCGGGGCTACGGCGACAGAGTTTCACGCCCGCGCCGGAATGGGGAACACAAGCTTTGGCGACAACAGCTGGAAGAATGATCCTGCACAAGTCGCACTGCAAGGGTATGAAGCCCTGCAAGCGGGCGTAACCAGTCTTGTCGGCGGGGACGAAGCTACGCAGGCCGCTGGTCGCGAGCACAAAATTCTGGCGGAAGAAGAGAAGGCAAAAACGCCATGCGCAAATGGCTAAGCCGCGAGATTCCAAAACGTTAGCGAACGGGAAACAGGAGTAGGTAGGCACAACATCAAAGCGAAGGGAAGATCCCGGTGCTCGGGATTGGTACTTACCTTTTATCTGACAAGGAAGTTGCTGAGGTACTACCGGAAGCGCTGAAACTCGGTTTTCGCCACATCGATACCGCTCAAATTTATGGTAACGAAGCCGCGGCTGGTGCGGCTATCAAGGTATCCGGTATCCCGCGGGATGAGATATCACATATGGCCAAGGATTGGACGACAGAATTTGGCAAGGATGACTTCCTGCCGTCTGTTGAGGAGAGTCTGAAGAAACTTGATGTTGACCACGTGGACCTTTTGTTACTTCACCTGGCCACTCGTGAGTCTGGAGCCAGAGTAATCCGTCCCTTCTTGCTTCGGCGGGAATTTCCTCCTTTGATTCCCCAGCCCGCGTTAATCTGAGTTTTCGGGAAAAATTTCGGCAGGGCGCGTGCGATCAAAGTAGAATTCGACGCCTATTTTTGCTGTTGAATAATTACCCGGGATCATAGCTACTGGACTTGGACAAAAATGGCATTTAATCTGCCGATACGCTCAGCGGTATTAACTGGGTCACATCTTTTTTGGGGGTGTGTCACGTTTATGGCCTGGGCGAATGTCTGACCTCTCATTTTGGGGGCCTGATTTAAAGGCCGTACGACCGCCATGGTTACAGGCGCCCCTTTAAACTTTGCAGTTAATTGTAGAGCGATCTATTTGAGCGGGACTTATTCCCTTTCATAGATGTTGATAAATATAAAGAATGTTTGAGTAGCACGCAGGATGCTGAAAATGGACACTGATTCGTATTGTGGATCAGAATTTGAATGGATGCTCGCTGAGAAGCAGCGGTATTTACTTGGACCAAATCAATGAAAAAGTATGTATATGCCAGTTTGGCGGTGTTGATGCTTTCTTCACCTTTAGCGTTAGCTGACGGTGGGAACGGTGGCAAGCACCGTGATATTGTTGGCAGTCATGATAGCTATAAGCAACATGATGGCAATAAGCACAATGGTGGTGCTAAGTCTGCTAGCCGCCACGGATCTTCCCCGAGTGGTAAGTATGACGGAGACAAAAAAATGCATGCTGCTCCGGAAATTGATGTTGCCGGGGCAGGTATTGCGTTCGCATTACTCGCGGGGTTGGTTGCTGTTCGTCGTGAAAGACGTGCGTCAAAAAAATGTTGATTTTTAGTTGAATGATGTAAGAGCCCCGGTTTTCGCACCGGGGTTTTTTTTTGAATGGAATAGTGATTTGGATAATTTCGCCAGGGAACGTCTTTATTTACCAATACATCCTAGGGCTGTATTGCAGGCGGGGATAGCGTTGCTGCTGGTGCTCCAGCTACTCTATATCAGCCAGCGCTTTGATGCTTACACCCTGGTGATGGACGGTGCCGCTCAGGGGTGGCGTATATCCTTTGGCTATATGGGGCAGGTTGCCAAAATTGCTGTGCTGTTTCTTGTGATTCTGTGTGTATTACTGCAGCGGGAATTGCGCACGTTGTGGAAAATTATTCAGTTTGAAGCCAATGTCAAACGCGCTGGTATATATTTTCTGCCACAAATATTAAGTTACTGGTTTTTCCTGCAGAGTTCTGCCGTGATTTTTGATGACGCCAGTGATGGAAATCAAGCAGCCTTATCTGAATTTCTGCTTTGGTGCGTTGAACTTTCGGCGTGCCTGTTGTGTTGGACTCTTATGTCGGCACCTATACGGTTTTGGCTGGAAATCCTGGCGCGTTATCGCAAGCGCGTGCTTGCCGCAGCGCTAATCTCGGTAATAGTCTGGCTTTTTACTGCCTGGGCGAACCGCCTCTGGACGCCGCTGAGTACCTTGACGTTCCTCCTGAGCTCAAATCTGCTGACCCTATTTAATCCCGAGCTGGTAGTGGTGGAACCTGGTCAGAAAATACTTGGTCTGGGCGACTTTATTGTCAGTGTGGCGCCAGCCTGTTCTGGTTATGAAGGTATTGGATTGATTACGGCGTTTCTTTCACTGTACATGTATATCAACTTTAAAGAGTTTCGCTTTCCCCGCGCTTTCATCCTGTTTCCCCTGGGGATTTCGATTATATGGTTGTTGAATGTGGTGCGGATTACCGCGTTGGTTGCCTTGGGCTATCACTGGTCTGCGGATGTCGCCATAGGTGGCTTTCACTCTCAGGCCGGGTGGATTGCATTTATCGTGACCTCATTGGCGCTCTTGTGGTTTGCTGGTCGATGGAGTTTTGTGGCGAAGCCAAATGCGGGCAACTCGGGAATGGTGCAGCTCGGTTCACCGGTATCCAGGTCTCCTGATAACAGCGAGCAGGCTGTTGCGACACTCATGCCTTTGATCGTGTTACTTGGAACGGTATTGGTGACATCAGCAATATCGTCCGAATTCGTTTGGCTGTATCCATTGCGAGTGATTGCGGTACTGCTTGCTCTCATCTGGGTTTTCCCAACACTGCGCCTGGTACCATATCGCCCGAATCTGCTCGCATTTGGTTGTGGCATTGGCGTTGCCCTGATCTGGATAGTGATGTTGTTTAACTCCGCACCACAAACCGATCGGATATTTACTGAAAACCTGCTGGACGCACCCGTGCTTTGGTCTGGTTTGTGGTTGTTGTTTCGTTTTTTAGGGGCGGTAATCGCTGTACCAATTGCAGAGGAACTGGCCTTTCGGGGTTACTTGTTGTGCAAGCTCAGCCGCTCGTCCAGCTATACCCGCGGGAGATTGGCTCTGTCGGGAGTGGCGGTACTGGTATCTTCACTTACCTTTGGTGCGATGCATGATGCCTGGGTAGCAGGCACGGTTGCCGGGCTTGTCTATGCATTTGTGCGTTTGCGTTCTCAACATATCGGCGATGCTATTACAGCGCATGCTGTGACGAATCTCGTTGTATTTTTATTCGCGGCTTACAGTGGTCAGTGGAGCATGATTTAGGGGCAACACGGGTGCGGTTACTCGGGACTTGGTGGTTGCGCACGAGAAGGGTGCCTGTTTGTTCTTTTTTGGTGCGCAGTAGCGTCTCTCCTCCTGTTCTTTTAGACCAGAATGGCCGCTTATCGCCTGCCTTGGTGGTTTTTAGCGCTTGGCATACATGTTGAATGTATTTAGAGTGCAAGACTCTTGGCATTAGTGCCATTGAGACAATCTGTTCAATAGGACGCTAGGGTTCCGGTCAATGAAACGTTGCTTTCCTTGATGTCTGGTCCGAGAGCATCCGACCTGTTTGGCTGATCGATTGGAATCTCCAGTCCGATTTCCAGAGGGGTTACACGGCGGGATAAAAGCCCGGGAGACCTGTTTGGCGCGTTAGCGTTGCCAAGAGCTCTCTGCGTAACCCAAATAGCAAGCGCCATTGAAGCTGAAATGCTGCGACTGCTGTGAACCTGGAATATAAACCGGAAAACACTGGAGGTCTGCGATGCAGCGTCTCGCCATTCTACTTTTTACCCTCACACTCTCTTCTGCAGCCTGCGCGAAAGAAAGCTTCAAGGTCTGTTGGTCTATCTATGTTGGCTGGATGCCGTGGTCCTATGGTGCCGAACAGGGCATTGTCAAAAAATGGGGCGATAAATACGGGATTGATATCGAAGTCGTACAGATAAACGACTATATCGAGTCTGTAAATCAATACACCATGGGTGAGTTCGATGCCTGCACCATGACCAATATGGATGCGCTGACGATTCCCGCCGCTGGTGGTGTCGACAGTACCGCACTGATTGTCGGAGATTTCTCCAACGGCAATGATGGCATCGTATTGAAAGGCGGCAAGGATCTCGCGGAAATAAAAGGACAGAGTGTCAATCTGGTGGAGCTCAGTGTTTCCCACTACCTGTTGGCGCGTGGGCTGGAGTCCGTCGGTCTGAGTGAAGCAGATATCACCGTCGTGAATACTTCAGACGCAGACATGGTCGCCGCCTACGGTACCGATGGCGTCACTGCGGTTGCTACCTGGAATCCGTTGCTCGGCGAGATTGAGGCCATGCCCGAAAGTCAGACGGTGTTCGATTCTTCAAAAATTCCCGGCGAAATTATCGACCTGCTGGTGGTGAACACCGAAACCCTGAAATCCACACCGGCACTGGGCAAGGCCTTAGTAGGCGCCTGGTATGAAATCATGGAATTGATGTCCGGTGAGCAAGACGCCTCCTCTGCAGCAAAAACGCATATGGCCACCGCCTCGGGCACCGATCTGGCCGGCTATGAAGCGCAGTTGGCCAGTACTGAAATGTTCTACACCCCTGCACAAGCACTGACACTCACTAACAGTGAGAAGTTGCTTGCGTCGATGAAAAGTGTTGCAGAGTTCTCCTTCGATCACGGCCTTCTGGGCAACGGTGTACCCAGTGCCGAGTTTGTCGGTATCGAAATGCCTGCAGGCACTTACGGTGACGAAACCAATATCAAATTTCGTTTCGATCCCACCTATATGCAGTTGGCGGCCGATGACAAGCTTTGATGTGTTTTGGCAGTAGCGTTGCGACAATCTGGAAGATAACGTGATGATGAGAGAAGCCCGATGAAACGCCTGATAAATCTGAAGCCTGGCAAAAGCGGCGCGCTGTTTCTGGGTCTGCTGCCGTTTTTGTTGATCCTGATGATTTATATGGCGGGCTCACAGGCGAGGTTGGCAGAAAACGAAAAAGACAAGCTGCTACCTTCGTTTTCCCAAATGGGTGATGCGGTACATCGAATGGCGGCAGAGCCCAGTAAACGCACCGGCAAGATCATTTTCTGGCAGGATACGGTGAGCAGCCTGAAGCGCCTGGGTCTTGGGGTACTGATCGCGGCGACCATTGGTTTGCTACTGGGAATGTTCACCGGCGCCATTCCCCTGGTTGGCGCTTCGGTATCGCCTCTACTGACGGTGATTTCACTAGTACCACCTCTGGCCTTGTTGCCAATCCTGTTTATCGTTTTCGGGTTGGGGGAGATTTCCAAGGTGGCGTTGATCGCTATCGGTATTACCCCGTTTATTGCCCGCGACATGCTGCAACGTACGGGAGAAATCCCCTTCGAGCAGCTGGTCAAAGCCCAGACACTCGGTGCCAATAGTACTCAGATTCTATCCCGGGTAATTCTGCCGCAATTATTACCGCGGCTGACAGAATCCGTGCGCCTCGCACTGGGTGCGGCCTGGTTATTTCTGATCTCGTCCGAAGCCATCGCTTCGACCGATGGCCTTGGCTATCGCATCTTTCTGGTTCGCCGTTATCTGTCAATGGACGTGATTCTGCCTTATGTAGCCTGGATAACGTTGTTGGCATTTCTATTGGACTATGCCCTGCGCGTGATGAATAAAAAACTGTTTCCCTGGTACTTGCCGGGAGGTGCGGCGTGATTGAATTGAACAACGTCTGGAAGAGTTACGGCGATACCCAGGTGCTGGAAGGACTGAACAACACTGTTTCAGAGGGTGAGTTCGTCACCATGGTGGGCAGTTCCGGTTGTGGTAAAAGTACCTTTCTGAAAATGCTACTGGGTACGGAAAAACCCACTCGCGGGCAGTTGTTGCTGGACGGTAAGACTATTCCTGACGAGCCGGGCCCGGACCGCGGTATCGTATTTCAGCAGTACTCGGTTTTTCCCCATATGTCTGTGCTCGACAATGTGATCGCTGCCTGCGCCATGTCCCGTCCGGGAATCACCGGGTTACTTTTTGGTGCGGCAAAAAGAGATGCGCGTAAAAAAGCGCTTGAGCTACTGGAGCGCGTGGGATTACAGCACACTCTGGATAAATATCCGCATATGCTTTCGGGCGGTATGAAGCAGCGTCTCGCCATCGCCCAGGCACTCATCAATCGCCCGCGTATTCTATTGCTGGATGAGCCCTTCGGTGCCCTCGATCCCGGTATACGCGCGGATGTGCACAAACTCGTATTGCAACTTTGGCGGGAAAACGCCCTAACCGTATTTATGGTCACTCACGACCTGCAGGAGGGATTTTATCTCGGTACTCGCTTGTGGGTGTTTGACAAAGTTCGTCAGGATCCACACGCACCGGGGCGCTACGGAGCATCCATTACCTACGATTTGCCTGTAGGGAAAACCGATGGCGATCTTTACCGGAAAATCGAGAGTGATATCGCCGAAGAGGCGATCCGTCTGGATGCAGTGGATATGTTTCCAACCGAAATCAGTGATCTGAAAAAGCCCGGCACCAAAAGCAAAAAGCAGGAACTGATCAATGAATGAATACCAGTACAGCACCGAAATTCCCGGGGGGGGGCACTGGTCGTTCCGCATGCGTCGAGGCACCCAGCTGCGCCTGACGGATCTGCACGGAGGGGGCAATGCAGGTATGCTGTTTTACAATCCTGAAAACCTGCTTGAGCGCTATAACGCACCGGATACACTGAAATGTCAGCACACCTTTCGCCTGTCCCGGGGCAATTGTCTCTACTCCGACATGGGGAGGATATTCGCTTCGATCATCGAAGATGACCATGGTTGGCACGACACAGTATGTGGTAACACCCGCTATTCACACATTGCCGAAAAATGGGGAGCACGCGACTATCAGCACCATCGCAATGGGTGGTTCCAGAATGGTCACGACGCGTTCCTGGTGGAGATGGAAAAGTACGGTCTCAATCGCCAGGATCTGGCGGCAAACGTCAACTGGTTCAGCAAGGTCGCCACGGATAAGGAGGGCAATCTTTATCTGGATGACACCACCGCCCGTGCCGGCGATCGGGTGGTGTTGCGGTTTGAGATGGACACTCTGGTCATTCTCCATTCCTGCCCACATCCCCTGAGTCAGGCTGACAGCTATCCAGCACTGCCAATACAGGTGGAGCTCGGTCTCGCTGCACCGATAGCATCAGATGACGTTTGCCGCAACTGGTGCGAAGAAAACCAGCGGGGTTTCCAAAACAACGCGCTCTATCATCTCGGCACCTGAGCTTCCGGTTAGCAGAACAAGAGAGAAGCAATTCATGATTACCGAATCCCAATACGACGATAAGGCAGTGGATTTCCGGGAAATGGTCGCTGCCGGCGACTACTTCCTACACACATTAAAAAAAGGCCAGGTTATTCGTATTCTAGACCTGGAAGGTAACCAGGCCGCGGACACCCTGTTTTTCAACGCTGAAGACCCCGGTGAACGATACTCTGCGATGGATACAATTCGCGAGCAGGGTAATGTATACCTCACTGCGGGCAGTGTGCTGCGCTCCAATGAAAATAATCCCATGCTGGAGATCATTGCCGATACCTGCGGACGTCACGATACTCTAGGTGGCGCCTGCGCGACCGAAAGTAATACCGTGCGTTACGCACTGGAAAAACGCTGTATGCACGCCTGTCGGGATAGCTGGATGCTGGCCATTGCCGAGCACCCGGAATACGGACTCGACAAGCGAGATATCTCCCACAATATCAATTTCTTCATGAATGTACCGGTGACGGAAGCCGGTGGACTGACGTTTGCGGATGGCATTTCCGCACCGGGAAAATATGTGGAGATGCGTGCATGTATGGACGTGATCGTGCTGATTTCCAATTGCCCGCAATTGAACAACCCCTGTAATGGTTACAATCCTACCCCGGTCGCAGTACTGATCTGGGACCAATAGTGCTTGAGCTGTCGTCTTCCTAGCGAAATTTTCAAAAACTTCAGTGGACGGCCACTGTCGCACTTCACACCGGGACGGCCCGGGCAGGACGCAAAATGTTTAGCAAAGTTCTGATTGCCAATCGCGGCGCTATTGCCGTGCGTATCATTCGCACCCTGAAAAAAATGGGTATCGGTTCGGTGGCGGTTTACGCAGAATCGGATGCGGAGAGCCTGCACGTGCGCGCGGCCGATGAAGCCTGGCCATTGGGTAGTGGCGCAGCATCGGATACCTATCTCAATATAGATAAACTGTTTGCCATTGCGCGGGAGTCCGGCGCTACGGCCATTCATCCCGGTTATGGTTTTCTCAGTGAAAATGCCACGTTTGTGCGACGTTGTGAACGTGAAGGCATTGTCTTTGTGGGGCCGACGGCTGAGCAAATCGAGATCTTTGGATTGAAACACCGCGCGCGGGATCTGGCCCGACGAGCCGGTGTGCCACTGCTGGAAGGCAGTGATCTGCTGGAAAGCCTGGACGCAGCCAAGCGGCAGGCTGGGTTTACCGGTTACCCGGTGATGCTGAAGAGTACCGCTGGCGGCGGCGGTATCGGTATGCAGGTGTGTCGGATGGAGTCAGACCTGACCGATGCCTTCGAATCCGTGAAGCGCCTGGGCGCGAACAATTTTTCCGATGATGGTGTATTCATCGAAAAATTTATCGATCGCGCACGCCATATCGAGGTACAGGTATTCGGTGACGGCTGCGGTGGGGCGCTGGCTATTGGCGAACGCGACTGCTCGTCTCAGCGTCGCAATCAGAAAGTAGTGGAAGAATGCCCTGCGCCGGGGTTGACCGACGAAGTCCGCCGCGAGCTGTATGCCACGGCGGAAAAGCTGGTTGCCAGCATTAAGTATCGCAATGCGGGCACGGTGGAGTTCATTTACGACGCGGATACCGGCCAGTTTTATTTCCTCGAAGTGAACACCCGCCTTCAGGTAGAACACGGGGTGACCGAGGAAGTCTATGGAATTGATCTGGTGGAGTGGATGCTGCGTCTGGCCGCGGGCGAGGTGGCAGACCTGTTTCAGCGACGTGCAAAATTGCAGTCCTCGGGCCACAGTATTCAGGTGCGTATTTACGCAGAAGATCCCTATCGGGATTTCCAGCCCTGTGCCGACTTGCTGACGGAAGTGCAATTCCCTCAGTACGAAGGTGTTCGTATCGACCACTGGATAGAGGCGGGTATCGAAGTATCTCCCTATTTTGATCCCATGCTGGCCAAGGTGATCGTGCTGGCAGCGAGCAGGGCGGCGGCACTGGAGAAGCTGCGCGCTGTCCTCGGAGAAATACGTCTCTACGGGTCTGAGACCAACCTGTCGTATCTCCGCGCACTATTGCAGGACGAAAAACTGGTCGCCGGCGAAGTCACTACCCGCTATCTGAACGATTTCAGTTGGCACCCTGCGCGGGTGGACGTATTGCAACCGGGAACACAGACCACTGTGCAGGATTACCCGGGGCGTGCGGGCTACTGGCATATCGGGGTCCCCCCTTCCGGTCCGTTCGACAACTATTCGTTCCGCCTCGGCAACCGATTACTGGGCAATGACGAGGATGCATCGGGACTGGAAATTACCCTGCAGGGGCCATCGCTCAGATTCAGTTGCGATAGCCGGGTAGTGATTACCGGTGCCGACTGCGCCCCTGCGCTGGATAAAATACCGGTTCCGTTGTGGCAGGTGATTTCTGTGCGTGCAGGTCAGGTACTGGAATGTGGGCGCATTCGTGAAGCAGGTGCCCGTACTTACCTGCTTGTACAGGGCGGGTTTGATTGTCCGGCTTATCTCGGATCCCGCTCCACATTCACTCTCGGTCAGTTTGGCGGCCACAATGGACGCGCATTGCGTACTGGCGACGTTCTGCATTTGCGGGAACGCGAGGTCCCGGTGGGGACGGGCACGGAGGTGCCGGAAGCACTGCGCCCGGAAATCTCCAGCCAGTGGGAATTGCGGGTGATTTACGGCCCTCACGGAGCGCCGGATTTTTTTACCGATAAGGATATCGACACTTTTTTCGCCAGCGAATGGAAAGTGCATTACAACTCCAGCCGCACCGGCGTGCGCCTGATTGGCCCGAAGCCCGACTGGGCGCGTCAGGATGGCGGCGAGGCTGGCCTGCATCCTTCCAATATTCACGACAACGCCTACGCCTTTGGTACGGTGGACTTTACGGGCGATATGCCGGTGATTCTCGGCCCGGACGGCCCTTCCCTTGGTGGCTTCGTGTGTCCCGCGACGGTGATTCAGGCGGATCTGTGGAAGCTCGGACAGTTGAAAGCCGGAGACAGCTTGCGGTTTGTACCGGTATCGCCGCAGGACGCGCGGGCGCTGGAGCGGGCGCAGCGAGATCAGATCGCGGGTCTGACGGTGGTTGATCAGAGCTGGGCGTCGGTAGCACCGGTAACCCCAATTCTGAAAACCTTCGGCGCAGGCAGGTTTGGCGATGAGATTGTGTACCGCGCCGCTGGCGATCATTTTCTGCTGGTGGAATACGGAGAGAAGGTCCTGGATATCCGCCTGCGTTTCCGCGTTCATGCGCTGATGCGTTGGCTGCAACAGAATCCGCTGTCAGGCATGCGTGAATTGACTCCAGGTATTCGTTCCCTACAGATACATTTTGATGGTTTGCAGGTTGATCAGGAGACGCTGCTGGCCCATCTGGAGCGTGCGGAAACGGAATTGGCCCAGCAGCTGGAAGAAATGCGCGTTCCGTCGCGCATCGTTCACATACCTCTGTCCTGGGACGATGAAGCGTGCCGCCAGGCGATCGAGAAATACGATCGCGCGGTGCGGGCGGGTGCCCCCTGGTGTCCCAGTAATCTCGAATTCATTCGCCGTATTAACGGCCTTGAATCCATCGACGACGTCAAACACATAGTGTTCGACGCCTCCTATCTGGTGATGGGGCTCGGAGATGTTTACCTGGGCGCGCCGGTGGCTACACCAGTTAACCCTGCACACCGCCTGGTAACCACCAAATACAATCCGGCGCGAACCTGGACGGCGGAAAACTCCGTAGGTATTGGCGGTTCCTATCTCTGTGTATACGGCATGGAGGGCCCCGGGGGGTATCAATTTGTCGGACGTACGCTGCAGATGTGGAATCGTTATCGGCAGCCCCAGGTGTTTAGCCAGCCCTGGCTATTGCGCTTCTTCGACCAGATTCGTTTTTACGAGGTGAGTCATGAGGAGCTACAGCAGATTCGCCGGGATTTTCCTCTGGGTAATTATCCCCTGCGGATCGAGGAAACCGAGTTCAGCCTGGCCGAGTACAACGCCCTGTTGGACGATGCCACAGACGAGATCGGCACTTTCCGCCAACGGCGCCAGGCTGCATTCGAGCAGGAGCTGAAAGATTGGCACGCACAGGGTCAGTTCCATTTTTCCGTTGAGGAGTCGGAGGTTGCGGAGGCTGCGACGGACTGGCCGGAAGACTGGACCCCGGTGGATGCACCGGTATCCGGCAGTGTGTGGAAGGTATTGGTAAAAGAGGGGCAGCAAGTCAAAGAGGGGGAGCTCCTTATGTTGCTTGAGTCGATGAAAATGGAAATGCCGGTGTTGGCGCCAGAGGCGGGCACGGTGACTCGGGTATTGCTGGCTGAAGGAGGGCGTGTCAGTGCAGGACAGGTGTTGCTGTTGTTAAGTGAATCGTTAAGTGAATCGTTAAGTGAGTCGATGAGTGAACACGCGTTGGATAACGTTGAACGTGAATATGGGGAGATTGCCTGATGAATATGAATATAGCAGCGTTGAAGCAGGCATACGGCAGCGGCGAACTGACCCCGCGTGTACTGATCCAAAATATACTGGAAAAATCCCGGCAAAAGGCGGAGCACAATATCTGGATTTATCAGCTCTCCGAAGCGGAGCTGGAAGGGTATCTACAGGAAATCGAACAGCGCTCTCCGGACGAACTTCCCCTGTGGGGCATCCCCTTCGCCATCAAGGATAATATCGACCTGGCCGGCGTACCCACGACGGCCGGATGTGAAGCGTACGCCTATCTGCCTGAGCGTTCTGCACCGGTGGTGGAACAGTTGATTGCCGCCGGCGCCATTCCATTGGGGAAAACCAACCTCGATCAGTTTGCCACGGGCCTGAACGGCACCCGCTCGTTTCACGGTGCCTGCCGCAATGCCTTCGACCCCGACTATATCAGTGGAGGTTCCAGTTCAGGCTCCGCTGTGGCGGTGGCACTTGGCCTCGCGAGTTTCAGTCTCGGGACTGACACCGCGGGCTCTGGAAGGATACCTGCCTGCTTTAATAATTTGGTGGGACTGAAGCCCACCCGCGGATTGCTATCCACCCGAGGCGTAGTGCCTGCCTGCCGCAGCCTCGATTGTGTCAGCGTGTTTGCGCTAAATGTCGACGATGCCAATCAGGTACTTGCTGCTGCCGAGGCGGAAGATCCGCAGGATGGCTTCAGTCGGGCCAACCGGTTTGCCAACAGCGCGCGGCATTTTGGCATACGCACCGGAACTCTGCGTGTCGGGGTGATCCCGGAACGTCAGCTGAGCTTTTTCGGTGATGCGAGCTACCAACAGGCCTATTTGGACACACTGGAAAAGCTGGAGGACGATGGATTTCAGTTGATCGAAGTCGACTACGAACCCTTCGATGAAGTCGCGCGCCTGCTCTACGAAGGGCCCTGGGTCAGCGAGCGTTATATCGCCATGGAGGCAGTACTCAAGCGAAGTCCGGACGCGGTTCATCCTGTGGTGCGCAAAATTGTTGAAGCAGGAGAGTCACCGGCGGCCACCGCGTTGTTCCGCGCTCAGTACCGGTTGGAAGAGCTGAGAAAACACTGCCTGGGCCAGTTGGAGACCCTGGACTGTCTGCTGACCCCAACGGCGGGAAGACTGTTCACCATTGACGAAATGCTGGCGGAGCCGGTGCAGTACAACAGCCAGCTGGGGTATTACACCAACTTCATGAATCTGCTGGATCTTGCCGCTGTCGCCGTTCCCACTGCGTTTACTGCCGCCGGTCTGCCATTCGGAATCAGTCTGGTGGGCAAGGCGTTTTCCGATCGCGCGCTGTTGACCATGGCCAATCGTATCCAGCGGCTTATTCCGTTACCTCAGGGACGTGATCAGGTTCACCACCAGTCTGTCGCGGCCACAGTGACAACTTCGAGAGAAAATATTGATGTGATGGTGTGTGGGGCCCATCTCGACGGTCAACCGCTCAACTGGCAATTGCGGGAGCGGGGCGCAACACTGAAGTCGGCCACGCGCACCGCGCCGATATACCGGATGTATGCGTTAGCCGGCGGCCCGCCTCTACGCCCCGGATTGGTGCTGGATGAAGCTGCGGGGACCGCGATTGAAGTGGAAGTGTGGTCTGTACCTGCGCAAGAGTTTGGCAGCTTTGTCGCCGGGATTCCCGCGCCGCTCGGCATCGGCAAGGTGCAGCTGGAGCAGGGCGGTGAAGTCAGTGGCTTTATCTGCGAGCCTTACGGCCTTGAGGGCGCAGAAGAAATTTCTGCCTTTGGTGGCTGGAAGCGATGGCTTGCCTCGCGGTGAGGTTTGAATATCCGTGATCGGAAGCGGGCTGTTGAAATATTCAATATCGGCAGCCCGTACACTCACTTTCCTTGCGTTGGATTGTGTTCCAGCTCGCTCATTTTTTTCAATTTGCGAATCGCCGGGAATATAAAGTAGCCACTGATCGCCACACCCAGTGCCATCACGCCACCGAGTGCCACCGTGACAGGGGCGGGAATCACTGAGGCGACAGCGCCGGCGCGGTAGTCGCCCATCTGGTTTGATGTGGCGATAAAGATCGAGTTGACCGCACTGACGCGCCCGCGCAGGTCGTCCGGTGTCGCCAGCTGAATCAGGGTAGAGCGGATATTGACGCTGATCATGTCCGAGGCGCCGTACACAAACAGCGCCACCAAGCTCAGCCAGTAGTTTTTCGATACCGCGAATAGCAGAATGGAAAAGGCAAAAATCACCAGCGCCAGAAACAGGCTGCGACCGGTGTGATTCAGGGAAAGACGGGTCATGATAACTCCGACCACCACAGCCCCGAGTGCCGGCATGCCGCGCATCACGCCCAGGGCGTCCGCACCCACCTTCAAAATATCCACGGCGTAAATGGGCAATAGCGCCATTACACTGCCGAACAGAACGGCAAACAGGTCGAGACTGATACTGCCCAGGACAAAGGGATTTCGACGAATGAAATGAATGCCTTCCAGCACCTGCTCAATACCTCGCCCCAGAGGGCGTGTATGCGCAATAGGTGGCAGGGTTAAATAGAGCAAAGCGCCAAGTAGAGCCAGCCCTCCCAGTAGCCAGTAAATATCCTGATCCATCCACACCAGAAACAGACCGGCTACAAAAGGGCCGCTGGTCGAGGCAGCATTCCAGACGGTGGTGGTAACCGCGACCGCCCGGGAAAGTGCCTGGGCGCTGACGATGTTTGGCAGAATGGCCTGTTGCGCGGGGCTAAAAAATGCGCGCACGCATCCATGCAGAAATAGCAGTGCAAAAATTGAGGTTTTGTCATAAACCCCGTCGTGCATAAAGGCTGCCAGCCCGAGCAGTATGAACCCTTCCAGCACTGAACAAAGAATCAGGATGCGCTTGCGGGAAAAGTGGTCGACTGCCCACCCCGACACAATGAATAGCATCAGCATCGGGATGATCTGCACCAGACCGACCAGGGCCAGGTCGTAAGGGTCGCCGGTCAACTGATACAGGTGCCAGCCAATGGCGACGGTCAGCATGGTACTCGCCAAGCTCAGGCTGGCTCTGGCGAGCAGGTAGGGAATAAAAACGGAATAGTTCATGGAGTGGGGTGGTTGAAGTTCTGCGGCGGATTTTTTTACGGTGTACTGGAAGGTATCGACAGGGCCTTGAGGTTTTCCAGCACTTTTTCCGCGCGGAGGATGTTGCCCAGCAACTCGATATTGTCGGGGGCGAGTATTCTGGTCTGGCGCCAAACCTCCAGCGCGGGCTCAATTCTCCCCTGGCTGTATAAATCATTGCCCTGCTTGATCGCGGCCTGAACCCGGTTATTTAGCTGGATGTGAAACCGGGATTGCAGCGGCAGTAATTGTGGGTGCTCTGGCGATTGTTGCTGTAAACGGTTGAGATGTTGTCTTGCGCTAACAAGGTCTCCGGTTTCCAGAGCCTGTTGTAATTCCGTCACCGTAATGTCGTCGTTGACTTTGGGAATGCTGACGGGTTGCGGTTTCGGTGGTTGAAGTTGGCGATTGATCATCGCCAGGTCGCGTTCGATTTGTTCGAGCTGATCGCTATCCTTCTGAGCGTCTTCGCTGTACAGGCGTTGCGCAATCTCCAGGCCGCGCCGGGCCAATACGTAGTCCTCCCGCGCCAGCGCGCGCTGAGAATACTTCTGTAGTGCCTGCGCGGATTCACGGCTTTTGCGGAGATGGTGCTTGAGCTCCAGCCAGTTCAGCAGGCCAGGCCCTTGAAGTTGCCGCAGTTGCTGGTAGGCCTCGGCGTCCTTCAGCAACTGCTCGCCCTGCTGGATTGCCAGCTCCATACGTACACGCTCTTCGCGCAATTGACGGCGCTCTGCCAGTTGCCGCTGTGTGCTGACCAGCAGCTGGCTGTCTGGATATACCCGAGTGGCGCCCCGTAACAGTTGTTCGGCCCCATGCCAGTCGCTTTGTTTTTCGAGGCGGATTGCGCTGTGGATTACTTTCCGCTCGAATTTTTGCAGGCTGGTGTGTAACCGCGTGATTTGCTGTTGCTGATCCTGCGTCGCGGTATCCAGTTTCTGCAGCCGCTTCAGTTCTGCGGACTGCTGGCGAAGTGTTCGCAGAGCCTCCGGTGAAAAACCTTCCATCGCCATCTGTTGCTTTGGTATCAGACTGCACGCCGGCAATAGCGGTAGTAGAAATAAGCCAAATAAAAATGAGACAAGTGTTAACCGGCGATCAGGCATTTTCGATGGCTCGTCGACTCGGTTGACGGACGGGTATATCCAGAATTTTTTTCAGGTTGGCTTGCAGCAGCAAATGATAATTCAGATGAATATCCTGTACCGAATAGATCATCACGGGAGTCGATTTTCCGCGAATCGGCAGCGTTTGTTCGGCTTGTGCAGTGATGCGCGGTTCCAGCATGGTAAACAGTTGTTGGCGAATGATAATTTGATCCGGCTGGGCTTCGGAACACAGTCGGGAGGCCAGGTTGACGGCATCGCCAACCACCGTGAACTCCATTCGCTCGTCGGAGCCCAGATTGCCGGCCAGCATCGCACCGGAGTTGATACCAATACGGAAGTGCACTTCAGGCTTTCCATCAGCGCGGCGCTGTTGGTTTAACTGAGCGGCCAGCTGCTGGATCAATACTGCGCAGCTGACGGCGTTGAATGCGTGGTCATTGTCGTCTTCCAGGACCCCGAATACCAGCATTGCACAGTCGCCGATAAATTTGTCGACCACCCCGCCATACAACGCACAGGCTCGGGAAATATACGAAAAATATTCGTTTAGCAGCGCGGAGACCTGGCTCGGTTGCAGCTTTTCCGACATCGCGGTAAAGCCGGTGATGTCGGCAAACAGCACGGTTGCCTCGATCGGTCGGTCCACCAGCCGCACTTCGTCGAGGTTGGCCAGCACCTTGTCGGCGACGCTCTTCGACACATAGCGGGAAAAGACCTCTTCAACCTGGGACTTTCTCAGCAGGCCGGCGGCCATATTGTTGAAGCCCTCGAATAAAAAGCCGATTTCGTCGTTGCGTTGCTGATCGATCCTTGTCGCCAGGTCGCCGCGGTCAATCGCCCGGGTGGCCTCCATCAGGCGGTGAATGGGTAGGGACAGGCGCCGGCTCAGCCAATACGCCAGCAGTGATGCCAGCAGAGTCATGGCAAGAGTGGCGTAGACAATGGCGTGGCGGGCCCTGGTGGCGGCTTTGTCCATTTGCGAGGCCGACAGGGTTACCACAGCCGAGCCGACCCGGACGCCCTGGTAGTTGGCGGGGGCGATAAAGCTGATGAGCCGTTCCTGAGATCCGTTTGCGCGGTGCCTGAACCAGGGGCGGGACAGGACTTCAGGCACATCGGGAAGGGGGGCGGAGAGATCGGGCTGAATCCCGGTCGCCGACAGTAATTTGCCATCGTGCGCGTATACACCCGCACCCAGAACCTTTTGGTCGCCATCCAGATTGGCGGTCAGCATACGCAGGTTCAGACTGTTTTCCGACAGGATCGGCTCACTGGCCTGCTTTGCCAGCTGCTGCGCCATGGTATTGCCGAAGTCGTGCAATTGGGTGCGGATCAGGTGGTTCTGGTTGTCGCTGATAAACAGGCCCAGACTGGCCATTCCCAGTACCAGCAGCAGGGTCATGACCAGCGCCAGTTTGAACGCAATGGGGATATGAGTGGGCAACAACCGGATCAGGCGCGTTTGTAGACCGCCAACAGCGTGCCGCAGAGTGGCTTTGGTCTTAGTGATCAACGGGAGCGCTCTTCATTAGTTGTTACTGGAGTCTTTGCTGGAGTGGTTACAGGATTCCGGGCGAGGGGACTGTGATGGGGGAACTATACCAGCTCTTGGGGCTCCAGCCTTGCGCGGGAATCTTTTTGTGGATCTTTCGGCGGCTGAAATCAATCGAACAGGGGCTGGGGTAGAAGGTGAAATACCGGCCTCGGACTGCTAGTATCCCGCCGGCATTGCAAGGGGCACCGGTCAATCCTTGAGCTGCCCCCCGGGCCCTTGCCTGGCAGGCGCCATCCGGGCCCGCAAGAGACAGAGAATTCCTTAAAAACTGTACTTTATTCCATCTTTGATAATGAGTATCATTTGCGCAATTTTGACGCAAAACGAGTGGACACGTATGCAAGCTAAATCTTTTGTAGGGAAATATCGCGCACTGAGCCTCGCTATCGGCCTGTGCGCCCTGTTCACCGCTGGCCAGGTATCCGCGAATGGCGCCATCGGTGATCACGTCAATGACCTGAAGGCACATATCGGTTCCTATTCTGAGGAAGTGAGCTGGCTGGTGGCCAAGTACGGCGAAGTGGTTGACACCTACGAGAAGAACGGCGTGAAGGGCACCGACACCAATGTGATGGTGGAGCACTGGGAAGAAGTGGACTTCCACTCCGCGATTGAAACCAACTACGTTCCTGTGTACGCCAATATCTGGCAGGGCATTTTCGGGGTGAAACAGGCAATTGAAGCCGGTGCGCCAATTTCCAAGGTACGTGCGGAACAGGTCAAGTTGAATCAGGCCCTGTGGCAGGGGCTGGGTGCGGTGAAGCTTGCCGCCCAGTTCCAGGAAAAAGGCTTGCTGGCGAAGGTGCAGACCACCGAAGCAGAGCCCACTACCATGCCGGAGACCCTCGACGATATCAAACACCGTCTCGACCGGGTGGTGGCCAAATACGCAGAAAAACTGCCGGAAGCCGCGACCAATATCGTCCACGACACCTACCTGCACCGCTTTGAAGGTGTGGAAGGCGCACTGATCGAGCAAGATGCCGCACTCGTCGAAGACCTGGAAAAAGATTTCAATGTAACACTGCCGCAGGCGCTGGATGGCAAAACCAGTGTGGATGACGTGCGCAAGGTAGTGGAAGCCATGCAGGCCAAGCTGGACAAGGCCAAAACCCTGCTTATGGATGCGGAAAAGAAACGTAAAGACGTCTTTTAACGGTACGTCAATTCGTTAAAGATCCCGCTCGATAGTAGGTGTTCAAACGATAAGGATCAGTAAGGATTATCTGTGCAGCGTAGAGATTTTTTGCATAGCCTGGCCGCGGTCGGCGCCCTGAGTTGCCTACCGTCCGCCAGGGCCCTGGCTGCAAGCCCGGTGGCCAGTGCCATTTCCGTGGAACAGTTGCCGGCACTGGAAGGTGAGCTCACCCTTTACCTCGGGCGCGGGGAGGGTGGTCTCTACGAGAATGTCCTTGAGGCCATCAAAAAGCGTAACCCCAAGCTGAACCTGCAGATTCGCCGCGGTGTTACCGCGGCGCTCGCGAATACCATTGTGGCGGAGGCCAAGGCCGGTGTGCGTCGCGCCGACGTTTTCTGGGCGGTGGACTCTGGGGCCGTTGGCCTGGTAGCGGAGGCCGGACTGGCTCGGTCGCTGCCGGCAGACCTTATCGGGCAGCTCAAACCCGGTTTCCGGTATCCCCAGTGGGCGCCAGTGACCGGCCGCATCCGCACCCTGCCGTTTAACACGGAGCGACTCACTGCCGAGCAGATCCCTGACAGCATCATGGTGCTGCCAGACAGCAACCTGTCCGTCGGCTGGGCACCGGCATACGCGGCCTTTCAGTCTTTCGTCACCGCCATGCGCCTGCAGGAAGGAGACAAGGCGACTGGCGACTGGCTGCGGGCGATGAACAAGCAGGCCAAGAATTACGCGGGTGAACTCGGCGTGGTGATGGGCGTGGAACGCGGTGAAGTGGATGTGGGTCTTGCCAACCACTATTACACTCTCCGTCTGAAAAGCGGCAAGCCCGATGCCAAAGTGGACCTTGCGTTTACCAAAAACGATGCTGGTTGCCTGGTGAATGCCGGCGGTGTTGTGGCGTTGAGTGATGGCGATCTGTCGATCAATTTCATCCGCTACCTGCTGACCCGGGAAGTGCAGTCCTACCTCGCTTCCGAGGCCTTCGAAATCCCCCTGGTCAACGGCGTCAAACCGCCCCAGGGACTGGTGCCGCTCGACACCATATCTCCACCCAAGGTGGACCTGACCCAGCTTGCGGACCTGCGTCCGACGCTCAAGCTGATGCGCTCTGTCGGCGTACTGTAATGCGCCGAATGTTCGCCCGCTGGCCGGCGTCTTATCCGCTGGCTCTGATCATTGCGCTGGTGGCGCTAGTGCCCGTGGGGGTACTGGTCGGTCTCGCGTCGGATGAGGTGCAGCTGTTTGATGCGCACAACCTCAAGGTTCTGACCAATACCCTGCTCCTGATGGTATTTACGGTACTCGGGTCGGTGCTGATCGGGGTGCCATTGGCGCTGCTGACCGCCTACGTGCAGATGCCCTGGCGCAGACTGTGGCTGATTCTGCTCGCGGCCCCCCTGGCGATTCCCAGTTATATCGGAGCCTTTACCCTCTATGCGGCCTTTGGCCGTGGCGGTGAGATCGAAAATATACTCGGTCTGCCGATGCCGGCAATGGATGGGCTGGTGGGGGCCACCATTGTGATGATCCTGTATTCCTACCCCTTTGTGATGCTCACCACCCGGGCCTCGCTGCTCAGTCTGGACGCCAGTCTGGTCAATGCCGCCCGCACCCTGGGCATGACCCTGGGGGTCAGTTTGTGGCGTGTGGTATTGCCACGAGTAGTGACCGGCATCGCCGCCGGCGGCCTGCTGGTGGCGCTGTACACCCTGTCGGATTTCGGTACGCCGGCGATCATGCGGCTGGATACTTTTACCCGGGTGATCTTCGTTGAATACAACGCGTTCGGACTCAGTCAGGCGGCGATGCTGTCACTGCAACTGCTGGTGATTGTAGGGCTGGTACTGTTTCTGGAATCCCGTGTGCGCGGTAGCCGTGAGCGGCCCGGGCGACATCTGACGATCTGGCCGAAACCCTGGCAGCGGCTGCTCATTGCACTGGGGGTGACTCCGGTGCTGATGCTGGCGATAGTGCTGCCGCTGGCGGTATTCGGCATCTGGCTGGCACGGGATGGCGCAGGAGGTTTTGAACTCAGCTACGCCTGGAACTCCGCACACGCTTCCTTTTTGGCGGCGATCTTCGCGGTGGTACTGGCGGTACCCGTGGCCCACGCGGCCATTGCCGGGCGTGCCGGACGCCTGATGGAGCGTATGACCTATTTCGGATTTGGGGTGCCGGGTATTGTGATGGGCACGGCGCTGGTGTACGTCGGTTTACAGCTGCCGTTCCTGTACCAGACCCTGGGACTGTTGGTCGTCGCTTACGTGCTGCGTTTTCTGCCGCTGGCGGTTGGCTCTGTGCGCTCCACCGCGGAAGGTCTGGACCCGAGTCTGGTGAAGGCGGCGCGATTGTTGGGTGCCAGCCCACGGGAAGCTTTCCAGCGCGTCACCCTGCCGCTCACGGTGCGGGGAATGGTGGCCGGTGCGGCGCTGGTATTTCTGGAGGCGATGCGCGAACTTCCCGCCACCCTGATGCTGGGCCCCACCGGATTTGAAACTCTGGCCACCTACTTGTGGCGAGTGTATGAAGCGGGGTATTTTGGTCGCGCTGCCATTCCCGGCTTGCTGCTGGTGTTGATGTCCGCTCTCGGACTTGCACTGATGTTGTCCGGCGAGCGCCGGGCCGAATTTGATGTAACTGAGAATACCCATCCCTGATGCTGAAGGTTAGCAATCTGTCCGTTCACTACGGCTCTACCCCGGTAGTGAAAAACCTGAACCTCGCGCTGGCGGAGGACGAAGTCCTGATGCTCGTGGGGCCGACGGGCTGTGGCAAAACCACTATTTTGCAGGCCCTGGCCGGACTGATCCCCATTTCCGAGGGAGAGATTGCGCTGGGCAACTGGCGCGCGACAGCGGACAAGCTGGTACCACCGGAAAAACGCAATGTGGGTATGGTGTTTCAGGACTTTGCACTGTTTCCCCATTTGACGGTGGAGCAGAATGTCTGCTTTCGCCTGACCGATACCACACTGGCGGATCACTGGCTGAAACTATTGGGACTGGAGCCGTTCCGCCATGCAAAGCCCGCGCGTCTTTCGGGTGGGCAGAAGCAGCGCGTTGCACTGGCGCGCACTCTGGCACACGAGCCGGCGTTTGTGCTGCTCGACGAACCCCTTTCCAATCTCGATGCCGCGCTCAAGGACAGCCTGCGCTGGGAAATCCGCGAGGCGCTCAAAGAGGCCGGTGTCCCAGCCATCTGGGTGACCCACGACCAGGAAGAGGCGCTCTCCGTAGGGGATCGCGTCGGGATCCTCAATGGCGGCAAACTGGAACAGCTGGATACCCCGGAGAAGTGTTTTGCCGAGCCCGCGAGCCGGTTCGTCGCCCGCTTCCTGGGCGAGGCCAGCTTTCTCCCCGGAACATTGCAGCAAAACCAGGCGATCACCGCTCTTGGTCCCGCGCCGGGTATTCCCATCAATGGTGCCTCTGGTGAGGTGGATTTGTTGTTGCGCCCGGACGATCTGTCACTGGTGCCCTCGGATATGGGTAATGCAGTGGTCGACTGGGTGCGCTATGAAGGCTGTTCGCGGCTGTATGCGGTCAGTATTGAAGGTGGCACGCAGCTGCGGGTGCGCACCAGCCATGAAGTGAAAGCCCGGCACGGCGATCGAGTGCAGATGGCCATCACCACCACACACCCCCTGGCGGTATTTTCACGGGAAGCTTGAAGGGCCTCTTAACAATCTGCCGGGGGTGAAATCGCTTAATGAAATTTATGCGAAATTAACCCTTCTTAACGCGCAACTGCGGCATGCTTTAGCTTTCCAGCATAAGACCGCATTTGCCCGTGAAAACCCCTCCGAATTTTCTTTGCCGATCGCCCCGACTGTTGGCGCTCGCACTCTGTATGGCATTACCGTGCACGGCGATCAGCCACGCGGAAGAGTTTTCTATCGCGGCAGGCTCTGAACCCGGCAGCGGGTCTGATCTTGAATTTCCCGAGGTGCACGCCGACTGGTGGCAGCGCTTTGACGATCCACTGATGGTGGATCTGATCAGTGATGCGCTGGCGGCCAACCCGGATCTACGCAGTGCACAGGCAGCCCTGAAGTCGGCCCGCGCCCAGAGTGCCATTGCCGGCGCAGCTCTTTTACCGGAAGTAAACGGTGGCAGTTCGGCGTCGCGCAATGACGACAGCAGCCGCTATGGGGCGGGTGTGGATGCCGCTTGGCAGTTGGATATCTTCGGCGGTAACCGCGATAGTGCCCGCGCTGCGCAGGAAGACCAGCAGGCGACCAACGCCAGGCTGGAAGATACGCAAGTGGCGCTGGCTGCGGAGGTGGCGAGCAATTATGTGAACCTGCGCCGCGCCCAGGCGCAGTCCAATATTCTCCATCGCAATCTGGCGGCACAGCGGGAAACGGCGGAACTGATTGAGGCGCGTTATAACGTGGGACTCGACAGCGAGCTGGAATTGACTCAGGCGCGTCTCAGTGTCGGCCAGTTACAGGCCCAGGTGCCGGATCAGGAGGGCGCCGTGCGCCAATCCATGCATGCGCTCGCAGTCCTTTCGGGGGAAGAACCCCGGGCTCTGTACCAGCGTCTGCAGGCAGTTACCGGGGTGCCCTATGTGGCGGCACCCCTTGCAATCGACACCCGCAATATTTCTGCCGATCTGGTGCGTCGTCGCCCGGACCTGCGCGCTTCCGAACACGCAGTTACTGCGGCCAGTTACCGCCGTGATGCCGCTGAAGCCGCGCGCTATCCCAGTTTTCGCCTCGGCGGTGGGCTTGATTTCAGCAGCCTTGATGCTGCAGATCTATTCGATACCGCGAATCTGGCCCGCTCCCTGTTAGGTTCTGTCAGTGTTCCCCTGTTTAACGCCGGCAAGCTGCGTGAACAGGTCACGGTACGTGATGCACAGTACGAACAGGCACTCAATACGTATCAGAAAACCCTACTTGCCGCCCTCGCTGACGTGGCCGATGCCTACGTGGCGCTCGACAGTAGCGAGCGCCGTATTCCGCAGTTGGCAGAAAACCTGAATTTAGCCCGCAACAGTCAGGACCTGGCATTTGTCCGCTACCAGACCGGGGCTGTGAGTTTTCAGACCGTGCTGGATGCCCAGCGACAGGTGTTGAGTGCCGAAGAGAGCCTGCTGCGCGCGCGGGCAGAGAATAGCCTGGCAATGATCAGTCTGTATCGGGCACTCGGTGGCAGCTGGTAAGCGGGAGACGCAATCCATGGAGAGCAATTTGATGAGTGGCAGCGATACCTCTGTACAGGACATGTTGGCAAAATCCCGCAAGCAGGGGGGCATTGCCGGTATCTTTTCCTTAAAGGATTCCGTTACCGAGAATCGCGCCGGGTTTTCCCGCAAATTGATGATTGCTGGTGGACTTGCCGGAGTCGCGGTTGTCGGTTACTGGGCTTTTGGCGGCTTTTCTGCCGCCGCAGACGCACCGCAGTTTTCCACGGCGTCCGTCGGACGCGGCAATCTCGAGGTAACGGTTACCGCCACCGGAAACCTGCAGCCGCTCAACCAGGTGGACATTGGAACCGAGGTTTCCGGCACCGTGGAAACCGTATCCGTGGACTACAACGATCACGTTAAAAAAGGTCAGGAGCTGGCCCGCCTGATCACCGTGCAGTGGCAGGATCAGGTGCGCAAGGGTAAAGCGTCTCTGGCTTCCGCCGAAGCCCGCCTGCAGCAGGCCGAGGCCACCGTTATTGAGGCCTCTCGTGAGTACCAGCGACGCAAGGACCTGCATGCAGCGACCGAAGGTCGCCTGCCGTCACAGGCAGAAATGGATAGCGCGGAGGCTGCGGACCGCCGCGCCCGCGCCGATCGTGCGGTGGCCGCGGCAAATGTGGAATCTGCCAGCGCGGACCTGGCGTCGGCGGAAACCAACCTGGCCAAAGCCATTATTGTGTCGCCCATTGACGGAGTGGTTTTATCCCGGGTGGTGGAGCCCGGACAGACCGTGGCCGCCTCCCTGTCGGCGCCGACCCTGTTCACACTGGCGGAAGATCTCTCGAAAATGGAACTTGAGGTGAGTGTCGACGAGGCCGATATAGGACAGGTCAGCAAAGGGTTGAATGCGCGTTTTTCGGTGGATGCCTGGCCTGGAAGGGAATATCCCGCGTACGTCACCCGGGTAAGTCTCGGTTCCAGTATTGTCGATAACGTCGTTTCCTATTCGACCCTGTTGTCGGTGGCGAATCCGGATGAATCCCTGCGTCCGGGGATGACGGCGACCGCAACCATCACCACTCAGTCCCGCGAGGACGCGCTGCTGGTGCCGAACGCTGCACTGCGCTTTACCCCGCCGGTGGAATTGATGCCCGAATTTTTCCTGGATATGAGCGATGGTCCCGGGGGCCCAGAGGGCGAAGGACCGGAGGGCGTGCCAGGGGACTGGGATCCTGGCATGGGGCCGGGAATGGGCATGCCCCCCGGTGCAGGACCAGGTGAAGGACCGCCCGAGCGATCCGGCGAGCGTGGTGGCAATCGCGCGCGGGAAAGCGGCGGTATTCTTTCGCAACTGATGCCGGGCCCGCCGCGTTTTATGCGGGGGCCGCGCAACCGCAATCGCGGGAATGACGATACCGGGTCGAATCTGCCAATGAAGGGGCCGCGCCGTCTCTGGGTGCTCGAAGACGGGATTCTCAAGCCTGTGCGGGTGCGCACGGGGATCAGCGACAGTCGCTACACCGAGATTGTTGACGGCGACCTGCGCGAAGGTATGCGCGTGGTTACCGGACTTTCAGGGGCCCGCGGATGAGTGCGCTGCTGGCGTTTTCCGGCGTTACCAAACGCTATGGCCAGGGGACGGCCGCGTTCCAGGCTCTGCAGGGTGTGGACCTGATCGTCGAGGAGGGAGACTTCGTCGCGGTGATGGGGCCCAGTGGCTCGGGTAAGTCGACGGTGATGAATATCATCGGTTGTCTCGATATTCCCACCAGTGGCAACTACCGGTTTCGCGATGTCAGTGTGGAAAAGCTATCGCGCAATGAGCGGGCTCTGTTGCGTCGGCATTTCCTCGGTTTCGTGTTTCAGGGGTTCAACCTGCTGGCGCGCACGTCGGCGCAGGAAAACGTTGAACTGCCGTTGCTGTATCGCGGGGAACCCGCAGACGTGCGCGCCGCAGCAGCCAGGCGTGCGCTGGCCCAGGTAGGGCTGGCGGGATGGGAGCATCACACGCCGGCGGAGCTTTCCGGTGGCCAGCAGCAGCGAGTCGCCATCGCCCGTGCCATTGTCACCAATCCCACACTGCTGCTCGCCGATGAACCTACCGGAAATCTGGATACCCGTCGCAGCCATGAAATCATGGAGTTACTGGTCTCCCTGAATCGCGACAGTGGCATCACTATCCTGATGGTGACCCACGAGGAAGAGATGGCAGCCTACGCTCGTCGCACCGTGCATTTTGTGGATGGCAAAGTGGCAAGGGATGAATCAGTCCGTGATGCAGGAAGGGAGCGCTCCGATGCTGTGGAGTAGTTTTCTGCTGGCGGTGCGGGAAGTGCGTCGCAACATACTGCGGTCTTTCCTCACGGTACTCGGGATCGTCATCGGCGTGTCCGCGGTCATCACCATGGTTACACTGGGCAATGGCGCCACCGAGTCGGTGCGTCAGCAGGTGGAAAGCCTGGGTAGTAATCTGCTGATGTTGCGCCAGGCGCGCTTTCGTCGCGGACCGCCCGGCAGCGCCGGCTCCAGCGGTCCTCCTCCGTTCCGTATGGACGATGTGGAAGCGATTCGCGCAAGGATTCTTGGCATTGCCGCGGTCGCACCGGAAATTGAAGTGGGTGCCACCTTGGTCGCGTATTCCCGAAACTGGACAACGGAGGTGGTGGGTACAACCAGCGACTATTTCATCGCCGCGAACTGGGAGCTCTCCGCGGGGCGTTTTTTCAATGAGCAGGAAGCCAGACTCGGATCCACGCTGTGTGTGATCGGCGAAACCATTCGCAGTGAGTTGTTCGGCAGCGAATATATGCCGGTAGGCGATGTACTGCGGGTGAAGAATTTTTCCTGTGAAATTATCGGTGTGCTCAAGTCCAAGGGGCAGTCCGCTATGGGCGATCAGGATGACAAGATCGTGATGCCCCTGGGCGCGGTGCAGCGCCGGCTCGCAGGCAGCCGCCGCAATATTTCGGACATCATGATCTCGGTGGCCAATGCGCCGGATATTGATCGTGTTAAGGAGCGGTTGACGCAACTGATGCGGGAGCGCCGACGCCTGGCGGATAAGGAAGATGACGATTTCAATGTGCTGGATACCCGTCAGATTGCCGATGCACTTTCCGGCACCACCCAGGTACTTACCGGATTGCTGGGCGCTGTTGCCTCGGTCAGCCTTCTGGTCGGGGGCATCGGTATTATGAATATCATGCTGGTATCGGTAACCGAGCGCACCCGCGAAATCGGCATCCGTCTTGCCATTGGTGCCTTGGAGCGGGAAGTGCTGCTGCAGTTTCTGATCGAGGCAGTAGTACTGGCGGCGCTGGGTGGTTTGCTGGGCATCCTACTGGCCACCATCGCCTCAGTAGTGCTGGCAGCACTGATGGGCCTGCCCTACCACTTTGATATCGGGATCAATTTAATTTCCTTTGTGTTCTCCGCGGGGATCGGCGTACTTTTCGGCTATATGCCGGCGCGACGGGCGGCGCGGCTAGATCCCATTAATGCGCTGCGACACGAATAAGGCGGGCGGATCGCGAGAGCGATGGAAACTGCAATTTAGAATCGGTAACCTGCAGGACTTACGTTCCCCTGAATACACCGTATTGATTGCCAACAGGTGCCGCAGTGAATTTAACCCAGCAAGGATCCGCTCGCCGCTTTCCTATTTCCACTTTCACCACGCTGCTGTTGATTGTCGCGGGCGTTGCCGGCTGCAAAGGCGATAGTGACACAACGCTTTTAAAACGTGATGTCCCGGCGCAGCCCGTCGTCACTGAAGTCGTGGAGTGGCATCCGCGCAAGGTCAATATCGAGGCCGTAGGGACTTCCCGTGCGGTCAAAAGCGTGACTTTGTACCCGGAAGTCAGCGGCGAAGTGGTGGAGGTCGCCGTTACGGCGGGAGAGCAGGTGAAAGCAGGGCAGGCTGTTGTTCGCCTGGATGACCGGGACCAGCACCTGGCGGTGAAAATTGCCAGTGTCGAACTGGAAGATGCCCGGCGGCTGCTCGGCCGCTACGAGCGCACCCGCGCTTCCGGCACGGTAACAGAGAGTGCTCTGGACGATGCCCGCAGTGCGGTCGAGCGCGCACGTCTCAATCTTGATCGAGCCCAGGTGGCACTGGGTTATCGCACCATAGCGGCACCGTTCAACGGCTTTATCGGCATCACTGACCTGGATCCAGGTGCCCGGGTGGACACCTCCACCGCCATTACCACCATTGATGATCGCAGCAACCTGCTGGTGACTTTCCAGGTGCCGGAGCTGTTTCTCGGCCAGATTCAGCAGGATCAGACGATCGCCGTGTCCACCTGGGCTAATGGCAGCCCGCAGCATCAGGGCAGGCTGGTGGAAATCGACAGTCGAATCAATCCGCAAACCCGCACCTTTGCCGCGCGCGCTTTGGTAGACAATTCCCAAGATCTGTTGCGTCCCGGTATGAGCTTCCGCGTGTCTCTGACGTTGGTGAGTGGCCGCTATCCACTGATTCCCGAGGTGGCCCTGCAGTGGGGCAATGACGGTGCTTTTGTGTGGGGGGTGGACGACGGCAGGAGCAAACGTATTCCCGCTACGGTAGTGCAGCGGGTACCGGGGGCGATTCTAGTGGATGCCGAGTTGCCGGAAGGCATCCAGGTGGTCACCGAAGGTACCCAGCGTATGCGCGAAGGGCTCAGTGTCACGAGCATGGCGGGGTTGTGAATCGATGAGCGAGCGAAGCCTTGATAATTCCGTGGACGCGCACCGCAACGATATTGCCTCGCTGGCCATCCGGCGGCCGGTGCTGATTCTGGTACTGAACCTGCTGATCGCCATCGCCGGTATCGCCGCCTTCAGTGCGGTGGAAGTGCGCGAGCTGCCGGATGTGGATGTGCCCATCGTTTCCGTGCGCGGGGCTTTGCCCGGTGCCTCGCCGGAAACCATGGACGCGGAGGTCGCCAGTATCGTCGAGGGGGCGGTGGCCCGGGTTTCCGGGATCAGGCACATCGAATCTTCCAGTGAAGAAAACAGTTTTCGTATTCATATCGAATTTAATTCGAGCGTCGACCTGGATACCGCCGCCGCGGATGTACGCGAGGCCGTGAGCCAGGCGGAGCGCAACCTGCCGGAAGATGTCGAGCGGCTGACGGTGATAAAAGCGGCGGATCAGCCGGAGCCGATCATGCAGCTGGCCGTGACCAGTGACACCCTGCGCGATGAAGCGCTCACCTACATCATCGAAAAAGATATTATTCCCGAGCTGATTTCCATCGACGGTGTGGCGGACGTGCCGATCTCCGGACAGCGCCAGCGGGTGTTGCGGGTGGTTCTGGATCCACTGCGCCTGACGAGTTTTGGCCTGACGGTCAGTGATATTGCGGCGGTGCTGCAGAACGCACCTTTGGATGTGCCCTCCGGCAGTTTCAATTCCGAAGACCAGCAGTTACTGGTGCGCACGGATGCGTCCACGATCACCGAAGAACAGGTGCGCGATACGATTATTCGTGGGGATATACGCGTTGCTGATGTTGCCCACGTGTCTTTTGCTCCGGAAGATGTACAGTCCCTGGTATTTCTCAATGATCGCCCGGTGATCGGCCTTGGTGTCGTGCGCCAGGCCCAGAGTAATACCATCGAAATCAGCGATGGCGTTTACCAAAAAGTCGCGGCGCTCAATGCTCGCTTCGACAACCTCAAGATCACCATCACCGAAGATCGCGCGGTATTTATCAAGGGCTCGGTGAAGGAGGTGGTTGCCAGCCTGTGCTATACGATATTGATTGTGATTGCCGCCATCTGGCTGTTCTTCGGCAATATCCGCACGACTCTGGTACCAAGTACGGCGATTCCCATCGCGCTTGTTGGCACTCTTGCGGGTATCTGGTTGATGGGTTTTTCCATCAACATTCTGACCCTGCTGGCGATTGTATTGGCGACCGGTCTGGTGGTGGATGATGCGATCGTGGTGCTGGAAAATATTCAGCGCCTGCGCAGTACGGGTATGGGCGCGCGCGCGGCTGCGGTACTCGGTACCCGCCAGGTAATTTTTGCGGTGCTGGCGACCACGGCGGTACTGGTGAGCGTCTTTATCCCCATTGCGCTGTTGCCCAGTACCGCCGGGCGAATGTTCCGCGAATTTGGTCTGGTATTGGCCACCGCGGTGGCGCTGTCGTCTGTCGTGGCATTGACACTGGTGCCGATGCTCACTGCACGAATCACCCGCACTGCCGGGAGTGAACCCAACTCAACCCTGTATCACAGCGTGGTAAAAATGGGGGAACGGCTGGGGGATATGTATCAGCGCAGCCTGGTCTCCTGCCTGCGCCACGGCTGGTTGAGTTTTGCCGTGGCCATGTTACTCGCGGTTGGCGCCGGTGCGCTCTACACCGTGCTGGGTAAAGAGCTGCTACCGGAGGAAGACCGCGGCATTCTCTACGTGAATGCTACCGGTCCCGACGGTGTGGGCCAGAACTATATTGCCCGCCAGGCGGAACATATCGAGGATGTGGTCAGACCTCTGGTTGAGCGCGGGGATGTTACCGACGTGATGACCAAAATAGGCCAATGGGATCCGAACCGCGCGCAGATCACGCTGCCCCTGGCTGACTGGGATCAACGCACCATTTCTCAGCAGGCATTAAAGGACGAAATTCAGGGCCCCCTCGAACAGATTCCCGGAGCGCGTATTCGCGTAAGCAGCCCCAACAGTCTGTCCTTGCGCGGTGGTGGCGGTGGTATCAAAGTGGCACTGGTGGGAAATGATTATGAGCGCATTTACCAGGCCTCCCGAAACATGGTCCGCGCCATCGAAGATCGGCTGCCGTACCTGAGTCGCCCGGAAATCAGTTATCGCCCGACCCAGCCACAGCTGTCCATTGAAATCGATCGTCGTCGCGCCGCCGATCTTGGCGTACCGCTAACCAATATTGCCACCACACTGCGCGCGGTTGTCGATGGCCTTGATGTGGTGGACCTGAATGTGGGGGACCAAGCGGTACCCATTATGTTGGAAACGGCGAACAGTACGATTTCCTCTCCGGAAGATCTGGTCAATCTCTACGTGAAGAGTGAACGCGGTGATCTGTTGCCGCTCTCGAGCATGGTCACTCTGCGAGAAGAGAGCGTGGCCGCAGAGCTGGATCGCCATGGCCAGCGCCGTGCTATAGAAATCGATGCCGGACTGGATTCAGGTTATCCACTGGCGAGCGCGGTTGAGGATATGAGGCAGCTTGCCAGTGAACTGCTACCGGAAGACGTGGGGATTACGTTCCTCGGCGAGGCGAATTCACTGGAGGAGAGCTCACGGGAAGTGGCGATGACCTACGCCATTGCCGCACTGGTGGTCTTTCTGGTGTTGTGCGCCCAGTTTGAAGGCATCAGCAGCGCGGTGATCGTGATGGTGACCGTGCCTTTCGGTCTTGCCGCGGCAGTTTATGCGCTGTTTTTTACCGGAACCACGATTAATATCTTTTCCCAGATCGGACTGGTGATGTTGATCGGGTTGATGGCCAAGAACGGGATTCTACTGGTGGAGTTTGCCGATCAGCTGCGGGACCGAGGCTACAGTGTGTACGATGCGGTAACCGAAGCTGCCCGCGTGCGCCTGCGGCCTATTGCCATGACCATGCTTTCCACTGTGCTCGGTGGTTTGCCGCTGATTCTGAGTAGCGGTCCCGGTGCAGAGGCGCGCATGGCTATTGGCTGGGTGATGTTTGGCGGACTTGGCCTCGCGGCACTCTTTACCCTTTATTTGACCCCGGTAGTGTATCTGGGGCTCGGTCGTTTTCACAAATCACGTGCGCTCGAAACCAGCAAGCTGGCAGCGGAGTTGCAGGACGTATAACAGGGGTGAAGCGGTTCTGTAGAGGGAAGAAGAATAAGGTTCTTCCATGCTTCCATGCCGGTTTCGAAATAGTGATGTAACGCTGTGCCCTTTGAAATATTCAAAGACAGGAACTATGCACTGTATCTTGGGGACAATACCATCTACTGGGTAGGTATCATCTCCTCGCCCACTACTTGCCTTTGGTGTTTATCGCACCCGTGTTCCCTGCAGGTCGTGGACATCCGCCCTGCTGCGCGCAACATCAAAGGCGGCGGTGTGCTGTTCCAGTTGGCAGAAGGGCTGCGCTATCTAAAATGCGTTCCGAAGTTTCTCGAACTGTTTATTTTCTCCATTCTCTCCATCGCCGCCTTCGGGCGCGGACGCTGAGTCTACCTTTAATATCAGATCATCTTATCGCCATGATCATAAATGGCGATTGGTATTATATCTGGCGATGGCTAATATGCGGGGCATCCGAGAGTCGAACCCTGCCATCGAGGTACAGCCATGAATACCCTGAGTGCGATTATCTGGCCGGAAAACTTTCTGCCCGGCACCACCGACAATTTTGTCTCCAACGAGGTGATCGTTGCCGGCCTGAGCGTGGCCGACGTGTGGCCCTATCTGAATACGGCGACTGCCTGGCCCACTTACTACAGCAATTCTTCCGATATCGAATTTGACGATGGCGCGGGACCTGAACTGCGTGACGGCCTGCGCTTCCGCTTCAAGACCTTCGGCTTCCCGGTGGAATCCAGCGTGGTGGAACATGTGCCGCCGGTTGCCGGTGAGGCCGCCCGTGTGGCCTGGCACGGCTGGGCCGAGGGGGATGAGACCACGCGTCTGGACGTGCATCACGCCTGGTTGCTGGAAGACCTGCCGGGCAATCGCGTGCGCATCCTGACCCAGGAATCCCAGATCGGTGCCCCCGCACGTGAGATGGCCGCGACGCGCCCGAATCCGATGCTGAACGGTCATCAGGAGTGGCTCGACGGACTGGTTGCTGCAGCGCGCAGTCGCGCGGCAATTTGATCCGGTCTCACGCCTCAAATTTCCAGACCAAAATTTCCAAATTTGAACAGCCCGAATTTAAGCAGAACGAGCGGAGTTATCGGAATGCCAAACCTGTTTTCAACCTATCGCCTGAAAGATGTGGATCTGCGCAACCGCATCGCCATTCCGCCCATGTGCCAGTACCAGGCCGAGGACGGCTTTACCAACGACTGGCACCAGGTGCACTACGCGGCACTGGCCCGCGGCGGTGCCGGCCTGGTTATTGTGGAGGCCACGGCGGTGGCGCCGGAGGGGCGCATCACCCCTGCCTGTACCGGACTGTGGAATGACGAGCAGGCTGAGGGCATGCAGCGCATTGCTGCGGCTATCAAGCAGAGTGGCGCGGTGCCGGGTATCCAGATCGCCCACGCTGGCCGCAAAGCCAGTGCCAACCGCCCCTGGGAAGGGGACGACCATATTCCCGCGGAAGATGCCCGCGGCTGGCAGCCCATCGGCCCGTCCGCGGTGGCCTTCGGCGAACACCTGCCGCGGGTGCCGAAAGCGATGACCCTGGAAGATATCCGCCGGGTAAAAGCGGACTTTGTCGCCGCCGCCAAACGCGCGCGGGACGCGGGTTTCGAGTGGCTGGAACTGCACTTTGCCCACGGCTATCTCGCCCAGAGTTTCTTCTCCGTACACGCCAACCAGCGCAGCGATGAATACGGTGGCGATGCCAAAGGCCGCGGCCGCTTCCTGCTGGAAACCCTGGAAGCGGTGCGCGAGGTGTGGCCGGAAAACCTACCGCTCACCATCCGCTTCGGTGTGATCGAATACGACGGCCGCGACGAGGAGACCCTGGCGGAATCCATCGACCTGGTGAAAGGATTTCGCGAGGGCGGTACCGATCTGGTGAGCGTGAGCCTCGGTTTCAATACCCCGAAAGCGCAGATTTCCTGGGGCCCGGCATTCCTCGCGCCCATTGCCGAGCGCGTGCGCCGCGAAGCGGACCTGCCGGTGGCCACCGCCTGGGGTGTGGGCGAACCGCATCTTGCGGACAAGACCGTGCGCGACGAACAGCTGGACCTGGTGATGGTGGGGCGCGCGCATCTGGCCGATCCGCACTGGAGCTACAAGGCGGCACTTGCGCTCGATATCGAACGCCCATCCTGGGTGCTGCCGGCGTCCTATGCGCACTGGTTAGAGAGATATAAATAGACGCGGTACAAATAATCCGAAGATCGAAATAAAAACGGCCACTGAAAAGTGGCCGTTTTTTTAATCGGAATCGCAGAATCGCTCGAACAGAATCTGCCGCACCCAGGCCTGGCCCGGGTCGCGATGCGTGCGCTCGTGCCACGCCGCCACTTTGGTAAATCCGGGCACCGCAATGGGTGGCTCCACCTGGGTCAGTCCCTCCACACCTTCCAGCAGTTTTTCCGGCAGCAGCGATATCAGGTCGCTGTTGCGCAGCAATTCCAGCAGGGCGAGAAAGCTTGGCAGAGACACGGCCACGTGACGACGGTGGCCGAGTTCCGCCAGGGTGCGGTCGGTAACACCGTGGAAGGGGTCGCCCACCAGGGACACCAGCGCGTGGTCCAGCGCGCAGAATCGCTCCATGCTGATCTGCTCGCAGTGTGCGTCCGGGTGGCCGCTGCGCAGCACGCAGATATAGCGCTCGTCGAACAGGCGACGGCTGTGCAGATTGGGGGCGACGGATTCCGGCATGAGCAGCGCCAGATCCACCTCGCCGCGCTCGAACTGCGCGGCGAGCTGATCCTGTTGCAGCACCCGCACGGCGACGCGGAGATTGGGCGCCTGCTGGCGAAGCGCGGGCAACAGCGGCAACACCACCGCCCGCAGCGCGTAATCCGTGGCTGCGATATGCACGGTAAAACGGGCACTAGCCGGATCGAAATCCTGTGGCTGCAACAGCGCGCTCACCTCGAACAGAATCTGTTTGATTGGTGCCGCTGCGCCGGATATTGATCGTGTTAAGGAGAGGTTGACGCAACTGATGCGGGAGCGCCGACGCTTGGCGGATAAGGAAGATGACGATTTCAATGTGCTGGATACCCGTCAGATTGCCGATGCACTTTCCGACACCACCCAGGTACTTACCGGATTGCTGGGCGCTGTTGCCTCGGTCAGCCTTCTGGTCGGGGGCATCGGTATTATGAATATCATGCTGGTATCGGTAACCGAGCGCACCCGCGAAATCGGCATCCGTCTTGCCATTGGTGCCTTGGAGCGGGAAGTGCTGCTGCAGTTTCTGATCGAGGCAGTAGTACTGGCGGCGCTGGGTGGTTTGCTGGGCATCCTACTGGCCACCATCGCCTCAGTAGTGCTGGCAGCACTGATGGGCCTGCCCTACCACTTTGATATCGGGATCAATTTAATTTCCTTTGTGTTCTCCGCGGGGATCGGCGTACTTTTCGGCTATATGCCGGCGCGACGGGCGGCGCAACTCGATCCGATCGATGCGCTGCGACATGAGTAAGGTAGGCAGAACATTGGCAATTCATTCGTGCGCCATGTCAATTGCTCGTTCGTCAAACAGTCTGCGAAAGGCAACTAACTGTTCACAACTCGCATTTTGATGGTAGTGCCTCGCTTTGCGAGTTCCCGCTTCACGCACGCGTTCCTTGAGAGCGGTATCTTCAAGTATGCGGCGCAGGTGGGTCACTGCGCTTTCAATATCGCCGTCTTCCGCCACCAGAGCGGTCTCTTCGTGGAACATGAACTCGTCTGCTCCACCTCCAGTAAACCCCACTACGGCGGCACCACAGGCCATGGCTTCGAGCGGCGGCAGACCAAAGCCTTCGGGGTAGCCTGTTGCAAGAAAAACATCGGCGCGCTGATAGGCATTGATGATTTCTGCTTCTGATACTCCATCAATTAGCTCGAACTCGAACCCCTCCGCATGCAAAATTGCCATGATTGCGGCGAGGTCACGAGGATTTTTGCGGGGCAGCGCCATGATGCGTCCATTGATGCGCTTTGCTGGCTCCGGGTGGAAGCGCGACAGGTCAATAAAGTTGGTGACCTGCTGCACGCGATCTGAGGGTTCGCGACTCAACAGTTTACTGATGTAGTTACTGCAGCTGAGTACGTAATCGTAGCCAAGATCCACATAGGAACTGTGTTCATCGCCGGGTTCGAGGTGACGATAGATATGCCTCCAGTTCTGTACGAACAGAACCCGTTTGCAGCTATCAAACTTCAGCCCCAGATAGGGGATAAGCTCGGGGCAGACCAGCACATCGTTGGGACGTAGACGGCGTTCAAGCTGGGCAGGCGAAAGAGGTGTGATATCGAAACCAAAAAAATTGCCGCGATATTTACCGAGCACCACCAGTTCGGCCTTGAACCCCCGCTCCCTTAGCATCTGGCAGTGCTGGTACATGACTTTCACCCCACCAATGGCTTTGTGTTTGCGAATCCAGCGCTTGCGAATATGGCGCCAACCCTGGCCGCGTTTGATGGATCGCAACAAGGGGGTCAGTGAAAAGTCCTTCTTGTATGCATCGGGAATTAAATAATAAAAGACCGGTTCTGTATGCTCTGACATTTCGAACGGCTGGGATTCGAATTCGGACCCCTGGAACTTCAGATTACTCAAGGCGCAACTCCCTTTGCGTTTGGACTTGCGGGAATAGTCGGCTTTGATTTTACCGATGTCAACTGACGGAGGAAGCCGGCGAGTGACCACGGCAACGGGAATCAGGTCAATATCGAAGCCGGTTCTTCGCACTTGATGAGGGCGGGCGCTGAGTATTTCCCGGTATCAGCGCCCGCCAAAGGAATGCATCCTGTCGAGCCGGTGAACTAGTTTAGTGTTTCGGCAGATTTAAAGGGCTTCGTCGGAATAAATGTGGACACCAACGCGCAAGCGCCCAGCAGCCAGCAGTAATGGATGCTTCCCGCCAGTGCGAGTGGAGACACTTTGGCAAGGGAGGACGCGAGTAGTACCTGCGCGCCGTACGGCAGCATGCCCTGTACGGTGCAGGAGTAGATATCCAGCAGGCTGGCGCTGCGGCGCGGGTCGACCCGGTAGCGTGCCGCCATGTCTTTCGCCAGCTGTCCGGTAAGCAGAATGGCTACCGTGTTGTTGGCGGTACATATATTGGTCAGCGCTACCGCGGTGCTGATACCCAGCTCGCCGGTTTTACGTCCCGGATTGCGGTGGCCGCCAAGGCGACCGATGCGGTCGATCTGTTGTTCTAGCCAGCGAATCCCCCCACCAGCCTGCATCAGGGCACCGAGACCACCGATCATCAAGGACAGGAGCAGGATTTCCTGCATACCGGTATAGCCGGCATAGATATCTTGCGACAGGTTAACCAGTGAATAGTCCGGTTGTAACCCAAGGCCAATAGTTCCCGCCAGCAAGATACCGATAAACAACACCAGTAATACATTGACGCCGCTCACCGCCAGCACCAGTACCGCTATATAGGGCAGCATCCGCACCAGGTCATAGTCACCGGCGGGCGCAATTTGTGCGGTGGCGGCAACGCCCCGGCCAGAGATGTAGAGCCATATCAATGCAATCAGTGCCGCGGGCAGGGCGATGCGCAGGTTCATCCGGAATTTGTCCCGCATCGTTACACCCTGGGTGCGGGTGGCGGCGATGGTGGTATCGGAGATGATCGAAAGGTTGTCGCCGAACATGGCACCGCCAACCACAGCGCCAATGGTGAAAAGAACCGGTAGTTCCGTAGCGTCGGTCAACCCTACGGCAATGGGTGCAATGGCGGCAATGGTTCCCATGGATGTGCCCATGGCGGTAGCGACAAATGCGGTGATTACGAACAAACCCGGCAATACCAGGCTCGGGGGGATGATGCTGAGACCGAACGCCACCGTGGCATCCACACCGCCAACCGCCTTCGCAACGCTCGCGAAACCGCCAGCGAGAAGATAAATCAACACCATGGTAATGATGGTGGGGTCACCGACACCGCGAATAAACGTGTCGATACGACGGCTGAGAGGGCCCTGGGCCAACAGGATGGCGAGGGCGATGGCTGGCAGTATCGCCACCGGTGCCGACACCTGATAAAACGCCATTGCCGCGCCCTGGGACTGATACCAGAGTCCGGCGCCCACAAAAAGAGCGAGAAAAACCAGCAAAGGAAGCAGAGCGAGAGGGGAAGACTTGGTCATGGATACAGCTTTGACTCAAATGGGGCGCGCAGTTTAACCACGGTAGTCAGGTTTATACCAATTTTCGATTCTGATGCAGACCTGGCAGTCACGTATCGGGGGCTGTCGAGGCGCCACTCTGCCACTCTCGCTTATTCAGGGTTGCAACTGTGGCTGACCAGTCACAAGATTTGCCAGTGACTGCCAGTAAATTTGGCTTTACAAAAGTGCGGCCGCCGTTTTCTTTTGTATTTCGTGCACTCCTGCTGTGCAACGTCCACCAGGCCGCCATTTATCCCGGCGAAACGGTACTTTTCAGTAGCCCTTTGGGACTAACGCAAAAAGCTTTCCACAGCACCAGATAAACCTGCGGGCGCTATCAGTTACCGCTGAAATTTGTCAATGCTGATTTGGATTAATTCGTAACTCATTGATTATTAAGTAAAAAAGTTTTTGGTTAAATTTTCTTCACAAAGTGGTTACAACGGAACAATGGGGGCTGGCGGCGTTTTCCCGTTGCTTGTGCACAGACATATCCACAGATTCTGTGGATTGTGAATAAAAAACCCGGCAATTTGCCGGGTTTTGTACTACCACCAGTGGGTTTCCGCTACCTGTGAGGTAATCGCTCCCGAACTGGCTGACCACCTTGGGGAAAATGGGTCAGCGGAAGTTCAATTCCACACGGCGGTTTTGTGCCCGTCCCGCTTCTGTGGCGTTGCTTGCGACGGGCTGAGTCTCGCCATATCCCCGTGCGCTGATACGGGTGGTGTTGACGCCGTTCTCCACCAGATAGCGACGAACGGATTCTGCGCGCTGGCCGGAAAGTCGCAGGTTGTAGCTGTCATTACCCTGGCTATCAGTGTGGCCTGCCACTTCGACCATGGTGTTGGGCTGGCTGCGCAGGGACTGCACCACTAGGTCCAGGGATCTCTGGGCGGGGACGGTCAATTTCGCGGAATTGAACTCGAACTGGATGTTTTCCAGGGTGATGGTCTGGTCTGCTACAACGCAGCCGTATTGGTCGACCTGGGCGCCCGGCAGTGTATTGGGGCAGCGATCATTCTGGTTGAGGACACCGTCGTCGTCGTCATCGAGATTGACCACCTGTGGCTCAGGTTCCGGGGGCGGTGGGGCGGCTACCGGTGCGGCGACGGGCGGGCAGGACAGGGGAATGCTGAGGCCGATACCGAATTGCCAGTCGTTCATATCCCCGGCAAAGAAGTCGCGCATATAGCGCACTTCCGCACGCACCTTGAGCCCGTTGTCACTGATGGCACCACTGGTGAAACCGACACCGACATTGATAAAGGCGTTGGTTTCCTGCAGCCCATAGTTGTACTTGGTGTTGTTATGGGACGCGCCCACTCCCCCCAGGATAAACGGGGAATAGCCATCGCGCCCGGCAAAGCTGTAAACCACATCGACCCCGAGCCCGGACAGCTCAAGGTCGCCGCTGGGAATCAGCTCACCGGTGTAGATGTAGGGCGAGTTCACCGGCAGTGGGTCTTCATCAAAGCGGTTGTCTCTTTCATCGAGCAGAGCGCCAAACAGCTGGACCTCGGTAAACCAGTTGTCATCGGTTTGCCAGCCAAAGGTACCTCTAAGCCCCCCGCCCTGGCGCTCGGTATTGCGATCATCATCCACGCGGGTAATGAACGGCATGATATCGATGTAGCGGTCTTCCTGGGCGATCACCGGCGTGCTGGCGGTCACGGCGGCAACCAGCGCGATCCCCATTGTCGTTTTCACTGGGCTGGGTTGGTGCGGCATAAGTTCTTCCTTGGATTTATTGTTTCGATGGCTGAGTAGAGGGTCAGAAGTCGAGCTGGTGAAGGTGCTCTGAATTTTTCAAGTGGGTGGCAGCACGCTCTATTTATGGTCGTTTTCAAAAGCCCGTGGTTATTCCCGTTATCGGTTATTCCCGTTACTTATTAGTTGAGCTTGGCGGCTTTTCCAGTTGTGAAGCTGCGGAAGGGCTATTAATGGCGTCGGTTTTGACTTGTTGCGGCCGTTGCGACGTGCTGGTGGGCGGCGCAGGTTGTGGGGAGTGGAAAGCGAAACGTGGAAAGTGGGGAGTGGAGAGGGTGACTGGCGGAAGCTTGCCGCCAGTGCGCGCATTGAGGGAGATTTGGGAGTGACTTCCCGGAAATCAGAATTGGTGACGGAAGCTGATCAGTGCGGCGGTAATCGCAACGTTGAGACTCTCGACACCGTTCTGCATGGGAATCCGCAGCCTGTTGGTGCAGGCGTTATCGACCGCTGGGCTGACGCCGTGGGTTTCGTTGCCAAGCACAAAAATATTCGGCGCCGCGTCGTCAATGGTGCGCAGGGTATCACTGGCATGGGAAGACAGTGCACAAACCCGGGCGCCCCGCTCGGCGAATTTTACCAGCACGGGTGCCAGCTGATCACAACGCAGGATACGCGTCTTGAACAGGGTGCCGACGCTGGCCTTGATCACCAGCGGATCAATCTGTGCACAGCCTTTGCGCGGCAACAGAATACCGTCGATACCGCCGGCGCAGGCCGAGCGGATGATCATGCCGAGATTCTGCGGATTGGTGATGCCATCCAGCGCCAGTAATTCGTAGCGACCGTCCCTGTTCTCTTCCAGGAAGGCTTCGGCGGTGCCGTAGCGGGGCAGGGCCAGGTCCAGCGCCACGCCCTGGTCCTGGCGGGCATTTTTCGAAATCCGTGAGAGCCCTTTGCGGTCCCAGTGGGCGATCTCAATGTTTCGTGTTTCCGCCAGGGCTTCAATGCGGCTGATGAACGCATCTTTGCGGTTACTTTCTGCGAGGTGCAGCTTGTGCACCGGCAGGCTGGGGTCTTCCAGGGCTTCGAGTACAGGCTTGCGCCCGTAGATAGTGAGCAGGCTGTCGAAGAAGGCGCGTTTTTTCAGGTATTCGGGGGAGTCAGTCACAGGTGGTGTCGGATGCCGGTAGTGGGTTTTCAGGTTGTGGGTTTTCAAAAAGTAATTGCAGTTTTTCCCGGGTGGCGGGCTCTAGCCGGGTTTCTGCCAACGGTAGTGCCGACTTGCCGAGTAGCCGGTAAACCTGTGACAGGTGCTGCTGGGGCAGAGCGTCCAGTGCTTTGAGTTGCCGCTCTATCGTCTGCACATCGCCCCGCACCAGTGGGCCGGTCAGCGCCCGCTGCGGGCCCAGGGCAAAATTGTTGTTCGCGGTCTGCCGCACGATGGGCGCCAGTAATCGGGTTGCGGTATCGCGCTCGATGCCCGCTGCGGCAAATATCTGCAGGCTCAGCTCCAGCAGGACCGTCAGGTAATTGCAGGCCATGACCGAGCCAGTGTGGTACAGCACTTTCTGCTCGGGGCTGAGGCGAATGCTGTGACAGCCCAGCATGGTGAATGCTTTTTCCAGGTATTCCTGTGCCTGCTCTGTCCCTTCCAAGGCGACTGTGGTGCCGGAAAAGTCGGCGAGTGAGCGCTCCGGGTCGGCGAAACTGTGTGCCGGGTGCGCACTAGCAAGCTCCGCTACCGCACACGCGGCCAACACCGATGCCGGCAACGCGCCGCTGCAGTGAAATACAATCGGCCTGTACTGAGGCCGGTCTTGCTGCAAATGCGTCAGCGTTGCCGCCAGCTCAATCGCGGTGGGTTCGATGTCATCGTCCGGCACCGCAATCAGCCACAGATCTGCTGGTGGCATGGAGGTGATATGTTTCACCGCCTCGCCGGCACCGATAAAGTCGCGGGCCTCCTTGCTGCTGGCAGTGGTGCGATTGCACAGGGCGCCAATCGTAAACACCTGCTGCTGATGCCAGAGTCTTGCCAGGGTGCGGCCCAGCTTGCCGGCACCGATTATATTCAGAGTCAGCAATTAATTGCCCGCCAGGCAGTTCACATAGGCAGCGACGGCGTTGGTGAGTCCCATGTTGATCGCGTCGACGGTCAGCGCATGGCCGATAGAAACTTCCTGCAGCCCCGGCAGGGTGCGGTAGCGGGGCAGGTTGATCAGGTTGAGGTCGTGGCCCGCATTGACGCCAAGGCCGAGGAACAGGGCGTGTTCGGCGGCGGCGCAGTGGGCCGCGAAGATGCTGTCGAGATCCGCGCTCTGCTGGCTCACGGCTTCCGCGTAGGGGCCTGTATACAGCTCGATGCGATCGGCGCCCACATCCCGGGCCAGGCTGATCTGTTGTTTGTCCGGATCCATAAACAGGCTGACGCGGACGCCTGCATCTTTCAGCTGCTTGATGATGGGCTCCAGGCGCGCGCCGTCCTTATTCAGGTCGAACCCGTGGTCCGAGGTCAGCTGTTCGTTGCTGTCCGGTACCAGGGTGCACTGCTGGGGGCCGGTTTCCAGAACCAGGGGTAGCAGGCCGGGGTAGTTGCCCATGGCGCCGGCGAAGGGGTTGCCTTCCACGTTGAATTCAACACCGCGGCCGGCGCAGAGGGTGGCGAGGTCGCGTACGTCGCCCGGGCGAATATGGCGCTGGTCGGGTCGCGGGTGCACGGTAATACCATCGGCGCCGGCATCCAGGCAGGTGCGCCCGTGGGCCACCACATCGGGGAAGTTGCCTTCGCGGGAGTTGCGGATCAGGGCGATCTTGTTGAGGTTGACGCTGAGGGCAATCACTGCTCGCTTTCTCCGGTGCCTGTCGCTGTTTCGGGTTCAGAATCTTTGCGCCTGGCTTTCAGTATACGCACTGCCATGTTGGGGGCATCGCGGAAGGCCTTGTGCTGGCCGCGGGGTTCGGCGGCAATCTGCTGTACCACACTCATGCCGAGCAATACCTTGCCAAACACGGTGTAGCCAGGCTGGTCGGCGCCGCCATCCAGGCGACTGTTGTCGACCAGGTTGATGAAGAATTGCGAGGTGGCGCTGTCGGGTTCGCTGGTGCGGGCCATGGCGATGGTTCCGCGGGCGTTGGAGAGGCCGTTGGCAGACTCGTTTACCACCGGGTCTTGCGTGGGCTTTTCCTGAAAGTCGAAGGTGAAACCGCCGCCCTGGGCCATAAAGCCAGGAATTACCCGGTGAAAGATGGTGCCATCGTAAAAGCCGCTGTCCACGTAGGCGAGAAAGTTTTCCACGGTTTTTGGCGCCTTGTCGGCGTACAGTACCAGCTCAATAGTGCCGAGATCGGTTTGCAGCTCAACCCGCGGATTGTTGGTAATGGCCTGCGCAAGATTGGCAAAACACAAAAAAATGGCGGCGCAAAGGGAATAAAAAATCGGTAGGCGTTTCATGTTGTTATCCGTGGTCGCAAACAAAAAGGCCCGGTCGCTGACCGGGCCTGATGGGCCGGTTCTGAAATTCTAACCGGCCAGCCGTTCTGCACAAAGTGAAAGCCGCTTAATTGGCCCACTCGGAATGGCGTTTGCGCGGGCGGAAGTGCGGGGCAACCATCGCCAGAATTGCGCCCATCAATACGGAAATGGCGCCGTACATATACCACTTCTGGGTTTCGCTGCTGGAGAGGCGCTGGATTTCCGCCTGGTCCATGGCCTGCTTTTGTTTCAGCAGTTCGTGCTGATTGAGCAGCTTCTGGTGACGCTGGTTCAGCGCAACGGCATCTGCAGAAAGGGTCTTCAGTTCTTTCAGCTCTTTCGCCAGGGTTTCGGCGCGCTCCTGCGCAGTGGCCAGCGCGGCGGTCAGTTCACTGTTCGCGGTTTCCAGCCGGCGCACTTCGCCACCGAGATTTCCCTGCAGGCTTTCGATGTGTTCGAGGCGCTCTTCCGCCTGTGCCAGTTTGATTTTCGCAACCGGTTCGCTCTCCAGATACTGACGACGTACCCAGCCTTCCTCGCCACCGGGTGTGCGCACCTGCGCCCATCCGGTATCCGGGGAGTCCTGCAGCAGGGTCAGTTTGGTGCCGCTGGGGAGGCCGCGATGCAGGATGCGGAATTCATTTCCCTGGCCGGAGCGCATGGGTACGTGTAGCTCGTCCGTGATGTAGCGATCGGAGGTGATGGCCTGGGCGTGGGTGGTGCCCAGTGCGATCAGGGCGGCGGCAAGGGTATTCAGGAATCTGTTCATGGTCCGGATTAAGTCTGTTGAGGTCGTTTTTATCGTGTTGGAAATTGGTGCTTGACGGGCAATCGTCAGGGCAGCACCAGCTTGTAGGGTTTTACCGTGACTGCCGCATACACGCCAGCTGCCACGTACGGGTCTGCATCGGCCCAGGCTTGCGCCTCTTCCAGAGAGGGAAATTCGGCAACGACGAGACTGCCGGTAAAGCCGGCTTCGCCCGGATCTTCGCTGTCGATGGCCGGGTGTGGGCCAGCAATCAGCAGGCGACCCTGGTCCTTGAGGATATTCAGGCGGGCGATATGTTGCGGGCGCGCGGACTGGCGCAGGGGTAGGCTGTTGTCAACGTCCTGACTGATGATGGCGTACCACATAGGCGATTTCTGCTTCCTGGGCTTCGGTTTATCGGTTTGTTGTTTTCACGGTCGTGGCTTGTTTTCGCTCTCGCGGTTACTGCTGCACGACGATCTCTTCCAGTTTGAGGCCGGTGAGCTTGCCGATTCTGCGGAACAGGAAAAACAGCACCAGCATCAGGATAATGGTGGCCGGCAGGGCGATCACCGGGAAGCTGAGGGCGGTCATTTTGCCCAACTCTTCGTTGAACGCCTCGGTGCCCGGAGGGCTTTTCAGCAGTACTTCGGCAAGGATGTAGTTCAGTGCCGAGGACACAAAAAACGAGCCGGCAATCATCCAGGATGCCTGTTGCAGGGTGCGATCGAAGGCAGACTCGTTGCCGTTGGACTGAAGGCTGCGGGCGATTTTCGCGGTATCCAGAATACGCTCGTTGTAAATCAGGGTGCGTACCAGGGGCCAGCGGGTATACAGCGAAACAATGGTGGCAATGCCCAGCAGGCCGGGAATGGCCGCTTCCTTGATGGCGATGTACTTGGCGTCCAGCTCCAGCAGGCTCATGCTGCCGGTAAGCAGAATACTGATGACCCCGAGCGCTGAGAAAAAGTTGACCTTGCCGGAGCGGATCAGATCGCGGGCACCGTAAATCAGGGGGAAGGCCAGGGCCACTACAATTGCCCATTTGGCGCCCAGCCAGTGGTCACCGGAGAGTTTGGTGAGAATCAGGGTGGGGATAACAATGTTGAGCAGCAGATTGCCCAGCAGGCTTTCTTTCTGCGGCTTCTGTTGTGCCGATTCCGGCGCGGCGCTGGATTCCTGCGCGCCGACGGTATCGGCCGGCTCGGGATTGGAGTGTTTGCTATCGGTCATGTTCTGTTCCGGTGATAATGCCCGCTGGCTGACGCTACAGCTGTCAGCGGCGCTGGTAGTTCCCCGTCCTCGGGGCTTTATCCCTGAAACCGGTGGGTCGGCTTTACGCACAAATTGCAGGCGGCCGGGGCAGATTCCCGCTCTTGCCGTCTCACCTTCCATTGACTGAGCACCGCATGGGGTTCCGTTTGCGGTCAGATAAGACAGTGCCAGCTTGCAACAGTTCCGCTGCACTCCTAATCTGCCCGTCCAAGACGAATTGCCCACTGCATCCGCTGCCGGCAGGAAAAGGGAGTGCGGTTCTACAGAACGCGCATTTTCCAGAATACGGTAGTCGTGCCAGTGGCCTGTTGCCGATGAAAACCGAGTATGAACTCAGAAATCCTCTCCACCTCACTGTCGTTGACCGCCAGGTCCCAGCCGTTCTCTGCTGAGGCTTTGTCGGGTCAGGTCGATCTGCACTGCCACAGTACCGCGTCCGACGGTATTTTAAGCCCTGCGGCGCTGGTGTCGAGGGCGAAATCCGCAGGTGTGACGCTGTTGGCGCTTACCGATCACGACACGGTAGCGGGCATCGCCGAGGCGCAGGCCGAAGCCCACAGCCAGGGGGTTACCCTGTTGCCCGGTATCGAGTTCACGGCCCTGTGGGGCCGGCGGGTGGTGCATATCGTCGGGCTGAATATTGACTGTGAAGCCACCGCTTTGCGTGAAGCGATTTCAACCCGAGACCGTCTGCGTGTCGAGCGCGCTCATCAGATCGCCGAGCGGCTGGAAAAGCGGGGTTTCGCAGGTGCCTGGGTCGGGGCCAGGACTCTGGCGGGGGACGGCGTGATCGGCCGGCCGCACTTTGCCCGCTGGCTGGTGGACGCGGGGTACGTGGCGGATACCGGCAAGGCATTCAAGCGCTACCTGGGCGCCGGCAAAATCGGAGATGTCACGGTCTCCTGGCCAGACCTGCGCGCTACCGTCGCGAGTATCCGCGAAGCGGGCGGCGCCGCAGTGTTGGCGCATCCGCTCAAGTACGGACTGACCAGAACCCGGTTGCAGGCGCTGATTGCTGACTTCCGGGATGCCGGTGGCGATGCCCTGGAAGTCGTGTGCGGTCAGCAGAATCCGGTGCAAACCCGGGAAGTGCTGGCCCTGCTGGCGCGACTTGGTGACAGCGGCGCTTCCCTGCTGGCCTCTCTTGGCAGTGACTTCCACCAGCCCGATCAGCCATGGAGGAAGCTGGGAGGGGTGCATCTGCCTGCGGGCGTCGAGCCCGTGTGGAATCTGTGGCAAACTGGCGCCGGTCTGGCGCCCTGACATGCGGCGCCGTGAAATTGAGAGATTACAGGGGGTAATAGTGGCGCAGTTTTTCCAGATTCATCCGGACAACCCGCAGGCAAGGCTGATCAGTCAGGCCGCCGATATCGTTGCCGCCGGAGGGGTGATTGTATTTCCCACTGACTCCGCTTACGCCATTGGTTGCCGGCTGGGGGAAAAGCTTGCGGTGGAGCGTATTCGCGCCCTGCGCCAGCTGGACAAAAACCACAACTTTACCCTGATGTGCCGGGATCTTTCGGAGTTGGCGAGCTACGCCAAGGTGGACAATCAGATGTTCCGTCTGCTGAAGAACCACACTCCCGGTCCCTATACCTTCATTATGCCCGCCACTTCGGAAGTGCCGCGCCGCCTGGTGCAGGCGAAGCGCAAAACCATCGGCCTGCGAGTGCCGGATAACGCCATTGTACAGGGGCTGATCGCCACCCTGGGGGAGCCCCTTATGAGCTGCAGCCTGATCATGCCCGGTGACGAGCAGCCCCTCACAGACCCATACGATATTCGGGATACCCTGGAGCACCAGGTTGAGCTGGTGATTGATGGTGGCTTCTGTGGTCTTGAGGCCACCACGGTGGTCGACCTGACCGGTGATGAGCCAGTTCTGGTGCGGCAGGGGTGCGGTGCGATTGATGAAATTCTCGGCTGACACTGATGTATAATCGCCCGTTTGGTTTTGCCGAAGGACTGCAGTGTGTCCAGTGAAGAATTATTAGAAACTGTTGTACCCGGCGATGCCGAAGAGGCGGCGGTGGAAGCCCTGCCCGGCGATGCGGTCGACGATGTCAACGATACTGATGTTATAGACGCTGAAAAATCCGGCGCTGAAACATCTGCTGGAGCTGGTGAGCCCTCGTCCGACGCAGGCGCCCAGCCCACCGGGCCGCGACAGGGCGAAATGCCTTTCGCCATGGTAGCGGGCAAGGCGTTTACCGATCTGCCCAGTGACCTCTATATCCCACCAGATGCCCTGGAAGTCATTCTTGAGGCCTTCGAAGGGCCGCTCGACCTGCTGCTGTACCTGATTCGTCGCCAGAATCTCGATATTCTCGAGATCAACGTGGCCGATATCACCCGCCAGTACATGGGCTACGTGGAAATGATGACCTCCATGCGCTTCGAGCTGGCGGCGGAATATCTGGTGATGGCTGCCATGCTGGCGGAGATCAAGTCCCGGATGCTGCTGCCGCGCCCGCCGGAAGCGGAAGAGGAGGACGGGGAAGACCCCCGCGCCGCCCTGATCCGTCGCCTGCAGGAATACGAGCGCTTCAAAACGGCCGCCGAAGACATGGACGAACTGCCCCGTATGGGCCGAGACATCCATCAGGCCAGCGCTACCGGTCCGGACCGCAAGCTGACCCGGCCGGAACCGGAAGTGAACCTGAAAGAGGTACTGGTCGCGTTGGCAGACGTGTTGCGCCGCGCCGACATGTTTGAAAGCCACCAGGTGGAAAAAGAAAAGCTTTCCACCCGTGAGCGGATGACGCAGGTTCTGGACAAAATCCGCCACGGCCAGTTTGTGCCGTTCGTCAGCCTGTTCCGCGCAGAGGAAGGGAGACTGGGGGTTGTGGTTACCTTCCTCGCGGTTATGGAGCTGGTGAAAGAATCCCTGGTTGAGCTGGTGCAGAACGAGTCGTTTGGCGCGATTCACGTGCGCGCTCGCGGTGAGGTGGAGCGCCCCGCCGACGACTGGGACGATTTGGACGATGAGGACGAGCAGATAGCTCCGGTATTTGCCGACGCTGAAGAAAGTGTGGAAAACGATACCGCAGACGATTCGCTGGCTGTCGAAGTTTCCGCAGATCAACGCGAACCCGGGACCGATGAGTCCGGCCTCGAGGAAGCCGACCTGGCCGATCTGGAGGAAGTGGATACTGCCGGCGAGGAAGTGCGCTACCAGTACAGCTATGAGCTGCTCGAGCCCGAAACCGAACAAGAACAAGAACCCAGTGCTGAAACCGCGCAAGATCCGCAGGACTTCCGCTGATTTATGAGTGAACGCAACGAGATGAGTATTGCCCCGGAATTATTGCGCCGGATCGTGGAAGGCGCCCTGCTGGCTGCGGCCCAGCCTCTGTCTGAAGATCGCCTGCTGTCGCTGATCGACGAGGGCGAGCGTCCGGAAAAGGCCGAGTTGAAAGCCGTACTGGAGCAAATCGCGGAAGACTGCGCCGAGCGCGGTTTTGAGCTTCGCCAGATCGCCAGCGGTTGGCGCTTCCAGGTGCCCGAGGACCTGGCGCCCTGGGTCAACAAATTGTGGGAGGAAAAGCCCCAGAAATACTCCCGCGCCACGCTGGAAACCCTTGCCATCATTGCCTATCGCCAGCCGATCACGCGCGGTGATATCGAGGAAATCCGTGGGGTTGCGGTCAGTTCCCATATTGTCAAAAGCCTGTCCGAGCGAGGCTGGATCAAGGTGGTGGGGCACCGGGATGTTCCCGGCAAACCATCGCTGTATGCCACCACCCGGGAGTTTCTCGATTACTTCAATTTGAAGAGTCTCGAAGAGCTGCCCACGCTCGCGGAGATCCGGGATATCGAGAGCCTGAACGCGGCCCTGGACCTGGGGGGAGAGGTGCCCGCCGCTGCCGAAGGCGCAGAGGAGGAATCCGATGCGGACAACAACCCTGCAGACGGCGCAGCGACCGATTTACCTGGCCATGACGTTGAACAATCCGACGCAGAACAGGACTACCCTGTAGAGACGGAATACGAAGGCGAAACCGCCGAAACGGAAGGGGAATCCAGCGCGCAGGCGGGGCAAGCACCGCAGCCATTGGATGAAGACGAACACAATTCCCCGGAATCACACAATTCATCGGAAACTCTCAATACATGAGTAATGACGCAGCGCCAGTTGGCGAAAAACTGCAAAAAGTACTGGCCCGCGCGGGCCTGGGCTCGCGACGGGAAATGGAGCGGGCCATCGAAGCTGGCAGAGTTACAGTCAACGGTCAGGTTGCCGGTCTAGGCGAGCGGGTTACCGAAGACGACAACATCGAATTTGACGGTAAGCGTCTCTCCGGCGGCGAAGAAAACCGCCTGCGGGTTCTGTTGTACAACAAGCCGATCGGCGAAATCTGCTCCCGCCATGATCCGGAAGGCCGGCCGACGGTCTATGACCGGCTGCCGAGACTGAAAAGTGGCCGCTGGATTTCCGTAGGGCGACTGGACTTCAACACCAGCGGTCTGCTGCTGTTCACCAACAGCGGTGAGCTGGCCAACAAGTTGATGCATCCGTCGTCGGTGATCGACCGTGAATACCTGGTGCGGATTCAGGGGCATGTCGATGATGAAATGAAAAGGCGTCTTACCAAAGGTGTATTGCTGGATGACGGCCAGGCACGCTTTACCGATATTGTGGAGAGCGGCGGCGAGGGTACCAACCGCTGGTTCTACTGCGTAGTCATGGAGGGGCGCAACCGCGAAGTGCGACGCCTGTGGGAGTCCCAGGGGGTGCGGGTCAGCCGCCTGAAGCGTGTGCGCTACGGCAGCGTATTTATCCCCTCCCATGTGCGCGTGGGACAGTGGATAGAAATGGAGCCGAAGGAGATCGACGACCTCTGTATCACTGCCGGCCTGCCAAAGCTGGGGCAGCGCCCGCTGACGCAATCGGAAAAGGAAACCCTCCAGCGCCAGCGCCGCAAACTGCGCAAACCGACCGCACCTGCGGGAAGCCGCGCGCCGGTCAAGGATGCGCCGGCGAAACCGGCTCAGAGCAGGGCGCCGGGAAGGGCATCGAGAGATGTACCGAGAGAGACATCGAGCAGAGAGACATCCAGGAGAGATGCATCAAGGAGAGATGCACCGAGAGAGGTACCGAGAGAGGTACCGGGTAAGACTCCGGGCAAGTCTCCGAGTAAAAAGAGCCCGCCAAAAAGCGGTGCGCAGCGCCATACAAAACGCTCCGGCAAATAGCGCCGCCTTGTATTCAGATACTCATTCAAGCCGGAATACGGAAAGCACGAACAGAATTCAGGAATGACAGTGGAAGAATTTATTGTCGACGTAACGGCCCATAACGCCCAGCAGGTACTGATCGAAGAGTCCATGAAGCGCCCGGTTGTGGTCGATGTATGGGCCGACTGGTGTGAACCCTGCAAACAGCTGATGCCGGTGCTGGAAAAATTGGCTGCGGAATATGCCGGTCAGTTCCTTCTCGCCAAACTGAATGCGGACACCGAACAGGCTCTGGCCGGACAGTTGGGAGTGCGCAGCCTGCCGACGGTGATGGTGCTGAAAGACGGTCAGCCGGTAGACGGTTTTGCCGGTGCGCAACCGGAGAGGCAGATTCGCGAGATGCTGGACAAGTACTTGCCTGCCCCCTGGGACATCCAATTGCAGCAAGCGCAGCAAATGATCGGGGAGGGCAATCTCGATGAAGCCTTGCCAATCCTGCGCCAGGCCTACTCCGACTCCGGTGAGCGCGCGGATATTGCCAAGCAATACGCCGCGGTGCTGCTGGAGAAAAATCGGGTAAAAGATGCCGAGCAGATACTGGGTAAAATCCTGATGGCCGATCAGGATGCGGATTACCAGCAATTGCTGGCGCAGCTGGAACTGAAACAACAGGCTGCAGATTCCCCGGAAATCAAATCACTGCAGCAGACACTGGCGGATAACCCAGACGACCAGGAAGCCGCCTACAAGCTGGCGGTACAGCTGAGTCAGGCGGACCGTCATGAAGAAGCGCTGGAGACGCTGTTGCAACTACTGCGCAAGGACCTGGGGTTCGCCGATGGCGCCGCCAAACAGGCCTACCTGGATATCGTCAAGGCGCTGGGCGCCGGTGATCCAGTGGCCACGACTTATCAGCGCAAGCTGATGACCCTGTTGTTCTGAGCGGCGAACGGTCAGTGTCCGGGGCCATGTTCAAGCTCTGTGTCTACATCCCCGAATCGCACCTGGAGCCCGTCAAGCAGGCCCTGTTTGCCGCGGGTGCCGGGCGCATCGGTGATTACGACAGCTGTTGCTGGCAGGTGCTTGGCACCGGCCAGTTCCGCCCCCTGGATGGCAGTCAGCCATTTATCGGTCAGCACGGGGAGGTGGAACAGGTGGCAGAGTATCGCGTGGAAACGGTGTGCGCAGATGAGGTGGTGGATGCCGTGCTGGCGGCCATGCGCAGTGCGCATCCCTACGAAGAGCCTGCGTTTGATTTATGGAAACTGGACGAACGCTGCGCTTAAGTGGGCAGAATCATCCCGGCAAAAGCCTGGAGCCAGCGTCCAGATCGGTTTAAAGCTTGCGCTCAATCACTCCCCGGTGTAGCCCGAAAATCCCTTTCGCTCGATCACTGAAATAGTGCCTGAGGGTCTGCGTCATCACCGGAAAGGCCATTTCCTCCCAGGGGATGTGTTTTTCTTCAAACAATTCCACTTCCAGCGACTCGGGTCCGGGTCCGAAATGGGTGTCGGTCAATTCGCCCCGGTACATCAGGTACACCTGATTGATATGGGGAATGTCATACACCGAGAAAAGTTCGTCGACGCGAATCTTAGCGCGGGCCTCCTCCCAGGATTCTCTCAGGGCGCCCTGTTCACTGCTCTCGCCGTTTTCCATAAATCCCGCTGGAAGAGTCCAGAGCCCGTAGCGGGGTTCTATGGCGCGTCTGCACAGTAAAACCCGGTCGCCCAGGTAGGGTAACACGCCGACGATGACCCGCGGGTTTACGTAGTGAATGGCTCCGCAATCCGGGCACAGGTGGCGGGGGCGGTCGTCCCCGGCGGGGATCTCGAAAACAACGGTATGGCCGCAATGGCTGCAAAATTTCATGGCGCAAGTATACCCGCGGAACCGGACTGTGCCAGCCCGATGGCAGCGTCTTGCCTATAGTGGAAAGAGGTCATTCCACTTAGTAGGCAGGCAGTGGTTGTTAGCCCATGGCGCGTTTTCCGATATTTCTGATGTTGTCGCTCGCCATTTTTGGCTGCGCAAAAAAAATGGAGCCGCCTGCACCGAAAGCGCCACCGGTTGAAGTGCTCGCCGTGCGCACCCATCAAGTAGTACCCCGTTACGAATACGTTGGCCGCGTCGAGGCCACCGACGAGTTCAAGGTGCGTCCCCGGGTCGAGGGGTATATCGAAAGCCGGAATTTCATTGAAGGGCAGATGGTGCAGCAGGGGGAGCTTCTATACCAGATAGACCCGAAACCCTATATCGCCGCACTCGACAACCAGCGCGCCAATCTCGCCCAGGCGCGCTCCGCGCTGCAGATTGCCAAGCGCAATTTCCAGCGCGGACGCCAGCTGGTTGAAACCGGAGCCATCAGCAAGGTGCAGATGGACGAACTGACGGGCACCTTCGAAGAAGCGGAATCCAGGGTGGCCGCCACACAGGCGGACGTGGAAGCCGCGCAGCTCAATCTCTCCTATACCGAAATCCGCGCCCCCCTCACCGGCCTGATCGGTCGCTCTGAATTCACCGAGGGTTCCCTCGTCGGCCCCAGTACAGAACCCCTTACCTCCATCGTGCGCATGGACCCGATTTACGTGTCCTTCGACGTGCCGGAAAACCGCCTGTTTGCGGTGCAGTCCGAGGCCGAACTGCGCCGGCAGGCGGGACAGACACCGGTTACGCGGGATGTGCGCATAAAGCAGCCCAACGGGGTGTATTACCCCTATCCCGGCTTGATTGTGTTTGTGGACAACCAGATCGATCAGACCACCGGCTCCGCGAAGGTGCGCGCGCGCTTTCCGAACCCCGAGCGGCTGTTGGTACAGGGACAATTTGCCCGGGTTTCCATCAGCGTGTTTGAGGGCAGTGACGCCATCAAACCTCTGGTGCCGCAGGCGTCGGTGCTGGAAGACATACAGGGACGTTTCGTATACGTGGTGGACGACAACAATATCGCGCACAAACGCTATCTGGAATTGGGGCAGCGGGAAGGGGATCTTTGGGCCGTTGAAAAGGGCCTCAAGGCCGGCGAACGCGTAATTGTGAATGGTTTGCAGCGGGTCGCCAACGACAAGCTGGTGGCGCCGCAGAACACCGCGCTCAATCCCTACAAAGGGCTGAAACAGGAGACGCCGCCGCAGCAGAAGAGCCCAGTGCCGCAGTTCAGGGAAGGGGAAATTTCCCCCGAAGAGCGACGCGCAGCCGGTGCGCAGGAGGAGACAAATATCAAACAGCTGGAGTCGGAAATGCGCCGCAGTGCCCGCGAAGGTGTCAGTGGCGAGGGCGAGTTGTCGAAAGAGCCGAAAAGTGATCAGGAGCCAGATGCGTATTTCGATAGTAAGTGAGCGCAATGCGCAGGGAATGGAAGGTATGTAGCCGTGATCAGCGCCACCTTCATTCGGCGCCCGCGATTTGCCCTGGTGATCTCGATTCTGATCACTCTGGCGGGCTTGCTGTGCCTGCCGCAGCTGCCGATTGCGCAGTATCCGGATATCGCACCTCCCACCGTGGTGGTCAGCGCCAGTTATCCCGGTGCCAGTGCCGAAGTGATGCGCGACAGTGTGGCGGTACCGATCGAGTCACAGGTCAACGGCGTGGAGGGCATGCAGTACATGTCTTCCACCAGCAGCAATGATGGCACCTACAGCCTGACGGTAACCTTCGAGAGCGGTTACGACGGCGATATCGCCCAGGTCAATGTGCAAAACCGCGTGCAGCAGGCAACCCCCAGCTTGCCGAGCGAAGTGACTCGCAGTGGTGTCACTGTGGAAAAACGCTCCAATACCATCCTCTTGATGATCAGTCTGACCTCCAACGAGGACCAGTTCGATACCCTGTTTCTTGCCAACTACGGGGAAATTTTCATCAAGGACCAACTGGCGCGTGTCGATGGCGTCAGTGATGTGTCGATCCTCGGCTCGCAGCAATTCGCCATGCGCCTGTGGCTGAACCCGGACAAGATGGCGGCGCTGGATGTGACCGCCGGGGATGTGATTGCCGCAGTCCAGACCCAGAACGTGCAGGTGGCCGCGGGAAAAATCGGCGCGCCGCCGATCAAACAGGAGCAGCAGTTCCAGTACAACATTATCGTGCAGGGGCGGCTTAAAACCGCGGAAGAATTTTCCAATATCAGCATTCGCGCAAAGCCGGACGGCGGCATGGTACGTATCGGCGACATTGGCCGGGTGGAACTCGGCAGCGCGAGCTACAGCGCTTACGGCGTGCTGGACGGCAAGCCCGCGGCCAATATCGCTGTTTATCAATTGCCGGAGGCCAATGCGCTGGCGGTGGCCGAGGAGATCAAGGCCAAAGTGCAGGAACTTTCCCGGCAGTTTCCTGAAGGGCTTGAAGCGGTCATTCAATACGACACCACCAGTTTTGTGCGCGCGTCGATCCGCGAGGTTGTCGAAACACTGATCATTGCACTGGTGCTGGTGATTGTTGTGGTGTTCGTTTTTTTGCAGGACTGGCGCGCCACCCTGGTGCCATCCATTGCTATCCCGGTATCCCTGATCGGCACTTTTGCGGTGATGTACGTCCTCGGTATGACGATTAATACGGTCACCCTGTTCGCGCTGATTCTTGCCATCGGCATTGTGGTGGACGATGCCATCATCGTGGTGGAAAACACCCAGCGTTTGTTGAGCGAAGGGCTCGCACCGCGCGACGCGGCGTTGGAATCCATGCGTGAGGTGACCGGACCGGTTATTGCCACCACGGCCGTACTGTTCGCGGTATTTGTGCCGGTGATGTTGATGCCGGGGCTCACCGGAAAAATGTACCAGCAGTTTGCGCTGACGATTTCGATCGCCGTATTTATTTCCAGTATCAACGCGCTCACTCTGAGTCCATCGCTGAGTGCCATTCTGTTGCGCCCGGCCCGGGGAGAGGGGGAGCATGGGGAAAAACTCACCGGCCTGTTCGGGCTTTTCAACCGTTTTCTGCGTGGTGGCACCCATCTGTACCAGCGCATCGTGCACTTCTGTGTACGACGTCCACTGCTCGGTCTGTTGGCCATTTTCGGTTCGGCAGGACTTTGTATCTGGCTCTTCTCCACGGTGCCCACCGGGTTTATTCCCAATGAAGATCAGAGCTCTTTTATGATGAACGTGCAACTGCCAGACGGTGCCTCGCTGAAACGCACCGCTCCGGTAGTTGATCGACTTTCGGAGCAGATCCGCAAACTCGACGGGGTGGAACACGTGATGGCAGTACCCGGTTTCAGTCTGCTATCGGGCAGTCTCGCATCCAATACCGCCTTTATGATCGTGACCCTGGCTCCCTGGGAGGAGCGCACGACTCCCCAGCTCAATCAATTCGTGATTCTGAACCAGGTGCAGCAGCTGGCGTCGGCTGTGTCCGAGGCACAGGTGCAGGCTTTTCCGGCGCCGGCACTGCCCGGGCTTGGTTCTATCGGTGGCTTTGAATATGTGCTGGAAGACCAGCAGGGGCGGGATATCCAGGAATTTACCGGGGTTCTCTACGGCCTGCTGGGCGAGGCCAATCAGCGCGCGGAAATTGCGCAGGCGTTTACCACCTACCAGGCGGCGTCACCACAACTGCGGTTGGACCTGGACAAGGACAAGGCCCACATTCTCGGCCTGAACCTTTCGGATGTGTATCTGACTTTGCAGACTTATCTTGGCAGTTACTACATCAACGATTTCAACCTCTACGGAAAGCTTTTTCAGGTAATGGCGCAGGCGGATGCGGAGTATCGTGATACCGAGCAGGATCTCAGTGGATTTTTTGTGCGCGCCAACAGCGGCGGTCTGGTGCCGGTAAGCTCGGTGGCACAACTGGAACCCATCATCGCGCCGCAGGCGGTCAATCGTTACAACCTGTATAACAGCATCAATATCAACGGCGCCGCAGCCCCGGGCTATTCCAGTGGTGAAGCCATGCGGGCGATGGAAGCACTGGGGCGTCAGTTGCCTGAGGGCTACAGCTTCGAGTGGACCGGTTCGAGCCTTGAGGAAATCAGTGCGGGCAATATGGTCCCGATCCTGTTTTCGCTGGCGGTGTTGTTCGCCTATTTATTTCTGGTTGCCCAGTACGAGAGCTGGACCATTCCCATCGCGGTGCTGTTGGCAATTCCCATCGCGATTTCCGGCGCGCTGCTGGCGTGTTGGCTGGTGGGGCACGAAAACAATCTATACACGCAGATTGGACTGGTATTGCTGATCGCAATGGCGGCGAAGACGGCCATTCTGATGGTGGAATTTGCAGTGGTGCAGCGCAATGCGGGCCTCTCCATCGAAGACGCCGCGCTGCAGGCCACACGCCTGCGCTTTCGCGCGGTGCTGATGACGGCACTGTCGTTTGTACTGGGCATTTTTCCGTTGGTCATTGCCACAGGTGCTGGCGCCGCCAGCCGCGTTTCACTCGGGCTAGCCGTATTTGGTGGCATGCTTGCTGCAAGTATTTTTTCCACATTCCTGGTCCCGATTTACTATGCCCTGGTGCAGTCACTGCGGGAAAGGATCAAAAGTAAGCCGGGCGATGACTAGTGCTCAATAGAGACAGGTGAGTGAAATTTTGCCAATGGCTTCACGTAGCAGCCATGGCTCCGGGCTGGCCAAATCTGCTGTGGCAGGTATATTGAAAAGCGTAAGTAAGATAGACCGTGCCTAGACAGCGGCGGTGGTAACAAAAAGCGATGCTGAATTTCATAGAACAAAAGTTTTCTGCGGTAAAAGACCAACTGGTTGCACGGGTTCCCCAGGGCCCCAACCTGCACGGGCATGCGGCAGTATTACTGGCGCTGACCGACGAGCCTGACCCGCAGGTGATACTCACCCTGCGCTCTCAGCAACTCTCCAGTCACTCCGGTGAGGTTTCGCTGCCCGGTGGTCGCTGGGACGAAAGTGACCCCTCGCTGGAATACACGGCACTGCGGGAAACCCACGAAGAGATCGGGTTACCGGCGGAAGATGTGCGCATATTGGGGCCGCTGTGGACCCGCACCACCCGCTGGCAGGTGGAAGTCACACCCTGGCTGGGGGTGGTTCCCGCCGACGCGCCATTGACCCCAAATCCGGGGGAGCTGGATGCCATCTTCCGCGTACCGCTGTCTTTCTTTCTGGATGACCCGCGGATACGCACGGACCGCATCACCATCGACCAGCGCCGGATCTACCTGCCAGCGTATGAGTACGAGGGTTATGAAATCTGGGGGTTTACTGCCGGTGTACTGACGGAATTCCTCATGCGCGTGCTGGATGTTCCCATCGGTCGAAGAGATGACGTGCCGGTCAGAGCCCTCAGCTGACGGCATCGTCTATTGCTCTTGCATTTGAGCATTGATCGACCACAGGCTGCCGGTATGCGGCGCGAGTCCGGTATAATGCGCGCCTGTTTTCCCGGGAATTACCATGCCAAGACCCAAATCCACCGTCGCTCTGGATGAAGTCCACTGGAGCGCGCTCAAAACCCTGTTTCCCTACCTGCTCGAATTCAAACGCCCGGTGCTGCTGGCACTGCTGTGTCTGGTGGGGGCCAAGGCCGCCAGCGTAGGTTTACCGTTCCTGCTCAAACATATTGTCGATGATCTCGACAATGCCGGAGGCGTGGCGGCGGCCATTGCCTTGCCCCTGGGGTTGTTGCTGGCATACGGCCTGGTGCGTTTTTCCTCTGTATTGTTCGGGGAGTTGAGAGATGCCATTTTCGGCCGCGTGACCGAGCGCGCGCAGCGGCGGATCGGGCTTGAAGTTTTCCAGCACCTGCACAACCTGGACCTGGAGTACCACCTCAATCGCCGCACCGGTGGTCTTTCCCGGGATATCGAGCGGGGTATTTCCGGTATCGGTTTTTTACTGCGCTTTATGGTGTTCAATATCGTGCCCACACTGGTGGAGATCGCCATGGTGGTGGGGCTGCTGTGGTGGAACTACAGCATTGGTTTCGCACTGCTGGTACTGGGGGCCGTCGTTTTCTACATTGGCTTTTCAATAGTTGCCACGGAGTGGCGTACACGCTTCGTGCGTGAACTGAACCTGGCGGAATCCCGCAGCAGCAGCCGCGCGGTGGACAGCTTGTTGAACTATGAAACGGTCAAGTACTTCGGTAATGAACGGCACGAAGCCGGGCATTACGATCGCGAGTTGGCCGAGTGGGAGGTCGCCCGCCGCAAGAACCGGTTGTCGTTACTCGGCCTGAATACCGGGCAGGCACTTATCATCGCTGCTGCCATGTGTGGTGCCATGGTGATGGCCGCAGTCAATGTCACCAAAGGTACGATGACCATCGGTGACTTTGTGCTCATCAATGCGGTGATGATGCAGATTTTCATTCCGCTGAATTTTCTCGGCTTCGTGTACCGGGAAGTGAAGGGCTCGCTCGCCAATATCGAAAAGATGTTCGACATACTCGATGTGAAACCGGCGATTGCCGATCAGCAAGAGGCCGCACATCTGGCAATTACCGAGGGTGCCATTACCTTTGACGATGTACATTTCGGCTATAGCCCCGACCGAGAAATCCTCAAGGGGGTGAGCTTCAGCATCGCGCCGAAGCAGAAGGTGGCGATCGTCGGCGCCAGTGGTGCCGGCAAGTCCACCCTGTTCAAGCTGCTATTTCGTTTTTACGACGTGACCGGTGGCCGCATCCTGATCGACGGCCAGGATATCCGCGAAGTCAGCCAGGATTCCCTGCGCCGTGCCATCGGTGTGGTTCCCCAGGACACGGTATTGTTCAACCAGTCGATACTGGAAAATGTGCGCTACGGGCGTGTGGATGCCCGTGATGACGAGGTAATGGCTGCAATCCGCCACGCACAACTGCACCGGTTTATCGAACAGCTGCCCGAAGGCGTCAATACCATGGTGGGCGAACGGGGCTTGAAACTTTCCGGCGGTGAAAAGCAGCGCGTGGCGATTGCCCGTGCCCTGCTCAAGCACCCGCCGATCATGGTGTTCGACGAGGCTACTTCATCACTGGACAGCCATTCGGAGCAGGGCATACTCGAGGCTTTGCAGGAAATTTCCCGTGAGCAGACCACCCTGGTCATTGCCCACCGGCTGTCGACCGTGGTGGATGCAGATATGATTCTGGTGATGGAACAGGGGACCATTGTAGAGCAAGGTAGTCATCGGGAACTGGTGGCCGCCAATGGTCACTATTCGGCGCTATGGCGTATGCAGCAGAGTGAACGCAACGTTGAGTCTGTCGCGGCTCAGGCTGCGGCGCAGTAACTTCCAGCTGTCTTTATTCGTGACGTGAATTGTTTTCTGTCGATCAGTTCACGCCACCTAATTTCCTTCCCTCCTGCATAATTGCAGTCAAAAATCTGGCGCCGTGATCAGGTACTCTGGTGCCGCTGGACTTATGCTGGGGCCACATTTAATGTGCCCTTCACGCCTTTGGGTCGTATTCAATAAAACTACAGGCAGGAATCCGAATGAAAACTGCAATTTTCGCCGCCTCCGCACTGGCACTAGCCGTGCTCGCCGGCTGTTCTTCTGATGAAAAAAACACCACTGAATCCGCCGTGATGTCGGATACGGCCGTTAGTGCACCGTCGGCAAATGCAGAAGCGGCGCAACCGGCAACCGGCCCACAGGCCGGGGGGATTGCCAAGGGCGTGGATCCCGCCCGTTTCAATATCTATGCACCGGTGGCCCTCAATGCAGACCTTTCCTCCCTGTCCGATAATCAGCGCCAGCTGATCGGCAAATTGATCGATGCCAGTAAAATCATGGATCAGCTGTTCTGGCTGCAATCCTATGGTCCCGCGCAAGAGCTGCTGAGCGGAATAGATGACAGTGCGGCGCGCAAGTTCGCCGACATCAATTATGGCCCCTGGGATCGACTGAACGACAACAAGCCATTTATTCAAGGCTATGGAGACAAGCCGCTAGGTGCCGAGTTTTATCCGGAAGATATGACCAAGCAAGAGTTCGAGGCTTGGAAACAGCCGGGCAAGGAAGGCCTGTATTCCCTGGTACGTCGTGACAGCAACGGCAAGCTGATACTGGTTCCCTATCATCAGGCCTACAAGGCTGAACTGGAAAAGGCCTCCGCACTGCTACTTGAAGCGGCGGAATTGGCCGAAGACGCCGAGTTCGGAGCCTATCTGAAACTCCGCGCTGATGCGCTGATGAACGACCAGTATCGCAACAGTGATATGGCGTGGATGGACATGAAGAATAACCGCATCGATGTGGTAATCGGCCCGATCGAAAACTATGAAGATCAGCTGTTCGCCTATCGCACGGCTTATGAAGCTTATGTGCTTCTGAAAGATATGGCATGGAGTGAAAAGCTGGCGAAATTCGCCGCCTTCCTGCCAGAGTTACAACGCGACCTGCCGGTAGATGACAAGTACAAGACGGAGACTCCGGGAACCGATTCCGACCTGAACGCCTACGACGTGCTGTATTACGCTGGCCACAGCAATGCCGGTTCCAAAACCATTGCCATCAACCTCCCGAATGACGAAGAAGTACAGCTGCAAAAAGGCACCCGTCGCCTGCAATTGAAGAACGCCATGCGCGCGAAATTCGACCAGATCCTGGTGCCCATCAGCGGCGTGTTGATCGCAGAAGATCAGCGCAAGCACATCACCTTCGATGCCTTCTTTGCCAACACCATGTTCCACGAAGTGGCTCACGGCCTGGGTATCAAGAAGACCGTTACCGACGGTAGTAATGTTCGTCAGGCCCTGAAAGAAACCTCCTCTGCACTGGAAGAAGGCAAGGCGGATATCCTTGGTCTGTACATGATCACCAAGCTGCATGAGAAAGGTGAGCTGGAAGAGGGCGAGCTGATGGACAACTACGTCACCTTCCTCGCCGGCATCTTCCGCAGCGTCCGTTTTGGTGCGGCCAGCGCGCATGGCAAGGCCAACATGATGCGTTTTAACTTCTTCAAAAACGAAAACGCGTTTACCCGCGATGACGCTACCGGCCAGTACAGTGTGGATTTTGAGAAAATGCAGGCAGCGATGACCAAGCTGTCGAACGTAATCCTGACGGTTCAAGGTAACGGCGATTACGCGAAAGCGAAGGACCTGCTGGATAACATGGGTGTGATCAGCTCCGAACTGCAGGGTGACCTGGATCGTCTGGCGGAAGCGGATATTCCGGTGGATGTCACGTTCATCCAGGGCAAAGAAGTACTGGGAATTAACTAATCCTAAGGACAGGCCCGCGATTGCGGGCCTGTCCAAATACCACAAGACGACAGACTGTTAAGCATAGTTGGGGGCTCAACGCAGCATGTCGAGAGGGCTTACCGCCCCCGCTTTGTGTAGTCCGAGTACGTGGGTATAGATCATCGTAGTACTTACGTCACTGTGCCCCAACAGCTCCTGGATATCGCGGATACTGGTTCCGGCAGCGAGAAGGTTGGTTGCAAACGAATGGCGAAAAGTATGGCAGCTGGCAGATTTAGCAATTCCCGCGTGCTGGATAGCTCTGCGGACTGACCGACGTATCTGCTGCTCCCGCAAGTGGTGCCTGCGCACTACTTGCGTAACCGGGCACAAGGCGCGCTCGGTTGCAGGAAACAGATAAAGCCACTCGGTACCCGGCTGTGAATTGCTAAATGATGGCCCTCCCGGCACATAAATAGTGCCAAATCCCTCTTCAACGTCACGGCGGTGCAATGCGGTCGCCAGATCAACCTGTGACTTAAGCGAAGAAACCAACGATTCGGGTAAAAATGTATTGCGCCATTTGTTTCCCTTGGATTCGCGCACGATTAGCGAGCGACCCTCAAAATCGAGATCCCGCACCCGTAACCTCGCGGCTTCCATAACCCGTAAGCCCGACCCGTACATCAGTGACGCCGCAAGCTTCATAGAGCCGGCCATCAAAGCCAGCACACTTGTCGCTTCCTCATGAGTAAATACCACCGGCAATTTTCGCCCTTTATTGGCGCGGCGAAACTGCAGCTCGCCGATATCCTGCTGTAAAAACTGACGGTATAGAAACACCACAGCGTTCAGCGCGGTTTTCTGTGTATTTACCGATACCCCACGATCGCAAACAAGGTGTGAAAGCCACTGGTCTATATGCCCAGCGGTCAGGCCTTCGGGCCTTTGCATATTGTGAAAGCGGATAAAGTCACATATCCAGCGGCAGTAACCATCTTCAGTCCGGTAGGCCAGTCTTTTCGAACGCATAAATGCTCGCAAGCGATCCATAAATCGCACTGGCGAGGCTGGAATAGGGCGAGGCAAGTATTCCATGAAATTCCCTTTAACTGTTTATATATACAGTATTCTATATGCATTTGGGAATTTTCCAATTACACACGATTACACTGCCCTATATTTTGATCTTCAGGTTTGATTCGGAAATTTTACTTTAAAATCAATTAGTTGGATGGTGTCGCAAAATAGGGGATAGTGGGCACGGAGGCTGTTTTTCTGGTTGGATAAAAAGTGAAAAAACGACATGATTGTTGACGTGTTGGGGGTTGAGGGGCATTCTTCGAAAGATAACTAAATAGGGATAGTGGGCAGTAGAATATGAGCCACTTTGCCCACTAAGTAACTGTTATAACGAAATGAATTCATGAGTAAGTCAGTTAAAGGAATAGCTTGGTATTTTAAGTGGGTTTTCGCTTCCTATGCAGCGGCGTTTGGCTTGTACTTGCTAGTCTCTATATTGCTTCTTCCGTTGGTTGGGTACGAATTACTTCTGAGCATGACTGGCCCCAAAGGGCCACTTTATCTCTTAGGCCTAATGGTGGTTACGGGCCCTATAATTTTTAAAAGGTTAAAGTAAGTGCCGAGCCTACGTTATAACAAGCCGCAGCAATCGCTCCCGTTGGTCGCTGGGACAGTCAAAACGCTGCGCTTTTTTGCCTGCCCCTGTGCGGGGCGTTAAGCATCACAAGTAATGAAATTCTTACCGCTCATAATTGGAATTTTTCCTGGCCTGTTGCTAGCCAGTACGACCCCTTTAGATAAGGAAATTGTCCAAGTAAGAGAATGTGGCATGGAACAAAGAGATGGCCGTGGGCAGTTGCTTCCAATAGCTGTTTCAACTCCGCTTGAGTTAAATTGCCTCAATTGCAAAATTGAGTTCAATTTTAATGTGGCTGCAGGTGGAGGCTATCCAACCAATGTGAGTGCCAAATCCAGCGGCATATCAAAAAAGCAGGAAAATCGGTATAAAAATACGTTTTCTCGTGGCTGGGCATTTCCAGGTTGTAGCCATAAAGGCAAAGCCAGAGGTTTTCAGGGAGAGCGCAGGGCCTTCAATGCTTAACAAGGCGAGGCAATTCGTTCCGGCCCTGCGGGCCTCCACCGGACAGCTTACTTTGTGCACTTTATGCGCAGGTCGCTTCTCTCCCATTTTCGCGCATAAAGCGCCCAAAGTAAGCTGCCGCTGCTCGCGGTGTTAAGTGTCTATGAGCGTTGAAAATCCAAAAGAATTTTTTGTCCTGATTTTAGTGGTGTCGATTGTCGCTCCACTTTTTGTGCGAAAGTTGGCGCTAGATATTCTCCGATTGTTCTATGAAGACGACTATCCCGGAAATTACTGGGCTGATTACGTGGAGAAGGGGGAGTATCGAAAATCTAAGCATGCTTTTGAAAAGGTTGTTATCGAAGTATATTTATTTCTAGATAAAGTGTTGCTAGCGAAAATAAAGAGTATTCCTATATTAGTCGCTATTTTTTCGGGGTTCTTTTGTTTCTGGGTAATCTACAAAATATTGAACACTTAACAAACGCAGGCAGTTTGCTACGGCCCTTCGGGCCTCCGCGGGACGCCCAACGCTATGCACATTTTGTGCGGGTCGCTGCGCTCCCAGTTTCGCACAAAATGTGCATAGCATTGGTCGCCCCTGCTGCGGGCGTTATGGCTCGCAAAGGAATTCGAGTATGGAAACTAGATCTAATAGAAAATGGATGTATCAAGTAGGGCTTATTTTTCCAGTCGTTTCAGCAGCACTTTTTATCCTGGCCTTCTTGAGCGGATCACAGTCGATATTACGGTTGCACCTAATTTCGTTTGGGTATTTACCCTTTTTGGGGCTAGCTTTTGCAGTATCCTATCTATGTTTTTGTATTATCGATAAAATTCGATATGCCACCTCTGGCTCTAGAAACTTACTTGCCGGTTCTCTACTGGTACTACTTTATGGGTTATGGTTGTGGGCACTTTCGAAGTACTGAGTGGCCTCAGCCATAACAAACAGCGGCAGAGCGACAGCCAACGCTACGCACCTTTTGTGTTACTCGCTGGCGCTCAAACATTAACACAAAAGGCGCTCCGCGCTGGCTGCGCCTGCGCTGGGCGTTATGGTGCCGGTCGCTAAAAATTAATATTTGTGCGGCTTCAATTTTTGCGCACAGTTTTGGCATCCAGCATTTGGCATTTTGCTAGGGCACATTCAAGCGGTTTCGTTCCTAGAGTGTTCGCTAGGGTTCGGTAGAATAGGGAAAATCCGCTGCAGTATTGTGGCGTGCTAATAAGATAAAAACAGGTGGGGGAAATTGCGGTATTCTTTCCTCGTTTTACTCGGGCAGTGGCCAGCCAAGCCGTGGCTGGCAGCGTGCCAGTAAGTGGGTCCGCAGCGCGGCCAGCCATAACCAGGCGCTGCAGGGGACGGCTTACTTTGTGCACCTTTTGCGCAGGTCGCTTCGCTCCCATTTTTGCGCAAAACGCGCCCAAAGCAAGCCGCCCCTGAGCGCGGCGTTATGAAGCTTCTCAACTATGAGCAATAAACAAAAAGAAGTAGTAGAGGAAGTGTTGGTAAAGGATGCCCGCCGTGCTCTGTGGGTATTGGGTTGCATCAATTTACTAGTACTGTTCTTCTTTCTAGCCGAAGGTTTCGAGAGCGAAATAGTGATTGTCGGATTGGTGGCGCAGGGAATAATTTTTGTATTTTGGCTAGTGCCAGTTTTTTTGTACCAGGTATTGAGGCAAAAGCTATCCCTCAAAGTGGCTACCTATAAAGCTCTTTCTTCGTACAGGAATGCCATGGATCAAGTCTCGTGGTAGGGCTCCATAACAAGGCCGGGCAATTTACTCCGGGCCTGCGGCCCTCCGTGGGACAGCTTACCTTGTGCACGTTTTGCGCAGGTCGCTGCGCTCCCATTTTTGCGCAAAAAGCGCACAAGGCAAGCTGCCCCTGCCGGCAGCGTTATGTTTCCGCTGTAATGAGTAAGTAGTAAATGGAAAACGGTCTTTTTTATTTTGCAATTGCCGGCTTTTTCGGGCTTGCCGTTTGGCAACTTTTCACAAAAAACGGTAGGGGCAAGGTCTTAGGCGGCTCAATAGTCGAGACTCTATCAGAGCAAGTTGTGTACAAAAAAGGAGCAAAAACAACAGAAATCACAGTCCATGTAATTGCTCATGGTATGCCTCAGAAGTTGGTCGGCATTGAGATAAAAGAAAAAGCATTCGCAGGGTTTAGTCTGAAACCCATTTCTTTATCCAAGGCTGAAGCCCTTCGTCTCGCTAAACTATTGACCGAAGCGGCGCAAAAAACATAACAATCGCAGGCAGTTTGCTACGGCCCTTCGGGCCTCCGCGGGACAGCTTACCTTGTGCACGTTTTGCGCAGGTCGCTACGCTCCCATTATTGCGCAAATCGCGCACAAGGTAAGCTGCCCCTGCTGGCGGCGTTAAGTTTTTCTAGTCATGAAGCTAGCAAAATATTTATTTTCAGCATTGGCCTCAGTATTTGCCGTGGCGGTCGGAAATCACTGGTGGTTCGCCAAAATCTGTTTGCATTCTGGCGGTGTGTTAAGTGAAATCGGTTACGGTTGTATGCGTAGCAACGGGTATGAACCAGCTAGAGTCGTAGAGCTGGGTGTTTGGGTACTCAACGTTTATGTTTTGGTGGTTCTTTTCTTTGTTGTTTCATGGTGTATTGGTAAGGTTACAGCTCTGAGTGGCCCCAAAACTTAACAAACGCAAGCAGGATGCTCCGGCCCTTCGGGCCTCCGCGGGACGCCCAACGCTATGCACATTTTGTGCGGGTCGCTGCGCTCCCAGTTTCGCACAAAACGTGCATAGCATTGGTCGCCCCTGTTGCGGGCGTTATGTGATAGTGCCATGAAAAACCAGACGGAACTGAGAACATTTATTGGTATAGCGCTAGTCATATTCGGCCTATCATGTTTGATCTGGACGATATTGTCGCTTTTTGGTCTAGGTAGGTGTTCGGAAAGCGCAGACTCATATTGTACCGGCTGGGCCAAGCTAGGAATTTTCTTATTGGCTCCACCAGCTCTTGGGTTGCTGTTTGGTGGGGTAGCGGTACTCAAGAAATGGAGCAATTGGTTTCTTTTGGTCCCAATTTTCGGGGTGGTGTGGGTTGTATATTGGCTCTAGCAGTAAGTGCACATAACAAGCAGCGGCAGAGCGACAGCCAACGCTACGCACCTTTTGTGTTACTCGCTGGCGCTCAAACATTAACACAAAACGTGCTCCGCGCTGGCTGCGCCTGCGCTGGGCGTTATGCATCACGTAGGAAGAAGTGAATGGCAATAAAGTGCCCTCAGTGCAAGTCGAAAAAAGTAGATGAAGTGGTACCATTTAGTTTTTCTAAATCGCGCTGTCCGGATTGCGGTTTTGAGTACATATTAAGTATTTGGTATCGCCTATCTATCCATGCATTCTTGTGGTCGTTACTTATCTTTTTAGTAATTCCTTTTAACTTTATTGTTTCAGCTGATAGTGTATCTAATGCGGTAGGGTTTACCTTGGTCGGATTGATGATGGTTTGTCCTATGGTGTACTGGTATGTCACGTATACATACTATCGAGTAGAGAGTCCCAATAAGGTAAGTACAGCCAACTTTTTGATTTTTTGGATTCTTACCGCGGCAACGTTTGCCCCGGCAGTGATCTACGTAGCAGGCTCCAATGCATAACAAACAGCGGCAGAGCGACAGCCAACGCTACGCACCTTTTGTGTTACTCGCTGGCGCTCAAACACTAACACAAAAGATGCTCCGCGCTGGCTGCGCCTGCGCTGGGCGTTATGTGTAGTCGAGTATGAAATTAATCTTCTCCACCATAGTTCTTGTTTTATTGATGGCGATATCTTTTTCCTTAGGCATGAAGTGGGAAAAATATCGAATTTTGGAGTCGGATAGCTTGGAACTTAAGACTCCGTTCGTTCTGCAATCGGAAAAAGGCAAAGGCCAATTGCCTGTCGGTACTATTTTGTATCCATATTCATCTGGGCCTAGCATAGATACATTTGTTATCTTCGTTAACACTAAGAACTTGAATGCATTAGAACCATTTTCATTTGAGAAACCTTTTACCATGGTTCCATTGGATGCATACCAAAAGTGAAACACATAACAAGGCCGGGCAGTTTGCTCCAGGCCTACGGCCCTCCGCGGGACAGCTTACCTTGTGCACATTTTGCGCAGGTCGCTGCGCTCCCATTTTCGCGCAAAATGCGCACAAGGCAAGCTGCCCCTGCCGGCGGCGTTATAGCGCAGTTAAAAATAACTTCGGTAGAGGGATTGTATGAGTGGGCCAGCTAAATCAGGGGCAATAGTCTATTCAAATAATTTTATAGAGCTATCTAAGTTCTACAGAGAATTTTTTGAAATGTCAGTTTTAAGAAAAACAGATGATTTTGTGAGCTTGGATAAGGATGGTTTTAATATCATTGTTCATTCTCCTCCATTTGAATTGCCTCCATTGGAATTTAGTGCTGTTAAATTATTCTTCACTGTCAGTAGTATTCAAGAGGCTAAGCGGAAGATCGTTGAGTTCGGAGGGCAAGCCTTCGAAGGTGAGTGGTCAAACCCGATATTTAAAGTGTGCAACATTTCGGACCCTGAGGGTAACCAGATTCAGTTGCGGGAGTTCACGCTATAACAAAGCGCTGCAGGCCGACGGCCAACTTTGTGCACTTTATGCGCGGTCGCTGCGCTCCCATTATCGCGCATAAAGCGCCCAAAATTGTCCGCGGCTGAGCGCGGCGTTAGGCAGCCTTATTTCGGAGTATTTATGCAGGGATATGCAAAGTGGTTAAAAAATTACTGTAAATCCTCTGAAGATCCCTATATTGCGGATTCAGAAAAGATGCTCACCTACTTCTATGGGATGGACAAAAAGATACCTGATAAATATGGTTGGAAATATACGAACGTAGATTCATTTAAGAATGAGTTACAAGCCGCCAAATCCGTAAGTGAGGCGAACCGAATCTATTGGGAAGATCAGTTTAGAAATATAGAATCCTTTAACATCGCAACTGTATGGAGGACGTCTGAACTTCTGAGATGCGCGGTTAAGGCTTTAAATTCAAAAGATCTCGTGCCCGCAGCTGTTCTTTCAAGATCTTTATTAGAAATAGCCGCCTCACATATTTATAATGCAAATATCATCCGTAAGGAGTTTGTTGATATTACTTTTCCGGAGAATGCCTTGGTGATGAGTGAGGAACTGGAAAAGCTGATACTGAAAATGGTTTGGGGTACTAGGTATGGTGATCCTGAAGAGTACCGGAAGCAAAAAAACGTTCTTACCTATATACAAAAAATATCAAAAAATAAGAATGCGGTAGATCTTTTGGATATTTATGAATACCTTTGTGATGTGGCTCATCCAAGCTATTTAGGTTCGGCGAAATATTGGTCTTCAGTAGATAAAAAATATCCAACTGGCGCAGAGTTGAGGCGCATAGAAAGGAACGCAGAAGGCCCCGGATCAGATGGGATACTTTATCGGGTGGTTTGGAGTTTAGGTTGGTCTTCTGCAACTATTAGGAATGCCTTTGAGATGATCCAAGAGGGTGGTGGGATTCTGCTCTCTAAGGTTCGTGGCGCCTAACAAGCGGTTGTAGGCGCCGCGAAACGCGCGGCTGGGACGGCTTACGCTGCGCTTCAGCCGCCCCTAAACCGAGCGTTAGGGCTTTTTTCTAATAAGGAGAATAGAAATGTCTTTTAAAGAATTGCCGAATTGGATTTTGGGCTGTGCTGGGGTTCTAATCGCTTCCATTGTTATTTGGATGGCAGTAACAGGAACCAAGGTTGTTATAGGTGACAAGGATATTGGATTTGTGAAGCCCGCGCCAATTGTGCCTATAGATGATGCAGAATCGGTCTGGGCATTCGAGTCCCTAGTCTTAAATGTGCTTGAAGTGGAAAAATATTTAAACTCTAAAAAAGTCCCTCCTGAGGCCCTTCAGGCATCGTTTAAAAATATTGAGAATAAAAACTGGGTTAACCTTTGGATTAGAAGCGATTTCGAGCCAAATGATAAAAAATGGAAAATCGAATACATACCAGCATCAACGGGGCATGGAAATCAGATTTCTTTGCTTTTGCGTAAAAAAAATGTAGTGCTAATTGGATATACGCATAATTCAAAGCATTTTTATTACGCGATAAACTCTTGACCCGCAGCCCTAACAAGGCAATGCAGTCGACCCTCAAAGCTATGCTTCGTTTTTGTGGTCGCTGCGCTTATACCACAAAACCTCACTCCGCTTTGGGGCGGCTGATTGCGGCGTTATGTGTAAATCGAGATTCTGACTTATGGAAGCAAAAGTAGCTGTATTCGGGATATTAAGATTTCCGCCTGAGAATGTTCAAAGCGTATTACCTCACTTGAAAGAATTCGTTCAGGCTACACAAGACAATGATGGCTGCATTCTCTATGAGGTAGCCGAAGACCCTTTCGATCAAGGGCTAATACGTTTTTCTGAAGTGTGGCCTGATCGTGAAAGTTTGGAAAAACACTTGGTCGCTCCTCATATCGGGCCGTGGAGGGAGCAAGCTAAAAAATATGGCCTAATGGAACGAGTATTTAATTCTTATGATATTTCATCAAGATCTATACCCGTTTAAAGTAAAAACACATAACAAACCGGTCAAGTCCCCTCCGGGCCTTCGGCCCTCCGCGGGACAGCTTACCTTGTGCACGTTTTGCGCAGGTCGCTGCACTCCCATTTTTGCGCAAAACGCGCACAAGGTAAGCTGCCCCTGCTGGCGGCGTTAGAACTTAATCGGGAATTTACATGCTATTGGGAAGAATTTGCGGAGTGGTTTTAGCGATAGTCTTTTATCTCTCGCTTTCTGGAAGAATTGACGGATTTAATGGCTTGCATGAGGCAGTAAATAATTCCGCCACATTTCCCTATACTAGATGGAGCTCATATATATGGGCAGTACATTTCATGGCGATTGGTAGTGTCATATTCCTCATATTTCCAGGCTTTTCAGCAGATAAGCTGAGCCCCAAAAATTCTGTAACTGGCGGTGACATTCTTACAGGTGGTATATGGCAATTTTTCGGTTGTTTGCTGGCTGTTCTGGTTTTCCTAATTTTATGGCTATTTCAGAGCAATACGTTCTAACAAGTGACTATGGCTCTGAGTCAACCGCTTAGATCATATTTCCCTCCCAGGCAGTACCATTTCGTACCATGCTGTTGAGGATAACAATCATCTTGCGCATGCATGCCACCAGAGCAACCTTCGGCCGTTTGCCGGCTGCTCTGAGTCGCTCATAGTAGTCTTTAAATTTCTTGTTGCACTGGATGGTCGACATCATCGCCATAAACATAACCGTGCGTATCTGATGACGTCCACCGCGTATTCGGCGAAGGCCCTGGTAGCGGCCGCTCTCTCGGTTGATCGGTGCCACCCCGACTAGTGCGGCGATCTCTTTGTTATTCAAGGTGCCGAGTTCTGGAAGGTCGCTAAGTAATGTGTAAGCCATGACTTTGCCCACACCGGGTACACTTTGGAGAATTTCATTTTTCTCTTTCCAGTCATCAGCTTGGGCGATCATGGCATCAAGGGCAGCGTCAATCTTATCGATCTGCGCTTTGATAGTTTTCAACATGGTATTAATGTTGGTGCGGAGTTCTTTGGGCATGATGGATAGACGGTTCTTCTCCATTGTTTGCATTTCCATCAGCTGCCGACGGCGAACCAGTAAGTCACTGATTTTTCGGTCGTTTTCTGGTGCCACAGCTGTTTGAGCGGGCTTGATGCTCTCGCCAAAGTGGGCGATCAGCTGAGCATCGATTTTGTCTGTTTTCGCGAGCTGCCCAATGGCTCCAGCAAACCGCCGTACATGAAGAGGATTGGCGACAACTACAGGTAGCTTATGTTTTGCAGCGGCGAACACGAAGGTGTGCTCCAGGCGGCCTGTGGCTTCAATAACGATACGTGTCGGCGTATGTACTTTGATGCGCTTGATTGCTTCGCGTACACCTTTAGCATCATTGCTGACAGTAAAGTATTCGCCGAGAGGGCGGATATAGATATCGAGCTGGCTCTTGCCGGTATCTATCCCTACATTGACTTCATTGTCTTGTGAGTAGTTCATTGGTAAGTTAACTCTTGCTTGCTATACGAGCTCGAGGCCCTGATGACTATTCGAGTTGTTACTTTGAGTTTATGCGGCGTTCCCACTTGTTAACGGTCTCTCGACAGAGGAGCCAGGCAGGCATCGAACTACCGCATAAAAGGCCTCTGGTTGCAGCCAGAGGTGGGCCTCAATTTTGCCCGTTTGAGAGAGCATGTACACCATACAATCGCAGGCAGCTTACTAGGAACCTAACCCGCTTTTGCACACACCTCCATCTAACTGAATTGGAGGTGTCAAATGGCACGAAGAAAGCACTACAACCGCTACGACGATGATTTCAAGGCAACAGCGGTCTCGCTATCCGAGATTCCTGGCGTGTTGGCCAAGCACGTGGCTTAAGCTCTCGATATCCATGAGGTGATGCTTTATCGTTGGCGCATGGAGATGCGGCGGGGACAGATCATGGCCAAAAAGAAAAACATACAGATAGATCCTGAGGTTAAATCAGAGCTGAAACGACTCAGGAAGCTGGAGCGGGCGCATAACCTGCTCCAGGAAGAGCATGCCCTTTTAAAAAAAGCCATCCAATTCTCTTTACAACAAAAAGGGAAATCTTCGAATTCATAGACGAGCACCGGGGAAAGCACAGCATTAGCATGATGTGCCGGCTTTATGGTGTTACCCGGGATGGGTACAACTCGTGGCGTCGCCGCGGTGCATCTAACCGTGAGCGAGAAGATAGCGAGTTATTTGAGCATGTAAGGTCAATATTTAACCGACATGACGGTTGCTATGGCAGCCCTAAAATCACGCAGGAGCTTAAAAAGAAGGGTATTCACGTTGGCCAAAAGCGTGTCGCGAGAATCATGCGAAATCACGGTCTCAGAGCTGTTAAATCAAGGATTTACACGGCTAGGCCGGGTACGTATAAGCATGTCTACGGGATCAAATGCAAGATAGAAGGCATTAAGTTAACACGGCCGAATCAGCTCTGGGTGGGCGACGTCACCTACATCAAACTGAAAGATGGTAGCTGGCAGTATTTATCTGTAGTCATGGATCGCTTTAGCAGGAAGGTTGTTTCTTGGTCTCTGAGTGATCGCAGGGACGTATCTCTGACGCTATCTAGCATCGATAGGGCGGTACGAAACCGCGGGCATCACCGGGAGCTGATCTTCCACTCTGACCGCGGCAGCGAATATCTATCAGGGCAGTACCGCGAGCGCTTACGACGGTATGGTATCAGCCAGAGTATGAATCGCTTTAAGAATATGAATGACAATGCCTTCATGGAGTCATTCTTCCATCAGTTTAAGACTGAAAGGATTAAGCGCCAGGTCGTCGAATCGGCAAAACAGCTAAGATCGACAGTGACCGAATATATGCGCTACTACAACAATCAGAGATCGCATTCTTCAATTGGGTATGTTTCCCCTCAAGAATTTGAGTGTAGAATCAATTGCTAACAACTAGGTGTGTGCAAAAGCGGGTTAAGTTCCGAGTCAACCGCTTAGGTCATATTTCCCTCCCTGGCAGTACTGTAGCGGCACACTGAATTTGCGGGAATCTTGACGTATAAAGTGCAGAAGGGCATTCTTTGAGGAACTCGTAGTGTGGGAATTGTACGCAGGACTATGTAGTTCAAATTGGCTACTGAATAGTGATTAAATGTAGTCAGCTTGACATGTTTGACTGTAGTTTTTTCTTTTCTGCCATGCATAACTTTTGTTACGTTTGAAACTGTTTGGGTGATACAGGATTTTTAGTCCTTCCGATAGTGAAAAAAAGCTAGCTTAAAAATTGATTATGGATGAACAATTGCATGGACAATTTGGGTGATTTCTATATTTATAGCTCACGACATAAAAAGAAAGCACCTGCTCGGTGCTGTATTGTTGAGCTGGAAGACGTAATTATAGATGAATTTAATGCCAAGTTGGTTTCCGCTGGAAGTGAAATCGAGCAAGGTGGCATCCTGTTTATAGCTACTCTCTCTGTATATGAAGTAGTAAATGCTTTGAAATCTCTCCCGCTATCAAAGTTTAGCCGGATTTATGTATATGTATTTGATGCGTTTCCCGACTCGGTAGAAATAAAGCGGTCTCGGTGGAGTAGAGAGCTTTCGAGTAGTTATCGCATAATCAGAAAAATTACTCATATGTTTGTGCCCTTCAAACATTCATTAGACTCTTTTCGAGAGTTATTTCAAATTCCTGTTTCATACGTACCGATGGCTGCTGATGTGGTTAATTATGGCGGCTACGATGAAGGTAAGGTGTTTGATGTTAATGGATATGGTAGGCAGCCAAAGGAATTAACCAGTTTGCTGTCAGAGAAATTTAATATGCGGGAAAGTGATCGTGTTTTCTTGCACACCAATCACGCGGGTATTTCAGCGATACATAATTTATACCAGCATAGGAAGCTGTTTTGGAAGTTGTTAAGGAAAAGTCGGATTTCGTTATTGTTTGATTCGCTGCATACCCCACTAGATAGAGGGTTTCCTTTTTCATTTGTTCCTCAGAGAATGTTTGAATCTATCGGTGCCGGCTGCGTTGTCGTAGGCAAGCGTCCCACTTGTCCCGAAATGAATGAATTGTTCAATTGGCCTGATTCGGTAATTGAACTTCCCGACGACAGTACGGAAATGGTCGATTTTATAGAATATTTGCTGGATGAATATGATCTTGAATCAGTAGGTCGACGCAATTATGAAAATGCTTTGGCTCTCCATGACTGGAGGCACAGAATTCAGGATATGCTAGGGTTTATGGAACGGTAGCCTTAGTAAGCCAATGGCTAGCGGATATAGGTGGTTGCGGGCGTATGGCTGGACTTTTTAGAATGGCTTTACGATTCGTTGTCTGATGATTTTTGATTTGATGCGGTTATTTGAATTCCGCGAAGAAAATAACATTTAGAGGAGAGGGTTTTAGTGCTATTTGTTGTTTTTGAATTTACGCATAATTAGTGGCAGAAGTTTAAATTTGGGACGATGTATAGGTTTCCTTGTTGAGTCCATGTTCTGGCATTTATATCCATACATTCCAAATGTTTCTCGTCTGCAAAGGTTGAATTCTTTCGAATTCTAGGCGATTGAGGAACTCTGTCAGCTGCGCGCCACCGTGCACGAACAGGTGGTCCTGGAAGCTGGTCAGTTCAAAGTCGAAGTGCGGCTCATAGGCGGGGGGAATATCCCGCCTAGCCCAGCGGTTGCCGTCCGGGGCCAGTGTCGGCCGTCTTCCGAGTACCAGACATCATTGGTCTCGTGGTTGTAGTAGCCGACTTCATCCGGGACATAGCCGCTGGTGATCCACAGCTTGTCGGCAAACGCGGCCATGGCGAAGTTCAAGCGTTCCTCGAATTCCGCGCTGTCGGCAGCGTAGGTACCGTCGGCCGCCTGGTTCGCCGTGATGATGGTGGAATCCGGCGCGACCGCCGTGATAGCGCCTCTCTCATCCACCGTGGCTACTGATGTATTACTGCTGGAATAAAGGATGGCACCAGTACCGGAGCCGCCGGCAGGATTGAAAATTGCCTGGCCAACCACCAGGTGCACCGCGTCTCCCTGTAGTGGACTGGGACGCCGCTCAGTACTTTTACGCTGGCTCACAAGAAAGAAGTAACGGGCGCCAACGTTCAAGCCTATCATGGGACCGGTGAAAAATACCTGACCGCTCCCAGGGAAAATTAGAGGAAGGCGGGGCGCAGGGTAGACTGCTGGTATATATGCGCCGGATAGTGGCGGCTAATGCAAACTGTCAGGTGTGAAGGCCGGACATTACGCTCCGTGCGAATGCCGGACTTTCGGAGCGGACCAGGGAAAGGACGATGAAATTCACCCGATCATATCTATTGATGCATTGCTGATTATTTCAGTACTCGCTCTAGCGCAGGATGCTGGACCTCAGCTAGTTTCTGTTCAACCGGCTCCACTTGAGAAGGCCCCTGGCAAGCGAGACTTAAGCAGCTGTCGCCCCCGTTGGCGATATCTGGATGGAATCCATGGCGCAGCGCCCGGATCTTGACCTCTATATGCCGGATAGCCATCACCCCTACCTTTCGGCGGCGTTAAACAAAGGAGTGTCAAAATGCTTGTTACCATTTTAGGGTGCATGATTTTTTTCATAAGCGTTCTACAAATCCGATTTCCCAATTTAGCGGGTGCTTTGAAAGAATCTGAGCCGGTAATGTGGAAAACCGTGGGTTCGCCTTCAGGCTTTTCATTTTCCGACCTGGGAAATACGCTATCGCTATACAGCTGGGTTCTCTCTCGAAAATTTTTAGGTTCAGATAGCTCGAGAGTCCTGAGAGAAGGGGAGAGGGCTTTTATAAAAGCTCGCCGAATCCAATATCGTTTAATTTTAGGTCTCGCCTTTTCTTTTGTCGGGTTGGTGATGAGTCTTGTGCAGTCATTCGTTTAACATTCACAGGTAGTTTGCTGCGGCCCTTCCGGTGTCGCAGTCGTCAGTTCCGAATCTGACTAGTCTGTGGGCGTGTCAGCCCATACACTGTCGATATGTCATAGCCAGAGCAGTGAACAGACAGTGCAGCCAGATCCAGTCATTTGTCACAGCGCCCGCCTCGCCAGGGACAGGCGCTTCGACGGTCGCTTCTACACCGCGGTAAAGACTACGGGGATTTTTTGTCGCCCTGTATGCCCGGCGCGTCCGCCGCTGGAAAAGAATGTGGAATATTTCGTGACCGCTGCAGAAGCTGCCGCCGCGGGCTATCGGCCGTGCCTGCGTTGTCGCCCGGATGCCGCTCCCGGCAGCCCGGCCTGGGGGCTGGTATCCACTACGGTGAAACGGGCCCTGAGCCTGATGCGTGCGGAGCGCGAGGCCCAATCCATCGAACAGCTGGCAGAACGCCTGGGTATCACCAGCCGCTATCTGCGCAAACTCTTTGCTGAACATATTGGCCTGAGTCCGCTGGAGGTCTGGCAAACGGAACGGGCGCTGTTTGCGTTCAGTCTGTTGCGGGACACCAGTCTGCCGATTGCGGAGATTGCGTTTGCGGCGGGGTTTAACAGTCTGCGCCGGTTTAATGGCGTGTTCAAAAGCATCTATCAGCGTACTCCCACTGAGGTGCGTCGAGAGTCTGCCACTGACAATGGTCCAGGCGAGCGCGCCAGGCCTATCCAGATTTACCTGAGTTACCGTCCACCCTTCGATTGGCCCGCATTGCTCGCGTTTTTCGCCGCGCGCACCCTGCCCGGAGTGGAGCAGGTCATTGCCGGGGAAAGCCCGGAGCAGGGTAAATATCTGCGCAGTTTCCAGTTGCTCGGCCAGCGCGGAGTGTTGTGTGTGGCCCATGAGCCGGACAGGGGGCGGTTGCGGGTCAGTGTCCATGGCGATGGTTGTGGTGCGGTACTGTATCCGCTGCGGGAGAAACTGCGGCGGCTGTTCGACCTGGATGCCGACAGTGAGGAAATTCGCGAGCACCTGCAGGTGGATCCGCTGCTGAAACAAGTGTTGAGGGTCAGCCCCGGTGTGCGCCTGCCGGGGGCCTGGGACCCGTTCGAATACACGTTGCGGGCAATTCTCGGGCAGCAGATTTCGGTTGCAGCGGCCACCACCATCGCCGGACGTGTGGCCAGCCGCTATGGCGAAACCTTCAATGGGCCTGAAGGTGAGGCGCTGCTGTTATTCCCAACCGCAGAGCAGCTGCGAGGTGCGGATTTCTCGGATATTGGCGTGACCCGAGCGCGAGCAAAGACGCTGCAGACATTTGTCACTGCCGCGCTCAGTGGCGAGGTCGATTTCAGTGAGCCTGATCTGGAGACTTTCTGCGCACAGATGACGGCTCTACCGGGTATCGGCGACTGGACTGCGCATTACACCGCGATGCGCGGGCTTTCCATGCCCGATGCGTTTCCTGCATCGGATCTCGGCATCCTGATCGCTCTCGGCGATGGCGAACGCAAGGCGACGCCCAGGCAGGCCCTCGCCCGTGCGGAGGCCTGGCGCCCGTGGCGGGCCTACGGTGCACTGCTGCTGTGGCAGTCACTCAAACTGGATACAAAGAAAGGGGAGTGAACATGATCCGATATCAAATCTACCCCAGCGCCTTCGGTGAACTGGGGATCGCTGCCAGCGATATTGGCCTTGTTGGGATTGATCTGCAGGCGGGCAAGCGGCCTCTGCCGGTGAAAGCTGGTTGGCAGCTGGGGGCTACCCGCCTTACCGATGCGGCGTCGGAGCAGTTGGCTGCCTATTTCAGCGGTGAATTGCAGTCCTTCGACTTGCCCCTGGCTGCGGCCGGCACGCCGTTCCAGCAATCCGTATGGCGCGCGCTGTGCGCGATACCCTTTGGCGAAACCCGCAGTTACCGTGAGCTGGCAGAGGCCATTGGCAACCCGAAGGCGGTGCGGGCCGTGGCGAGGGCCAACGGCGCGAACCCGCTCTCGATTGTGGTGCCCTGTCACCGGGTGATTGGCGCAGACGGCACTCTGACGGGCTATGCAGGCGGGCTGGAGATGAAGGCGCGGCTGCTGGCACTGGAAGGGGCGCTGATCGGTTGAGTTGTCTGATTGGTCACAGGCCGGAATGGTACCCCGAGGGTGGCAATCGGGGGCCTTGGGCGGGATAATGCCCGGCTGATTTTCCCGTTTACCCACGCTTCTCCCGGAGGTCGAATGCTGTACAGGTTGGGCGATAAACAGCCGAGGCTTGAAGGCGAGGGCCACTATATTGCGCCCGGTGCCCGGGTGATCGGCCATGTGCTGATGGAGTCACACAGTTCGGTGTGGTTCAACGTGGTGATTCGCGGGGACAATGACCTGATTACCGTTGGTGAGCGGGCCAACATCCAGGACGGCTCTGTGCTGCATTCGGACCCGGGCATGCCTTTGGTGGTGGGTCCCGGGGTGACGGTGGGCCACAAGGTGACGCTGCACGGTTGCCAGATTGGCGAGTATTCGCTGGTCGGCATGAACGCGGTGGTGTTGAATGGAGCAAAAGTCGGTCGCTGTTGCATTATCGGTGCGAATGCGCTGGTGACGGAGAATGCGGAGATTCCGGATTTTTCGCTGGTGCTGGGTAGCCCGGGCAAGGTGGTGAAGACGCTGGACGAGTCCATGTTTGAACTGCTGAAGGCGAGCAGCGAGATCTATGTCGCAAATGGCAAACGTTTTTTGGAAGAGCTGGTGCCCATTGAGGTGTGAGCGATGACTGAGAGCGATTGGAGCAAGGTGAAAGATAAAGAGCTGGAAGCTGCGTTTGAGTTTCCGGTGAAATCCCCGTGTGTATCGGTTTGCGCGTTGAATCGCGACGACATATGCGAGGGCTGTTTCCGCTCCGGCACTGAGATCAGTCAGTGGGGGCGGATGAGCAATACCGAGAAGACGCGGGTTTTGCAAAAGTGCCACGAGCGGGCGGTGCAAATGCGCCGCGTCTGGTGGACGGACTGAGCCAGCGCTAGCTTCGCTGAAAAGCCTATTGCCTGTTTAATTTTCAGATTTGCACTTCGCCAGAATTGCATTTAGCCAGAATTGCATCTTGTACCGGGGGATACAGCCTTCAGTACATACCCGGGTCAGCGCTTAAAACTGCCTCCGGGCCAGGAAAAGAACGATAGAGAATGACCCAACCCTTCGTACATCTAAGAATCCACTCCGAATATTCCCTGATCGATGGCCTGGTGCGTATCAAGCCCCTGATCGGTCGTCTGGCTGAGCTGGAAATGCCCGCGGCGGCGATTACGGACCAGACCAACTTCTACGCGCAGGTGAAGTTTTACAAAGCCTGCCTCGGAGCTGGGATCAAGCCAATTACCGGTGCGGATTTCTGGTTGCGTGAGGGTGGGGAAGAGCAGCCGACGCTGCTGACGCTGTACGCACTCAACGGTACAGGGTATCGCAATATCACCGAGCTGATCTCCCGTGCCTGGATGGAAGGGCAGTACCACGGGCACGCGTATATCCAGCGCGAATGGGTGAAAGAGTACGCGGAAGGTGTGTTGATGCTCTCCGGCGCCAAGTACGGCGATGTGGGGCGTGCGCTGATTGCCGGGCGTACCGCGCAGGCGGAAGTTCTGGCGAATGAGTGGGCGAGTATTTTTCCGGACCGTTATTATCTGGAGTTGCAGCGGACTGGGCGCCAGGGCGATGAAGATTACCTGCATTCGGCGGTGAAACTGGCTGGCCAGCTCAACCTGCCCGTGGTCGCCACCAATGATGTGCGCTTCCTCGAAGACAGCGAGTTTGAAGCCCACGAAGTGCGCGTGTGTATCCGCGAGGGCCGCGCGCTGGATGATCCCCGTCGCGAGCGCCGTTATTCTTCCGAGCAGTATCTGCGTACACCGGAAGAAATGCAGGAGCTGTTCAAGGATATTCCGGAAGCTCTGGAAAATACGGTAGAAATTGCCCGCCGCTGTTCCTCGCCGATCCAGCTGGGTAAATACTTCCTGCCCCAGTTCCCGATTCCGGAGGGCATGACGGAGAACGAGTTCTTCGAAAAAGTTTCCTTCGACGGTCTTTACGAGCGGTTGGAGACTATTCTCGATAAATCCGCGCCGGATTATGAGGCGCGCAAAAAAGAGTACGAAGATCGCCTGCGTTTCGAGCTGGATATTGTTATCCAGATGGGATTCCCCGGTTACTTCCTTATCGTGATGGACTTTATCCAGTGGGCCAAGGATCACAATATTCCCGTTGGCCCTGGGCGAGGTTCCGGTGCCGGCTCGTTGATTGCCTATTCGCAGAAAATTACCGATTTGGATCCGCTGCAGTATGACCTGCTGTTCGAACGATTTCTAAACCCGGAACGGGTTTCCATGCCCGACTTTGATGTTGACTTCTGTATGGAGAAGCGCGACCGGGTAATTAACTACGTTGCGGAAAACTACGGCCGCAACGCGGTAAGTCAGATCATCACCTTCGGTACCATGGCGGCGAAGGCGGTGGTACGGGACGTTGCACGGGTACAGGGTAAGTCGTACGGCCTTGCCGACAAACTGTCGAAAATGATTCCCGCCGACGTGGGCATGACCCTGCAGAAAGCCTTCGAACAGGAAGAGATACTGCGCGAATTCCTGGAGAATGACGAAGAAGGCCAGGAAATCTGGGAGATGGCCCTGCAGCTGGAAGGTGTTGCCCGTAACGTGGGTAAGCACGCCGGTGGTGTGGTTATTGCGCCCACCAAACTCACCGACTTCGCACCGCTGTACTGCGACGAAACCGGTGCGGGCCTGGTTACCCAGTTCGACAAGAACGACGTGGAAGATGCGGGCCTGGTGAAGTTCGACTTCCTTGGCCTGCGTACTCTGACCATCATTGACTGGGCCAAGGTAATGGTGGACGAACAGCGCGCACGGGAAGGCAAAGAGCCGCTCGTGATTGAAGCGCTGCCGCTGGACGATGTGGAAACCTTCAAGCTGATCAAGCGCGCAGAGACCACCGCGGTATTCCAGCTTGAATCCCGTGGTATGAAGGACCTGATCAAGCGCCTGCAGCCGGACAACCTGGAGGATATGATCGCCCTGGTGGCCCTGTTCCGCCCGGGTCCGCTGCAGTCGGGCATGGTGGACGACTTTATCAACCGGAAGCACGGTCGCGCCCAGGTCGCCTATCCGGATGCCAAGTATCAGCACGAAAAACTGAAACCCATTCTCGAACCCACCTACGGCGTTATCGTTTACCAGGAACAGGTAATGCAGATCGCCCAGGAACTTGCCGGTTATACCCTCGGCGGCGCGGATATGCTGCGCCGGGCCATGGGTAAGAAAAAGCCCGAGGAGATGGCCAAGCAGCGCAGCACTTTCGAAGAGGGCGCTAAGTCTGAGGGTGTCGATCCCGAGCTGGCGATGAAGATCTTCGATCTGGTGGAGAAGTTCGCCGGTTACGGCTTCAACAAATCCCACTCCGCCGCGTACGCACTGGTGTCTTACCAGACCGCCTGGCTGAAAGCGCACTATCCGGCGCAGTTTATGGCCGCGACCATGTCGTCGGACATGGACAAGACGGATAAGGTGGTGACGTTCATCGAAGAATGCCGGGCGATGAAACTGGACCTGGTGCCGCCGGATGTGAACCTCGGCAACTACCAGTTCTCCGTTCCTGTTTCCGACAATGGCGACAACCGCATCATCTACGGCCTCGGCGCCATCAAGGGGCTGGGTGAAGGCCCGATCGAAAACATCATCAGCGAACGGCAGAAAAACGGGCCGTTCAAAGACCTGTTCGATTTCTGCTCCCGCGTTGACCCGCGCAAGGTCAATAAGCGTGCACTGGAGGCGCTGGTGCGCTCCGGTGCCCTCGACAGCATCGGCCCGGATACATCCAGTGCCGACGGCCTGGATTATTCCCGCGCGGTGCTGTTCAACGCGCTGGACGAAGCGGTGAAATCCGCGGAGCAGCAGAGCAAGAACGACAGCGCCGGCATGATGGACCTGTTCGGCGAAGTGGTGCGCTCCGCTTCCGATGGCGATGTCTATGAAGACTTCCGCAAGGCGCGTCCGTGGAGTATCCGCGAGCGCCTGGAGGGCGAGAAAAATACTCTTGGTTTGTATCTTACCGGGCACCCTATCGATGAGTACGAGGAAGAACTCAAGCACCTGGTGAAGGCGCGCATTGCCGACCTGAAGCCCGGGCGCGACAACCAGAAAGTTGCCGGCCTGGTGGTGGGCATGCGAGTGATGAAGACCAAGCGTGGTGATTCCATGGCCATTGTCACCCTGGACGACCGCAGCGCACGAATCGAGGCGGCGGTGTTCAGCGAGGCCTTCGGGGAGCACCGGGAGAAGCTGGTTAAAGACTCGCTGCTGGTGCTGGAGGGCTCCATCTCTCATGACGATTACAGTGGCGGCTTGAAAATGAGTGTCAACAGCGTGTCGACGCTGGATGACTTGCGCAGTGGCAGCGTGATTGGGGTAACCCTCAAGGTTGATTGTGCCCAGGCGATGCCGAAGCTCGGCCAACGCCTGAGCAGTTGTCTGCGCCCCTATGTGGGGGGCAGTTGCCCGGTTCACGTGGAAGTGGAACGCAGCGATGCCCGCGGTACCTTCCGCTTGCCCGACGAGTGGAAAGTGGAACCAAACGACCAGCTGATCCAGTCCCTGCGGGAAGTGGTGGGCAGGGAGAGGGTGCAGCTCAACTACACTTCTCGGCAATGAGTGCGCTGTGCACTCGACTGAGTGGTCCTATCCCGGTAAGCTAGCCGCCATTTGAAGTAGACGAGGCCTGTTTGCGACCATTTTGGGTACATTGGTCGCATTTCCCAGCTTTTTGGCAGGTCCATAGAATGATCAAGGCGCGAAATAAATGAACTTCAGTTTTCTTGAGTTTGAACAGCCGATTGCGGAACTGGAAGGCAAGATCAAGGAACTTCAGCATGTGGGCGACGATAACGAGCTCAATATTGCCGAAGAGATCACCCGCTTGCGGGAAAAGAGCGAAAAGCTCACCGAATCCATCTATGCCGATCTGTCGCCCTGGCAGGTTGTGCAGGTAGCACGCCACCCGCAGCGTCCCTATGCCAAGGATTACATCGAGCGTATTTTTACCGACTGGGACGAGCTCCACGGCGACCGCCACTTTGGTGATGACAAAGCGATCATCGCCGGTATCGCCCGCCTCGAAGGCCGCCCGGTGGCGGTCATCGGCGAAGAGAAAGGGCGTAACGTCAACGAAAAGGTAAAGCGCAATTTCGGCATGCCGAAGCCTGAGGGTTACCGCAAGGCGCTGCGTGTCATGGAAATGGCAGAGCGCTTCAGGATGCCGGTACTTACCCTGATTGACACCCCCGGAGCCTACCCGGGGATCGACAGTGAAGAGCGCGGCATCAGCGAGGCGATTGCAAAAAATCTGGCGGTAATGTCCCGCTTGCGCACGCCGATCATCTGCACCGTAATCGGTGAGGGTTCTTCCGGTGGCGCGTTGGCGATTGGTGTAGGTGACCAGCTGAACATGCTGCAGTACTCCACCTATTTTGTGATTTCTCCGGAAGGCTGCGCGAACATTATCTGGAAAACCGTGGAGAAGGCGCCGCTGGCAGCTGAGGCCATGGGGGTGACTTCTGGTGTGCTGGAAGAGCTGGGTATTGTGGACGAAACCATCCCCGAGCCCCTCGGGGGCGCCCACCGCGATCCGGACCTGATGGCGGCGCGTCTGCGGGATCGTTTGTCCGAGCAGCTGGACAAGCTCAGTGCCGTGCCCATCGAGGATCTGCTGGCGAAGCGCTATCAGCGTCTGATGAGTTACGGCAATGTGACTGGCTGATAGCGGAAAGCAGCAATTGCGGGCGCTATTCGATAGCGCTAAAACAACAACGGCAACTTCGGTTGCCGTTGTTGTTTTAGCTATGCCAATTTTCTAATTAACGGCTTGTAACTACAGGCGGTAAATACTCCGATATTGCGCGACCCCTACCTGAAAAGGTGTATGGTCCTGCAGGTACAGCCGCAGGCAATCTGCCGCATCAGGTTCACCGTGTACCAGCATGATCCGAGTGTCCGCGTTCAGTTTCGAATTTAACAGCCACTCACAGAGTTCCACATAGTCCGCATGGGCCGACAGTCCTTCCAGCACTTCAATTTGTGCCTTGCAGGGGACGTATTCGCCGTGGATTTTCACACTGCTTGATCCCGCCAGCATTCGCGCACCGCGGGTGCCGCCCGCCTGATAACCGGTAAACAATACCGTAGCGCGATGATCCGGCAACAGCCGTTTCATATGGTGCAATATGCGGCCGCCGGTCGCCATACCGCTGCCGGCAATGATGATGTGCGGGTAGTGAATATTCTCAACGGCCTTGGATTGGTCGACACTGCGGGTGTACTGGATACCGGTACACATAAAGGTGCAGTTCTCGGAGCTGAGCCGGTGCTGGTCCGGATAGCGGGAATAGATTTCCGATGCGTCGATCGCCATGGGGCTGTCGAGTATGACGGGCAATTGGGGAATCTTTTTCTCATGCATCAGGGAAAGCAGAAGGAACTGTAAGGTCTGTGCGCGGCCGACAGCGAAGCTGGGAATCAGCAATACACCACCGCGAGCTGAGGTCTGATTCACGATCTCGGCCAGCTGCGCTTTTTGGTCGACCCGCGCATGGCGGCGGTCGCCGTAGGTGGATTCCATCAGCAGCAAGTCGAGTTCCGGCAGCGGGCTGGGTGGATGCATGATGAGGTCGTCCGCACGCCCCACATCGCCGGAAAATCCCACCCGCTTGCCCTCCGCATGCACAATGGCACTCGCCGCCCCCAGAATATGTCCCGCGGGCTGGAAGTGCAGTTTTGCACTGCCGATATGGAAGGGCTGATCAAAGCCAACCGGCTGAAACAGTTCCATACAGCGCTCGGCGGTGTCACCGGTGTAAAGCGCTTCCGGGTGGCTGTGTTTTCCGAGCTTGTGGCGCTGGTAGTACTGGGCATCCTCTTCCTGAATACGCCCGGCATCCGGAAGCAGGATTGAGCACAGATCCATGGTGGCATGATGGCAGTAAACGGGTCCGCGAAATCCCATGGAGTACAGACGGGGAATAAATCCCGAGTGATCGAGGTGCGCGTGGGTGAGTACGATCCCTTTGAGTTTTCGGTAATCGAATAGCGGTGTTTCCCAGTTGCGCTCGCGCAACCACTTGTATCCCTGGTACAGGCCGCAGTCGACCAGAAATTCTGTTTTTCCCTCGTCAATGGAGACGAGAAATTTCGAACCGGTGACTGTCCCGGTACCGCCCAGAAAAGTGATATTCATGGCTGCCGCTCCACAGCGGGGATCGGGGTCATAGCTGTAACTTCAAAAAGATCCCGGTTCTGGTGAAAGTATTCACGAGCGTAGGCCAGCTCGCCCGGCGTCGCTGCATATAACGTCGCGAGCGATTGATGGGCCTCAACACGGTCTCCCACTTTCACCCGCAATCTAAGTCCGGCTTCCGGTGAAGAGGGGGCGCCGGCAACCTTCGCCAGATGGGCGAGGCGACGATTGTCCATGCTGTGTAACCTGCCAGCACACTTGCTGCGCAGTTCGATATGGTGGCTGGCGACAGGCACTTCACGGAGCCCTCCCTGAGCCTCGCAAATTGCACGGAACTGCAGCCAGGCCTGCCCGGAATACAGAATTTCCCGCGCCTGCTGCAATGCCTGAACGTCGTCTGCGCCGGTTGCCATCGACAGCAGCTGGCCGGCGAGATACAGCGCGCGTGCCTCGAGGTCTGGTGGAGCGTTTTTTTCATTGCGCAAAACACTCAATACATCCCTGGCTTCCTCCGCCGGTCCTATGCCATTACCAATGGTTTCAGTGCCGTCGGTCACCACGCATCGCACCGTCAGTCCGAGTGCACTCGCGACGACCCGGAATAACTCCGCCAGCATCTCCGCCTGTTGCTGAGTGCGAAGCTTCGCCGTCGGGCCGACCGGCATGTCAATCAGGATATGTGTGGAGCCGGCAGCCATCTTTTTAGACAGTACCGAGGCAACAAGTTGGCCTTCACTGTCGAGATCCAGCGCGCGCTCAATACGTATCAGCAGATCGTCTGTGGGACTGAGTCCCACCTTGCCACCGGCCGCAAGACAGGCGCCGGTGCGGGTGATGACTTTGCGCAAGCGATCGAGTGTCAGATCAACGTTGGTCAGTACTTCCATGGTATCGGCGGTACCCGCCGGTGAGGTAATGGCGCGGGAAGAGGTTTTCGGGATGATCAGCCCTGCGGCACTGACTATGGATACGACGATGGGCGTGGTACGGTTTCCCGGCAGGCCGCCAATACAATGCTTGTCGAAGACCTTTTCGTGCTCTGGCCAGTGCAGCTGGTTGCCGATTTTTGCCATCGCGCTGGTCAGTGCTGTGGTCTCTTCCGAAGACAGGCGGCCGCCGGCACAGGCGGAAATAAATCCCGCAATTTCGATATCGGAATAGAGGCGCCGGCTGATATCGCGAATAATGCTGCCAATCTCATCGGCACTGAGTGCGTGGCCGTAAATCTTTTTGCGCAGTGCGCTGAGTGATCCAACCTGGGGGACATGGTGTACTGTTACCGGCTGTCCGTGGTGTAGCGCGAGAAATTCCCAGGCGCTATCGGAAAAGCCGATGCTGCCGGGAGGCAGGATTTCTTCCGAGACGGTATTGAGGGTTGCGATCAGGGTCCCGGATTCTGCTTTGATCTGTAGCCTAGTATTGGCGGTATATCCTTCGGCGCGACAGATCGAGCAGTCGGTGCGCATGTAAACCAGCGGCTCCTGATGGGTATCAATTCCCAATTTGTAAGCGTAAAGCGTCGTTGCCCGGGACATGCCGTCTCCCTGGAAATTCATGTCGGGGTCGTTGATACGGGAAGGCGGACACATCCATTTATTCTGGCGCTATCCATCCCGTTGGAACATTTTGCCCGCTCTTTAATTCAAGTCCGATTATGCGACACCGGCAAGTTGATGTCTCGTTTGCCGCCCATAGTGGCTTTCTTACATCACTTCGCAGCCGTTCGCTCAGGCGCAATCAACCCATTTGCTGTGATCGCCTTGTGAATCCTGGTGCAGGTCCTGGCGAAATTGTTCACATCCCCTAGCGTGGGCTTCTCGTTGGCATCCAGCCGTTTTTCCCAGTCTTCTATTTCCATATCCAGATACTCCAGTAACTTCTTCGCGCACCCCTGACAGGGGCCTGCGCAAAGTTCCGCTGCCGGCATGGAAAAGGGCAGGGTAGCGCGGACTTCCGCGATAATGTTGCGCATGGCGGTGGTGGTGTCGGGTTTCACGATCTCAGTTTAGGGTCGTCAGAACCCCTGTTGTGTCCTCAAATGACCAGCTTCGGGCCCGTGACTACTGGGTTTGGTTGAGGCTTGTGGGTAGACTGGCGATCGCTCAAAAACCGTTCGATGGAACGCAAAGATTAGGGGAATCTCTTGGCCGAGTTGGAGGCGCTTTTTAGTCTGATTCCGAGCCAGACACCCGGTCTTACGCTCGGACTGCTGTTGCTGGTCTGCGTGGTCAGCGCGTTTATCTCTGCCGTCACCGGTGGCGCGGGGGGCATTCTGATGTTTGCCGCGCTCAATGTCGTCATTCCCCTGCGCGCCCTGGTACCCATTCACGGCGCAGTTCAGCTGCTCAACAATCTCGCCCGTGTCGTCTACGTGCGCGAACATATCCGCTGGGACCAGTGCATCCCGTTTTTTGTCGGTTGCACCCTCGGCTCCGCTGTCATGACCCTGGGGCTCGCCAACCTCGACTGGCAACAGCTGCCGCTGGTGCTGCTGGCGGTATTGATTTTTTACACGGTGTTCAAACCGAAAAAACTCCCGGAAATCCGCCTCCAGCCGCGGAATTTTTTCTGGGTGGGTATCGCCACCGGTACTCTCGGTATCGTCGCCGGCGCCGTGGATCCGTTGCTGGCCGCGTTTTTTGTGCGCAAGGACATGACGCCGAAAGAGATCGTGGCGAATAAATCCGTAATGCAGGCCTGGTGTCACGCGCTCAAGGTACCCGCATTCATCTACCTTGGCTTTGCCTTCTCCGAACACCTCGGATTGATCCTGCTGCTGACCGTGGCAGCAGTAATCGGCACGCGCATCGGTATTGCGCTGTTGAACCGGATCGACAGCGAGCTGTTTTTTAATCTTATGCGCGCCGCACTACTGATTGCCGGTGCCCGCATTGTTTACCAGTTATTTGCAATATAAAAACCTACAGGTATTTCCATGGCTGATTACCAGATTATCAATCCCTACAGTGGCGAATTGATCGAAGCCTACGACTTTCACACCAAAGAACAGGTGGCAGAAGCCATTCAAATACTGGTGGAAGGGCGCAGCAAGCAGCTGGCAACCCCAGCCTTCGAACGCTCGAATATCCTGCTGAAGCTCGCGCAGCTGCTGCTGGAGCGAAAAGAAGATCTGGCCCGTGCCATCACCGAAGAGACCGGCAAAACCATCAGCGACAGTCGTGTAGAAATCGACCGCGCGTATAACACCGCTCTTTCCAGTGCCATGGAAGCGCGCAATATCAACGGCGAAGCCCTGGACTCTGATGCCTTCCCGCCCATGCGCGAGAAAATCGGCGTGGTCCTGTGGAAACCGCTGGGTACCGTGCTCTGTATTACACCGTTCAACTTTCCCATTAACATTGCCGTACACAAAATCGGCCCTGCATTTGCCGCTGGAAACACCATCCTGTTCAAACCTGGCCCGCAGAACAAACGCTCCGCCGAACTGCTGGTAGAACTGTGCTACGCCGCAGGTATGGACAAATCCGTGCTGCAAATGCTGATCCCGGACATTGAAGCCACCAGCTTTGCTGTATCGCATCGCGAAATTCACGCGGTCAATTTCACCGGTGGCACCGCCACTGCTAATGCCATCGCCGCCAATGCCGGCTACAAGAAAATGCTGTTCGAACTGGGTGGCAATGATCCACTGATCGTCATGCCGGATGCCGACCTGGATGCCGCTGTTGCCGCCACCATCAACCAGCGCTTCGCCACCGCGGGCCAACGCTGTACTGCCGCCAAGCGCCTGTTCGTGCACAGCCAAGTGTTTGATGCCTTCGCCGAAAAGCTGGTGAGCGCCACCGCGAAACTCAAGGTTGGCGACCCCGCTGAGGACGACACTTTTGTCGGCCCGCTGATTCACGCGGCTGCTGCCAACGAAGTAGAAGGGCGCATTGCGTCTGCAGTAGATGCCGGTGCCAAGGTGCTGTTTGGACACAGGCGCGAAGGCAATATCCTCTGGCCTACGATTCTCGAAAACGTTGCCGATGAAGCGGAGCTGGTGGCAGAGGAAACCTTTGGTCCCGTCGTACCACTGCGAAAATTTGATGATGAATCGGAGCTGGTTTCACTGATCAACAACTCGCCGTTTGGTCTGCAGGCAGGTGTATTTACCCAGAACCTGGCGCTGGCCAAACGCCTCTACAACCAGCTGGATGTAGGTCTGTTGGCGGTCAACGACGGTCCCGGCTTCCGTGCTGAGCACTTCCCATTTGGCGGCGTAAAAGAAAGCGGTGTGGGCCGGGAAGGCGTGCGCTATGCGATTCGTGAAATGAGTTACCAGAAAACACTGGTGATTTAACCATCCCAATTCGAAGCTCGAACTGAAAGGCGAAGGGCGGGGACTGGGTGGAAGGTTTCAGGAGCGTCGGCGACATGGACGTCGCCGCCGCAGCGCCCAAGGATGGGTCTACAGCGGCCCTGAAACCTTCCACCCAGTGCCCGACCGCCACGGCCCAAGTTAAGAACCATGAAAAAACATGGTCTTGGCCATCCACTCAAATTTCCCCTATACTCCGCCCCAACTTGTCGGAGTGCCTTTGGGCTGAGATCGCTGTCGCGAGATCCGTTGAACCTGATCGGGGTAACCCCCGCGTAGGGAACAAGATCTGAATTCGCTATTGTTCGTGTGCATGTGAAATCATCGCGCCCGAAATCCGCTCTCTCCCCCGCCAGTACCCCGGCAATCCATTCACGGAATCATTAATGGAAGCAAGCGTCAGGAAATGACGTAAGGGGTAAGCATGTCTCAAGTCGCCGAAGCACAGAATAAAACCAGCAAAAACACTCGCGCCGCCCAACAGGAACGCGCCAAAAATTTCCTCGATAACCTCACCGCCCAGCAATTCCCCAATTCCCGCAAAGTCTATCTGGAAGGGGAGACAGAAGGTGTCAAAGTCGGCGTGCGCGAAATCTGCCTCGGCCAAAGCCTCGTCGGCGGTGACGAACAAAACCCCGTATTTGAACCCAACGAACCCCTACAGGTGTACGACACCGCCGGGCTATACTCCGACCCGGACTACAAACCCAACGTCCGCGAAGGCCTGCCCAAACTGCGCCAGCATTGGATTGAAAGCCGCGGCGACACCGAAATTCTCGACACCCGCCAAGCTGCCTATAGTCAGAAGCGCATGGCGGACCAGGGTCTCGATCATATCCGTTTCGACAATCTGCCCGCGCCGCGTAAAGCCAAAGCGGGTAAAAATGTTACCCAGATGCACTACGCCCGCCAGGGCATCATCACCCCGGAAATGGAATTTATCGCCATCCGCGAAAATATGGGGCGCGCCGCGCTCGCCGAACAGCTGAGCGAAGCCGATTATCAGAAAGCCCGCGAAGGTATTTATATTCCGCCGCAGGTCACCCCGGAATTCGTCCGCCGTGAAGTCGCCGAAGGTCGCGCGATTATTCCTGCGAACATCAATCACACTGAACTCGAGCCGATGATTATCGGCCGCAATTTCCTGTGTAAAGTAAATTCCAATATCGGTAATTCCGCGATTACTTCCTCCATCGAGGAAGAGGTGGAAAAACTCGTCTGGTCCATCAAATGGGGCGGTGACACCGTCATGGATCTTTCCACCGGCCAGAATATTCACGAAACCCGTGAATGGATCCTGCGCAACAGCCCTGTCCCCATCGGCACCGTGCCGATTTATCAGGCGCTGGAAAAAGTAAACGGCATCGCCGAAGACCTCAATTGGGAAGTATTCCGCGATACCCTGATTGAACAGGCTGAACAGGGCGTTGACTACTTCACCATCCACGCCGGCGTGCTGCTGCGCTACGTGCCGCTCACTGCCAAACGCGTCACCGGCATCGTTTCCCGCGGTGGCTCGATTATGGCCAAGTGGTGCCTCGCTCACCACAAGGAAAATTTCCTCTACACCCATTTCGAGGATATCTGCGAAATTCTCAAAGCCTACGACGTCAGCTTCTCCCTCGGCGACGGCCTGCGCCCCGGCTGTATTGCCGACGCCAACGACGAAGCCCAGTTCGGTGAACTGCGCACCCTCGGTGAACTCACCGAAATTGCCTGGAAACACGATGTCCAGACCATGATCGAAGGCCCCGGCCATGTACCCATGCACAAGATCAAGGAAAACATGGACGAACAGCTGGAACACTGTCACGGCGCGCCTTTCTATACCCTCGGCCCATTGACCACCGATATTGCACCAGGCTATGACCACATCACCTCCGGCATCGGCGCCGCCATGATTGGCAGTATGGGCTGTGCCATGTTGTGCTATGTAACGCCCAAAGAGCATCTGGGATTGCCGAACAAAGAGGACGTAAAAGAGGGCCTGATGGCCTACAAGATTGCCGCTCACGCCGCCGACCTCGCCAAAGGTCATCCCCGCGCCTACAAACGTGACAATGCTCTGTCCAAAGCCCGTTTCGAATTCCGCTGGGAAGACCAGTTCAATCTCGGTCTCGACCCCGAACGCGCGCGCATGTACCACGACGAAACCTTGCCGAAGGAATCCGGCAAGGTCGCCCACTTCTGTTCCATGTGCGGTCCGAAGTTCTGTTCCATGAAAATTACGCAGGATGTCAGGGAATACGCAAAGCAGCAGGAGGCGGAAAGAGGCATGGAAGAAATGTCGATCAAGTTCAAAGATCTCGGCGCCGAGATTTATCATAAAGGCTGAAGAAATCATCAAGTAATTGATTGGTCGACGTGAAGGTGACGATGCCGGTACACGTTTGCGAGACCTTCTAAAACAGGGATGTTTTAGAAGAGCCCCCAGGGATGGGTTCACGGCGTGTCTCGAAAACGTGTACCGGCAGCGGCACCGCCCGGATCTTTCCAAGTACGTAGCAGGACTGGGTCGTGAACACTGAATCCCAACAAAATATCGCGATTGCAGGGGCTGGCCTGATGGGGCGGCTTCTTGCATGGCGCTTGTCAGAAAAAGGCCACCAGATCACCCTGTTCGAGTCGGACAGTCTGGATAAACCTGTGGGTGCCTGCCACACCGCCGCCGGCATGATCTCGCCACTCTCCGAATTATTTCACTGCCCACTCCCTATCTACCAGCTGGGCATGCAAAGCTTGCAATACTGGCCCCAATGGGCAAAACAGCTGGAGTTACAAACCGGAATGCCGGTTGGCTACCGCCGCTCCGGCAGTATTCTCATTGCCCATCCTCAAGACCGCAATGAACTGCTGCAATTCCAGCAGGAACTCAATGCAAAGCTCGGTATCGAAAACAGCCATCAACTCCAATGGCTCGATAACAACGCACTGCGCGAACTGGAGCCGGAACTCGACCGCTTCGACCAGGGCCTGTTCCTGGCCACCGAAGCAGACATCGACAACCGAAAGCTATTGCCGGCACTGCTGAAGGCACTGGAGTTAAACAAGGTACAACTGAGGGAGCACTCCCCGGCAGAGTGTTTTCCGGGGAAAGTGCACACTGAAAACAGCACACAAGACTTTGATCTGGTTATCGACACCCGCGGCCTCGGTGCAAAAAAGGAAGTCGACGGCTTGCGCGGCGTACGCGGCGAAGTCATGGTGGTAGAAACACCCGAGGTGCAACTCAACCGGCCCGTGCGATTATTGCACCCGCGCTACCAGCTCTACGCGGTACCCCGAGCCAACAACCAGATCGTGATCGGCGCCACCGAAATCGAGAGCGAAGATATGAGCCCCATATCCCTGCGCTCCACCATGGAACTTTCCAGTGCGCTCTACTCAATCCACCCTGCGTTCGCCGAAGCTCGGGTAATCGAAACCCGCGTTAACTGCCGTCCAGCCACCATGGACAATTTACCGGTTGTAGATGGCGAACCAGGATTATTACGTATCAACGGGCTCTTTCGTCACGGCTATCTGCTGGCTCCGGCACTCGCGCTGCAAGCCGAGTCCGAAATTTCCAGAGTAAACCAACCCACAGAACAGGTGACCTGATGCAACTACTGGTCAACGGTGAACACGTCCATTTTGAAGAGGGCAAAACACTCGCCGGTCTATTGCGACAACTGGGCTACAGCGGTGAAACCTTCGCCGTGGCACTGAACGGCGACTTCGTCCCCCGCACCACTTACGAGAAAACTTCACTGACCGCTGGCGACAATCTGGATATTGTTGCTCCGGTAGTGGGAGGCTAAGGATGCACGACAAACTGAAACTCTACGGCAAGGCATTCGACAGCCGTTTGCTGGTAGGCACCGCACTCTATCCGTCACCAGCGATCATGCGCGAATCCATCGCCGCGTCCGGCTCGGAAATCATAACTCTGTCTCTGCGTCGCCAGAGCCCTGGGCAGCAACAGGGAAAAATGATCTGGGACTATATCCGTAAGTCCGGCTGTCAGCTGTTGCCCAATACCGCTGGCTGCAAAACCCCCAAAGAAGTCATCGCCCTGGCAGAAATGAGCCGGGAAATTTTCGGCACAGACTGGCTCAAGCTGGAAGTGATCGGCGATGACTACAACCTGCAACCGGACCCTTTCGGACTGATCGAAGCGGCGCGAGAGCTGGTGAAACGTGGATTCAAGGTGTTGCCGTATTGCACCGATGATCTCGTGGTGTGCCGCAAGTTACTTGATGTCGGCTGCGAAGTCCTGATGCCCTGGGGGTCCCCTATTGGCACCGGTCGTGGCCTGATGAACAAATACAATCTGCAGACCCTGCGCGAACGCCTGCCGGATACCCCGCTGATTATCGACGCCGGAATCGGAGCGCCTTCCCAGGCCTGTGAAGCGATGGAAATGGGGTTCGATGCGGTGCTGCTCAATACGGCCATTGCCAGGGCCCAGAACCCGGTACTGATGGCCGAATCATTCAGGCAGGCGGTGGCGTCCGGTCGCGCTGCGCGCAATGCCGGCCTGATGCTGAAACGTCAGACCGCCAGCCCCAGCACGCCGACGCTGGATATGCCGTTCTGGCAGCAGACGGTGAGCAGCGGAGAAGGATTATGAGTGGTATAGAGCAAATCCGGCCGATCGTCTGGACCATCGCCGGCAGCGATTCCGGTGGCGGTGCCGGAATTCAGGCGGACCTGCTCACCATGCACGATCTCGGGGTTCACGGTTGCAGTGCCATTACCGCGAACACCGCCCAGAATACCCTCGGTGTGCCGGCGATCAATGTGGTCGCAGATGGGGTTCTGCAGTCCCAGCTGGATGCGTTATCTGCCGACCTAAAGCCCTCTGCCATCAAGATCGGACTGCTTGCCAATGTGGCGCAGGTGCGTCTGGTGGCCAACTTCTTGCGAGAGCTGGAGTCTCGCGGCGAAGCCGTGCCGGTGGTTTATGACCCGGTGGCGGTCGCCACCAGTGGTGCCCAGCTTACCGAAGACAGCACCGGGGCGGCGGTCATGAACGAGCTGCTGCCGCTGTGCGATCTGATCACACCGAACAGTATTGAGCTGGCATGGCTGGCCGGGGGCGTTGCGGATTGCGCTGAGTCGATTCTCGCAGCAGCGCGAAAAATACGTGATGGCTATAAATCCGCGCTACTGGTCACCGGCGGCCACGGCGAAATTGAACCTGGCACCACGGCAGATCTGCTGTGCACTGGGTCGGGAGAACGCATCCGCGAACACTGGCTGATCGGTAAAAAAATCGAAACACGGGATACACACGGCACTGGCTGTACCCTGTCGTCGGCGATCGCTGCGCTGCTGGCGCTGGGGTATCCGTTAAAAGATGCCTGTGTCGTGGCGAACGCCTACGTGCGGCGTGGGTTGCGGCTGGGAAATACTGGGCATATCGGCACGGGGGCCGGCCCGGTGGGACACTGCGGCTGGCCTACCGAGCTGCGGGACTACCCCGAAGTACTGATTGCCGGCAGCGAAAGGGCCAGGTCGTATGGGATCTTCGATATTTCTGCCGCGGCCAGCTTCGCCGCGGAATTTGCTCAGCCTGACACCACTCGGCTGGGCCTGTATCCGGTGGTGGACACCGTGGAGTGGATCGAAAAGCTGGCGGAGGAGGGCGTGCGTACCCTGCAATTGCGTATCAAGCACGCCAGAGATGACCTGCGGGAGCAGATCGAGCGCGCCGTCGCCATTGGCCGCCGTTACGACCTGCGTTTGTTTATTAACGACCACTGGCAGCTGGCGATCGAGTGCGGGGCTTACGGGGTTCACCTCGGACAGGAAGACCTGCACACCGCCGATCTGAAAGCCATTCAGGCGGCTGGCCTGAAGCTGGGTATCAGTACCCACGGTTTTTTCGAGCTGCTCTACGCCTGGCAGTACCGTCCCAGCTATCTTGCCATTGGTGCCATTTATGCCACCACTACCAAGGATATGAGTGGTCAGCTGCAGGGTCCGCAAAAGCTCGCCCTTATGGCTGCGCTTCTGCCGGATTATCCGCTGGTGGCGATCGGTGGGATCAATTTGCAGCGGGCGCCCGATGTGACCGCGAGCGGTGTCGGCAGTATCGCCGTGGTTACCGCAATTACCGACGCGCCCGACTACCGCCAGGCTGTGGCACAATTGCGCGCAGTGATTGAATAGTCGGAGCCAGGCCTTGTTGAGTCGCAAACAGTTACAGCGTTATAGCCGTCAGATCATGTTGCCGCAGATTGGCGAGACGGGGCAGGAGAAATTGTCGGCTGCGCGGGTGCTGATCATCGGCCTCGGTGGCCTCGGCAGCCCGGCAGCGCTATATCTGGCGGCAGCAGGCATTGGTGAATTGCATCTGGTGGATGGCGATACGGTGGAAATCTCCAATCTCCAGCGCCAGGTGCTGTATAAAACCAACCATCGCGACAAGGACAAGGCGCAGGTAGCCGCACAGCAACTGACTGCCGCCAACCCGGAAATCCGCATTCACGCTCATTGCCGTATGGCCGATCAAGCCTGGCTGTCCTCCCTGCTGTCTCAACAGTCTTTCGATCTGGTGCTGGACTGCACCGATAACCTGAATATCCGTCACACCATCAACCGTGTATGCAGGGTGCAGCGGGTGCCTGTGATCATGGCTTCCGTGCGGGGTTTTTCCGGGCAGCTGGTGAGCTTTGATTTTGGCAGCGAATCCAGTCCTTGCTATGCCTGCCTGTTTCCTCCGGCAACCGAACAGAGTGAGCTGCCGGAAGCGGAAAACTGTTCTACCGTCGGGGTTGTTGGCCCGGCACTGGGGATGGTGGGCAGCGCACAGGCGCTGGAGGCGATCAAAATGATTGTGGGCTTGCCAGTTTCCAGCCTGAATAGGTTGCAGCTGTTTGAGGCGGCCTCGCTGGAGTGGCGGGCGCTGACCTTGCCGGCAAACAGCGCTTGCCCGGTATGCGGATAAACAGTAAAACGGGTGGGCGGTTTTACATTTGATCCAGTGAGGGAAATCTCATGCGTAAATCTGACAGTGTCTCCGGGGTGTGTGTTTTTTTACTTGTTCTTTTTGTGACCGGTTGCTCTAAAAGTGAGGGACCATCGGCTCAGGAACCTGAAAAGCTCGCTGTTGCCGTTGATGGCCCGCCGGTGACAAGCCCATCAGCTGCAGGGACTGACGCTGCGCAGATTTCTGAACAATTACTCGCGACTTACCAGCAGACCTGTGGGAATTGTCACGAGCGCGGGATCGTCGGTGCCCCGGCAACCGGCGATGTCGCCGCTTGGGCGCCACGGGTAGCCCTGGGAATGGAAACCCTTGTGGGGCGCGCCCGGAATGGTTTCAAGGCAATGCCTCCCGCAGGTCTGTGTTACAACTGTAGCGATGAAGATTTTGCACAGTTGATCCGCTACATGTCTTCGGAAAAATAGTTGCGCTTTTCGTTAATTACTCGCTTGTGAGATCGAATTGAAAAAAATCCCGGCCTTGCGACCGGGAAAGGCTCAACGAGTATTTAAATTGATCAGTCAGCTTTCGCGATTTTGTGTGTCGCAAAGTGCTATTAGAAACTGGCTTCTGCCGTCAGCCACAGTTTGTCAGTGTCGACACTGAAGTCGTCGGCGCTGTAAGCGCTGTACTTCATGCTCAGGTTTACACCCGCCAACTTTCCAGCGACGAGAAAACCCGCTTCGCTGCCGAGCTTGTCCATACCGGAAACGCCGCTGTCATCGGAACTGAGCTGATGGTAGTTGAGGGCGAACTTGACCCCGCCGAGACTGGTGCCGAGTGACAGGTATACATCTTCAATTCCCCCCAGAATATTGCCGGTGCCGCCTCCCAGGAATTTGTCATTCCAGCCCTGAAATTTGTGCAGGGTGGCGAGGGGCGTGATGAACTGGCCATCGGCGCCGTCTGCACCCAGCAATTCGTAACCGCCGGCGAGGGTAACCGGGCCCATTTTGTAGCTGCCTTCAGCGAGGAGGTAGTCTGCGTCGTAGTCCGCCGGGTTGTTCGCTGCAGAAGATTGCATGGCGTATTCCAGCGCGTACGCGAAGCCGGCCTGGCTGCCGGCAAAACGCAGGCCATAGGTGTCGGTGGAGAAGGCTGCAGCATCTTCGTTGTCGATCAGATACGCATATCCGCTCAGTGCGCCAGCGGAAAGGCCTGCGTACTTCGCATTCAGTAGGTAGGTATCGTTCGCGTGGTCACCTGCGGGGCTGTCTTCGCCGAAAATCCGGTTTACGTTGTGGATATGGGCGAGAAACAGTGTGGTGTCCGCCAGGCTTGTATTGCTTGCGCTGAACCCGTCGTAGGTCTGTTCATTCTGACGGAAACCGACACCACCGACGAATCGCTGGTTATCCAGCAATATCCGTTGACGGCCGTATTTGAAGGTGGTGCCGCTGGTGGTGTAAGCGAGGTAGGCCTGATTTACCTCGGTACCTTCGGGGTCGCCAACGCCACCTTCAAAGTCGGTGATATGGGTGACGTCGTCCATTTCAATCAGGGTGCTGAAACCCTGATAGGCCGCGGAAGAATAGGTCAGGCGCGTTTTCAGGCTGGTGAGATCCACATCGCTACCGTCGGTATCCACCAGTTCTGTGCGGGCGCGAAAGCTCAGTGTTACATCACCCTGTGCCAGCGCATCACCGAGACTGGTTACGGCGGGAGCTTCCGGTTCCACGCTCTCCTGTGCCGCGACCGGCAGATTGATGGCAGCAAGGGACACTGCGCCGATGGCTGCAGCCAGAAGCTGACGGGGCAGGCGTTGTGAGGTCTGAAGTGCAGAAGTTGCTGATTTCATTTTCGGTTCCTGTTTTGGTTATTCAAAAATTCTTTTGTCTGAACATGTTCCGGTGATTCCCGGAAATTCGTTTTTTCGGAGCGAAAAGTTCCCCGGCGGAGCGAATTACTGCTCCGTGTATCGTTCAATCTGGAATCAGAAGGCGTTTTTCAGGCGGCGTCTTCGACCGTCGGTTTCGCGGCCTTTTGAGGCGTTGGGGTTGCCACCTTCTGAGAGGCTTGCTCGGTATTGCGTTTTTTTACCGGTACGTCGGGTTTGCTGTGTCGCTCGTGGAGGAACTTCAATACCCGTGCCCGGTACTGGTTGTAGAGAGTGTCATCCGCGAGCTCTAACCGGTGGCGCGGGCGCTCCAGATCTACGTCGAGAATTTCTCCGATGGTGGCGGCAGGTCCGTTGGTCATCATGACAATGCGATCGGACAGCAGTACCGCTTCGTCTACGTCGTGGGTAATCATGATGACGGTATTGTTGAGCTCTGCCTGGATTTCCATCAGAGAGTCCTGCATGTGAGCGCGAGTCAGTGCGTCGAGCGCACCAAAGGGTTCGTCCATCAGCAGTACTTTGGGTTGCATGGCCAAAGCGCGGGCGATACCGACACGCTGTTTCATGCCACCGGAAATTTCGCCCGGGCGCTTGTGCATTGCGTGGCCCATGTGCACCAGTTCCAGATTGTGTTCTATCCAGGTGCGCATTTCGGCCCTGGTTTTTGTTTTGCCGAACACCTGCTTTACCGCAAGCTCGACATTTTCGTAGGCCGTGAGCCAGGGCAGCAGTGAGTGATTCTGGAATACCACGGCGCGCTCGGGGCCGGGCTCAGTCACTTCCTTGCCATCCAGAATCACCCCGCCGCGGGTGGCCTGGTAAAGGCCCGCTACCACATTCAACACCGTGGATTTGCCACAACCGGAGTGGCCAATCAGGGAGACGAATTCCCCCTTGGCAATTTTCAGGTCGACATCCCGCAGGGCGGTAAACGGCCCCTTGGGTGTCGGGAATTCCATATCGATATGGCTGATGTCCAGGAGGATGCTCATGGTGTTGATCTCCGAAAAAACGTTGCTGTGTTATTGATTGGCGGCGGTGTCCCAGGACACCAGGTTCTGCAGCATCAGCATGCCGCGATCCAGCAGGAAACCGATAAAGCCAATGACCAGTACTGCAGCCATGATGCGGGCGAGAGAGTCGGAGCTGCCATTCTGGAACTCATCCCACACGAATTTTCCAAGCCCCGGATTCTGCGCCAGCATTTCCGCGGCGATCAGTACCATCCAGGCCACACCCAGGGACAGGCGCATACCGGTGAAAATCATCGGCACCGACGCGGGCAATACGATTTTCTGGACATGGCGCAGGGCCGGAAGGCGCAACACCTTGCTTACATTCACCAGATCCTGATCGATCCCGGCGACACCCACGGAGGTGTTGATCACCATCGGCCACAGGCAGCACAGGGTGACGGTGATCATGGAGTTGAGAAAAGACTTGGCAATCAGCGGATCGGGGCTGGTGTAGAGCGCGGATACCACCATGGTGACCAGCGGCAACCAGGCCAGCGGAGAGACCGGTTTGAAGATCTGCACAATCGGATTGATGGCACTGTTGAGGGTCTTGCTCAAACCGATGGCGATACCGAGCGGTATGGCAATGGCTACGGCCAGGAGAAACCCGCTCATTACCGTGATCAGGCTGGTAACAATCTGATCGATAAACGTTTCCTTGCCGGTATAGGCCCGAACCTTGGGAACATAATCGGGATCTGCGGCCGCGCGTTCGGCATTGCGTATTTCCTGGCGCTCGTAAAATGCATGCTCTTTGTCCCGTGAGCGCTGGTGTTCGTCATACAGCGTACCGAACTGTTCCATTACTGCGACCGGGCCCGGAAACTTGCCGAGTGAGGTATCGATCTTTTGTGCGGTAACGGACCAGAGCAGCAGAAAAACCAGGATGCCGGTCACAGGCAGTACTACCAGGCGAAGTGCATTGCCAAAAATACCGGTATCCAGTTGCGGCAGTTTCAATCCGTAAAACTTTCCGGTGGTTGCGGCTGTGATGTTCATGATTCCTTACCTCGCAGTTCTCGATACGTTCATTACTGATTCGGGGTGGTCAGGACGGATCAGGTGATTGCAGCGATTCCTGATCCGCCTCTGGGTTAGAGCTTCTGCCCCGATTTCAGACCGATGGAAAATTTGTTGATGTATTCATTCGGCTTCTGGCCGTTGTAGACGATGCCATCGATAAAGTGGGTCTGCGGATCGCGGAATCCGTCCTCGGTGGCGAAGTCGGGGAATTGCTGAGTGGAGGCCAGTTTTTCTGCAATCAGGGATTTGGCGGCGGCCTGGTAAATGTCAGGACGGTAGACCCTGGCGGCCAGTTCCTTGTACCACTCATCCGACTTGTCTTCGGAAATCTGGCCCCAGCGACGCATTTGGGTGAGGTACCAGATGGCGTCGGAGTAGTAGGGGTAGGTGGCGTTGTAGCGGAAGAACACATTGAAATCGGGCACTTCACGCTTGTCGCCTTTTTCGTATTCAAAGGTGCCGGTCATGCTGTTGGCAATCACATCGTAATCCGCGCCGACATAGTTGGACTGGGACAGGATCTTCACCGCTTCAGGACGATTTGCGTTGTTGTTTTCATCCAGCCACATGGCGGCCCGGATCAACGCGCGAGTGATACGCACGGTGGTGTTGGGGTACTTTTCGGCAAATTCCCTGGTGATGCCAAATACCTTTTCCGGATTGTCTTTCCAGATTTCGTAGTCGGTAACCACCGGTACGCCGATGTCCTTGAATACGGCCTGCTGGTTCCAGGGCTCACCCACGCAGTAGCCATATATGGTGCCGGCTTCCAGGGTGGCGGGCATTTGCGGGGGCGGCGTTACCGAGAGCAGCGCGTCTGCGTCAATCTGGCCGGAAATGTCGCCCTTGTGCGGGGCGTAGTAGCCGGGATGAATGCCACCGGCTGCGAGCCAGTAGCGCAGTTCGTAATTGTGGGTGGAGACCGGGAATACCATACCCATATTGAAGGGCTTGCCGTCGGCCTTGTATTTCTCGACCACCGGCTTCAGGGCGTCGGCCTTGATCGGGTGCACCGGTCTGCCGTCTGCCTGTTTGGGGATATTCGGTTTCATCTGTTCCCAGATGGCGTTGGAAACGGTAATGCCGTTTCCGTTCAGGTCCATGGAAAAGGGCGTGATAATGTCAGCCTTGGTGCCGAAACCCATGGTGGCGGCAATGGGTTGGCCGGCCAGCATGTGTGCTCCGTCGAGGCGTCCATCAATGACACCGTCCAGCAAAACTTTCCAGTTTGCCTGCGCTTCAATCGTGACGTAGAGGCCCTCATCTTCGAAAAAACCTTTCTCATAGGCGATGGCAATGGGGGCCATGTCGGTGAGTTTGATAAAGCCGAACGTCAGTTCTTCCTTCTCTGGATAGCCCAGCTCCTCAGCCTGTGTCGGTAGTGCGAGCGTGGAAAACCCTGTGAGTAGTAACAGTGAACTGGCTATTTTTCTGAAAGGCTTTTTCCATTGCATTTTGTCCATCTCCAAGTTTTCGGCTGTATGTGTAAAAGGTTGTGTGGTTCGGGTCCGAAATTTTGAGCAAAAAAAAGCGCTCATCGATTGACTGCACTGGGGCAGTTATCGATGAGCGCCTCTGCTCAAAGGGCAAACGCAGTAGCGTCGCCTAACTGATTTTTATACGGGCAAGTCCATCTGCCCTGATTTCAACGGAAGCCAGATTCCAAATCTGGTGCGAAATCAATTTGATAAATTCCACTTTACTCTCCCGCTGCACTGCATGGGCCATGCCAACTTTTTTCCATGTTTTGAATATTATTTTTTTCGTAATGGTTTTCTGGGGGGCGGGAATCCGGTGGTGTGATGTCACGGTTAGTTCACAAGTTGTTGTTAAACAAGATTTTTTTGAATTTGAGAGAGGAGGGTGGATGGCGTGGAGCGGTTGAGGTCGACGACATAAGAAAAAATGATGTGACGTAAAATTCTGCGCCATTACCTGTTTTTGTGACGCGCTTGTAGTGGCATGGCTGCCGCCAGCTACGGTGTAGGAGCCTGGTAACAGGTGAATTTTGGGGCAGGGTAACGGCGCGTTAGGGAAATTATCGGTGCATCAGATGGAATGAATTGGTGCATCTGCCATTTATGGGGGCAAGTATTTAGGGTGCCGGATGTGGGAAGGAACCTGCAGTGAGGGAGTAAAACAGGTGAGGCAGAGAAAGCGAAGGGGCCGGACAAGGTTGTCCTGCCCCTGTTTTTTAGTTCCGTTAGCAAGCGCTCGGAATCAGAATGAATAGTTCAGCGATACACCTGCCAGCCAGGCTTCCAGGTTCGTGGTGCCGCCATTGAAGTAGGTGCCAAGTCCTGCGTTACTGGTCAGTGGCAGTGCCTGAAATTCCTGAATGGTCTCGTCGTCGCCCCACAGGTAAGCGAGGCCGCCGTCGATACTCAACTGGTTGTTGAATTTGTAGGTGCCGCCGAAGGTAACCCATTGGCGATCAGCATCCGGGATAGACAGGGTGCGCCAGGTAACAGGCAAACCAAGGCCGTCTCCCAGCCCGTAAGCCGCCGATTCTGCAACTCCACCTTCATATAGTCCGTCGCGAGCCGCACCTTCGTCATAGGCGTAGCCCACGCGCCAGGTCACCTCTTCACAGGGGTAATACTCCAAGCCGAGGCTGTAGCGCCAGCCGCTTTTGAAGTTTTCTTCCTTGATATGCAGCGGGTTGTAATCCGGGAATGGCTCGCCGTTGACTCGCTGATCTGGGAAGTAGGCTTCCAGGCGTTCGAAGTCGTCCCAGTCGGTCCACACGGCCCCAAAGGCTATGCCCCACTGATCGTTGAAACGGTGATAGATCCCCAGCTCGGCCATGTCCGGCAGATCCAGGGTCAGGTCGGCGGGTTCATTGCGGAAGGGCAGGCCGGTTGTGACAGAAGTCAGGAGGTCTGAGTCCACATCCGCTTCGATTTCCGGGTCCATCTCGGATTGATACGACAGGCCGATACGGGTGCGGCCGTCAACACTGCGCCACAGAGCACCGATACTCCAGCCGTAGTCCCAGTCGTCACCATCGGCATCCAGCAGTCGCGCGTTTGAAACCGGGGTGCCCAGCACCTGCTCCGCCAGTGGGTCCAGCAGGAAGTCGTTGGGTACCTTGCTCTTGAGCGTGGCATCTGCATAGAGGAAGTTGGCGGAAATGCCGATACTGAACTGATTGTTGTAATCGAAGGCTACAGACGGTGCGATATTGACCGAGAGCAATTCTGTTTTGTCGGCGATGTGAGTTACCGGCCAGCTGGATGCAAAATCGGTTTCCAGGCCGTAATCGGTGTTTACTGCCAGGCCGAATGACCAGCAGTCATCAAAAGGTACTGCCAGGTACGCGTTGGGTACCCAAGCGCTGGTCGCGTAATCGTTCGCTGTGTCATAAACGGAGCCCTGCAGACTTGGACCGGCAGCGGTCAGTAAATAGTAATCGGTATACCCTGCTGCATCGATTTCCGGATTGACATAAGTCACGCCTACCGACAGTGCAATATCGCTGAACAGCGCGGAGCCCGCGGGATTGCGGGCCAGAATCGCCGCGTTGTCACCGATGGCGTTTTCTGCGGCAAACGCGCGCCCGAGACCGGAAGTACTGGATTCCTGAAGGGCAAAGCCTGCGGCCATGGCGCCGCCTGACACGGCGCTAATTGCTGTGGCCAGTGCAGCTTTACGCAGAATATTGATAGTCATGAGGTCCCACTCTTTTGCTGAAAATGGTGCCGTAGGGTGCAATTTGTCTGTTGCCGGCTGAAATACTTTTCCAGAAAATTTTTTGCAGTAAGCAAATGTTTTCTTAGTAGCTTGAGTCTAGCAGCGCGTATTTTGCACGCGAGGGAAAAGCGGCGACTTTATAGTGGCCTGCTGCGGAAAAATCTACAGGTTGTCGTAAATTTTTAGGGAAATGTGAAAAGTTTTTCCAAGGGATTATTTTACGCTGACTTCCTTGCCGTTTATGGAGAGTTTGGTCAGGGTGATTTGATAGCTTTTGCCATTATCTTCCCGCTGCATAAGCTTCACCAGGGCGTAATTCCATTGGGGGGCGAACCAGATATTGGTAATGCGTTCTGCATCCTGGCCGCGCACTCTTTGTACCTTGACGGTTTCGATTGGCCCCATGGGGGTATTGAGTGTTTCCTTTCCTGTAATTTCAAATTCGTAGTCGCGGATTTTTTTTCCGTCGGCCACCGCATATTTCAGCGGTGTTTTTCCGTTGGCGATATCAATGGCCAGCTGCAACTGGTAGCTGATTTTGTCCTGGATATTGGCGGGTGCATTTTCGATGCTCTGGGATTTATCGTAGACATTGATTATCCGTTTGCCGCCGTCTTCAAAACTGAGCGCGGTATGGCGATCTTTGCCGAGACCGGACTTCTGGTAATCGTAGTGTTGTGGCTCCAGGTTTTGCCCCTGTTGCGCGAAACGGGAGTACTCCTCGATCTTGGCGAACATGGAGTGGGCCGAAAAATCCAGGCGCCAACTGGCGGGGCTTCCGGTAAGTTTGCGCTCTGCGGTGACACCAAATCCGCTGAACTCAGCCTTATAGGTCGCGTTGAATGGGACAAGAATATCTGCTGTGTGGTTTTTGGTCTTGGGCTTGGCTTCGGTAGAGGTGGACAAATAAGACGGTGCCGGGGACGAGGGGGCGTTTGAGGTGGTTTGTGCCTGAGCAGTGGGGATAATCAGCAGAACAGAAAGGAATAGTGCGGAGAAAGCAGTAAAAAAAGCGTAGCGATTCAAGGTTCGACCTCCGGCCTGAGTTGTGTATTCCATTGCTTCAGGCCGGAAGGTTAGCCGGCCCTACAAACGTTTTCCGCTCCGAGGTAGCAATTCACCATCCAGTTCGGCGCGATCGCCCACCATTTTCAGTCGCCCCTGGGCAAACCAGGTGGCGGCCAGCGGATAGATTTTATGTTCCTGTACCAGCACCCGCTGTGCAAGGGTCTCGGCGGTGTCGCCGGGCTCTATTGCTACAGCGGCCTGCAGGATCGGTGGGCCGCCATCCAGCTCTTCAGTAACGAAGTGCACCGTTGCGCCGTGTTCACTGTCGCCCGCGTCCAGTGCCCGCTGGTGGGTGTGCAGTCCCTGATACTTCGGCAACAGAGATGGATGAATGTTCAACATCCTGCCGCTGTAGTGGCGCACAAACCCCGGGGTTAAGATGCGCATAAAGCCCGCCAGAATTACCAGGTCCGGCTGGTAGGTGTCCACCAGTTCGGCCATGGCCTGGTCGAAACTCTCCCGGTCACCGAAATTTTTGTGGCTCAGCACTTCCGTGGCAACACCGGCGTCCCTGGCCCGCACCAGGCCGTAAGCATCCCCCTTATTGCTGATGACGGCAGCCAGGGAGTACGCGCAAGCGCTGTCTGCGGCAGCGTCCAGAAAGGCCTGCAGGTTGGTGCCGCTGCCGGAAATAAGAACGACTGCGCGGCACTTGTCCGCGCCAGTGGATACGCTGTCCGGCGAATCAAAACTGCTCATTGATGAATCAGATTCCCGCCAGCTCTACGGCTTCACCGCCATCGGCGGCTTCGATGCTGCCAACGATAAAGGCGTCTTCGCCCAGATCCTTCAGGAGGCTTACTGCTTTGTCGGCCTCAGCAGCCGGTACGCAGATGACCATGCCAACACCGCAGTTGAAGGTGCGGTACATTTCGCGGCTCTCGATATTGCCGGCCTCTTGCAACCAGCGGAATACCGGCGGCAGTGCCCAGCTCTTGGTATCGATGACTGCGCGGGCATTGTCCGGCAGCACGCGGGGCAGATTTTCCAGCAGGCCGCCACCGGTGATGTGGCTCAGGGCGTTTACCTGAACTTCTTTTTGCAGCGCCAGCAGGTTCTTCACATAGATACGCGTGGGGGCCATCAGGGACTCGGCCAGAGTTTTGCCTTCCAGGTCTTTCTGCAGGTCGGCGCCGCTGATCTCCAGTACCTTGCGGATCAGGGAGTAGCCATTGGAGTGGGGGCCAGAGGAACCGAGGGCGATCAGCTTGTCCCCGGTCTGGACTTTGGAACCGTCGATGATTTCCGACTTCTCCACCACGCCCACACAGAAGCCGGCGAGGTCGTAATCTTCACCCTCGTACATTCCGGGCATTTCGGCGGTTTCACCGCCCACCAGTGCCGCGCCTGCCAGCTCACAGCCTTTGCCAATCCCACTGACAACGTCGGCCGCAATGTCGACGTTTAGCTTGCCGGTGGCGTAATAGTCGAGGAAGAACAGGGGTTCGGCACCAGCCACCACCAGATCGTTCACACACATGGCAACCAGATCGATACCGATGGTGTCGTGGATACCAAGGTCCATAGCCAGGCGCAGTTTAGTGCCTACGCCGTCGGTGCCGGAGACCAGAACCGGTTCTTTATAGCCGCTGGGCAGCTGACACAGGGCGCCGAATCCGCCCAGCCCGCCCATTACCTCAGGGCGCGCAGTGCGCTTGGCCACATGCTTGATGCGCTCAACCAGGGCGTTACCCGCATCGATATCGACACCGGCATCTTTGTAGCTGAGGGAGGGAGAGGTGGGCTTGGATTCGCTCATGGTTCAACCTGTAAGGGCCTGATTGGAAGGGCGCGTATTCTAGTGGAAAAAGTACGTAATGTGCGAACTGAAGGCTGGGAGAAATAGCCGACACTGATACAATAGCCGCTAATTGACTGCCCGGGGTGTCCCCGGCGCAGGAGCGCACAGTGGAATGTCGGCTTGCGTGGCGGGCGGCCGGGTGCGAATCTATGCATATATATAAGAGGTAAGGGGACCGAGAGCCGATGCCATTGACGATGACCCCCAGGGTGCTGCTGTGCTTTACGCTGTTACTGGCCGCACTGACGCTGGCGATGCCGTCTTCTGCACGGGTAATGCCGGATCTGTATGAAGTCAGCGAAGCCGTGCCCAGCCGCGGCACAACGGATCGAACCGTCGCCACCAGCCGTGGTCTCGAGCGTGTTTTTGTGCGTGTGACTGGCGACCTGGAAATTGCCAGTCACCCCAAACTGGCACCGGAGCTGGAGCAGGCCCGCAAGTACGTGCAGGGTTACCGCTACGAGAGCGACAACAATCAGCTGTATCTTCACCTAAGCTTTGATCCTCAGGCCGTGAACGACCTGATTCACCAGCTACAGCTGCCTCTGTGGCCGAACAACCGCCCGGGAACCCTGGTGTGGATGGCTGTGGATACCCTACAGGGAGGGCGCGACACCCTGCGCCAGGAAGACTATCCCGAGCTCTTCGGGCTGCTGGATGGTCTCGCTCTGGAACGCGGGTTGCCGCTGGATTTTCCGGTTATGGATCTCAATGACCAGCGCAATATGCCCCTCGGAAGCCTGTGGGCGCAGGACGAGGGCGCGGCGGAGCGCGCCGGGGTTCGCTATCGACCCGATGCTACTCTGATGGGGCGCCTGCTACAGACCTCCGGTGAGCGTTGGCAGGCCAACTGGCTGCTGATTCACGGTGGTCGCAGCTACGCCTTCGATGCTACCGGAAGCTCACTCGAAGAGGTGGCGCTGCGCGGGGTGAATGAAGCGGCCAATCAGCTGGCGGAACGCTATGCGGTGCGCTCCAGCGATACCAACATTGCCAGTGCGGTAGTGGTGGAGATTTCTGGTATTCGCTCTTTTGCCGCCTACTCTCAGGCCACGAGTTACCTGCAGGGACTGGCTCAGGTCAGCAGTGCGGATGTGGTGGCAGTGGACGGGGATCGCCTGTTGCTGTCGCTCACCTCCAGCTCGCAACTACAGACCCTGAGGGATGTGCTGGCCCTGAACCGCAACCTGCAATTGGCAGGCGAAGATGGCATGGTCGACCTGACGGGCTACCGTGCTCCCCTTGGCAGCGCCCAGAATCCATTGCGCTACAGCTGGCATTAACCCGTGACTGGAAGTACCTCAACAGGCGGCACGCCGCAGCAGCTTTCCCTCGGTGTATCTCTGCGGGACGACGCTACTTTCGTTAATTTTTTCCAGTCTACGGACGCAGTGAACAGGCAGGTAGTCGGGTTGCTGCAGGCCTTTGCCAGCGGTGAGAACCCGGAACCGGCCATCTATCTGTGGGGCGAATCCGGTAGCGGTATCACGCACCTGCTGCAGTCGGTGTGCCAGGGGGCCGAGAGTGCCGGGCGCAGTTTTCAGTATCTGCCGCTGGCGGACCTGATCGAGGCGGAGCCGGAAGTGATTCTGGACGGTCTCGATTTTCTGGACTTGGTGTGTATCGACGACCTGCATTTGATCGAGGGGCGCAGGGAGTGGCAGACGGCCATATTCCATCTGTACAACCGCCTCCGGGACAGTGGCCGCCAGCTGTTGTTGGGCGCGCGCAAGTCTCCCAGAGCGCTGGAGTTGGGTCTGGCAGACCTGCAGTCGCGATTGCAGTGGGGGCTGACCTTCCAGCTCCACCCGCTGAGCGATGAGGACAAGTTGTCGGCCCTTTGCCAGCGCAGTCGCCTGCGCGGGTTTGACCTGCCGGAAGATGTGGCCCAATACATACTGCACCGTGCGCCCCGGGATACCCGCGCCTTGTTTGCCTGCCTGGAGCAATTGGACCGGGCCTCGCTGCAGGCTCAGCGCAAGATCACCATTCCGTTTGTAAAGCAGGTTCTCAATTTCTGAGTCGGGCTGAATCGCCTTGTTTGGGGTTCAATTAACCGTTGCCTGGACATCGACAATCGGATTTTTCCCGCAGTGAAAATGAAAAAGGCCCGGCTGGTTTATCCAGCCGGGCCTTTTCGTTATGGCGTGGTTACTTTAGTTTGCGACACCTGCGCCGCCGTTCGTTTCCTCGACCCACTCGTTCACCAGCTCTTCCAGCACATTCAGCGGCACCGCGCCATTGGCCAGAACCACATCGTGGAATTTGCGGATATCGAACTGGTCCCCCAGTGCCTGTTTGGCATTTTCACGCAGTTCGACAATTTTCATCATGCCGATTTTGTAGGCCGTCGCCTGACCGGGCATAACGATATAGCGCTCGATGGCTTTGACCACATCGCCCTGAGGGTTCGGGCTGTTTTCGGCCAGCCAGTCGATGGCCTGTTCGCGGGTCCACTTTTTGCGGTGAATGCCGGTGTCCACCACCAGACGGCAGGCGCGCCACAGCTCCATGGCCAGGCGGCCGAAGTCGGAGTAGGGGTCCTGATAGAAGCCGATTTCCTTGGGTACCAGCTCGGAATAGAGACCCCAGCCTTCGGTGTAGGCGGTATAGCCGCCGAACTTGCGGAAGGAGGGCACACTCTCCAGCTCCTGCATGATAGATAGCTGCATATGATGCCCGGGAATGCCTTCGTGGTAAGCGAGTGCTTCCATCTGGTAGGTGGGCATGCTGCTCATCCGGTACAGGTTGGCGTAGTAGATACCAGGGCGGGATCCGTCCGGCGCGGGCCGCTGATAGAAGGCCTTGCCTGCGGATTTTTCCCGGAAGGGCTCTACCGCTTTAACCACCAGGTCCGCTTTCGGTTTGGTGATAAACAGCTCGTCCAGGCGCCCTTTCATGGTGTCGATGATGGCGGTGGCTTCGTTCAGGTAGCGCTGCTTGCCTTCGTCGGTTTCCGGGTAGTAGAACTGTTTGTCAGTGCGCATGAATTCAAAGAATTCCTGCAGGCTACCTTCGAACTTGACCTTCTGCATGATCTCACGCATTTCGTCGTGAATACGTGCCACCTCGGACAGGCCCACCTGGTGAATTTGCTCGGCGGTCATGTCTGTGGTGGTGTAGACATTCAGGCGATGCTGGTAGTAAGCGTCGCCGTCGGGGAATTTCCATGCGCCGTCATTCGTGGTCGCCGTTTTCTCCAGCTCCCGGAGGTAGTTGTTCAGTTTTTCATAAGCCGGTTTGACCTGTTCCTGCAGCGCGAGTTTGGCTTGTTGGATCAGCTCAGCTTTTTGCTCGCTGCTGATGCTCAGCTTGTCGACCTTGCCTTTGAAATCGGCGAACAGGGTGCTGTCTTTACCGTCACCAAAAGGGGCACCGGTAACCAGGTTCTCGCCATCACTGATGACATACGGGAAAACAAACGCGGGCACCGTAACACCCGCATCGGCACGCTCTTTCAGGTTTTCGACCAGTTGATCAAAATGCGCTGGCAGGCCCTGGAGTCGGGCTACATAAGCTTCCGCATCTGGCAGGCTGTCGATTCGGTGCTGGTTGATTAGCAGGGAGGCGACGCCGGTATGGACTGCATACATCTGGTTGACGGGATATGTGTGCAGGCGCCACTGATAGCCCTCAATCTCCTGCTCGAGATTACGTATGGCCAGCCGCAGCGACAGGCGGGTGGCGTTGTCCAGCTGTTCAGGATCGATCTTCTTCAGCGCTTCCAGCTGCCGTTTGTTGATCTCAAGGGTTTCCTTGGCGAATTTCGGAGAGATGTCGTCCCACTTGTCGTAATCCTCCTTCATTCCAAGGAACGTTTTGAATTCCGGGCTGCGGCTGACCCGGGTCTGGAACTGATCCTCGAAAAGCTGATTGGTGCTGGCGATGACTTCGGGATTGCCACTCAGAGTATCGTTGGCAGCCTCCAGTGCTGCAGCGCTGCCTGTTTCCGCGCTGGCAACCTGTGATTGTTGCTTGTCCGTTTCGGGAACTTCCCGTTCGCATCCTGTCATGGCCAGAGTGCTTATGGCAGCGGCCAGCAAGGTGATTTTCAGCTTCATGTATTTTTCTCAGCTTGTTATCGAGGGATAGTCGGGCGTTGGTAAAAGCCCGCTACGAAAAAATGCGCACCAGTATGTAACTATTTTGAAGAAACTATTTTGAAGTAACTATCTGATGTAACTGCCTGCGCCAGTGACCGCGCTCCCGGAGCGCTCGACATCGGAACCCCAGGGCCAGATGGTCCGGAAAGCACCCGAAATAACGGGGGCAATCCAGGGCGGCATTTATGCTAATGCGGGGAGGCCTGGAGGACAACCGGCACTCAATAGCGCATATCAATGACGCTAATGAATCAGCCCCGATTGATCGGGCGAAAAAAAAGCGGGCCTTGGCCCGCTTCTCGCCGCACCGGAGTGCGGCCGCCTGGTATTGATCAGGCGAAATTCTGGTTGGCGAACTCCCAGTTCACCAGAGCCCAGAACGCTTCCATGTACTTCGGACGCGCATTGCGGTAGTCGATGTAGTAGGCGTGTTCCCAAACGTCGCAGGTCAGCAGCGGAGTAACGCTGCTGTCGGTCAGCGGGGTTTCGGCGTTAGAAGTGTTGACGATGGCAACAGAGCCGTCGGCTTTCTTCACCAGCCAGGTCCAGCCGGAGCCGAAATTGTTCACTGCGCTGTTGGTGAACTCTTCCTTGAACTTGTCGAAGGAACCGAACGCGGCGGTGATGGCATCAGCCACAGCACCAGTGGCTTCGCCACCGCCGTTGGGGCTCAGGCAGTTCCAGTAGAAGGTGTGGTTCCAGATCTGGGCGGCATTGTTGAATACGCCACCGGAGGAAGACTTGATCACGTCTTCCAGGGATTTTTCTGCTTCCGGGGTGCCATCCAGCAGGCCGTTCAGCTTGTCAACGTAGGTTTTGTGGTGCTTGCCGTAGTGGTACTCCAGGGTTTCCTGAGAGATGTGCGGCTGCAGCGCGTCCATAGCATAGGGGAGTTCGGGGAGAACGTGTGCCATGTGTCATTCCTTCCTTTGTCTGGGACCTGTACCGACCCAAGAACGGTGGCAGGTCAGTTATTGGTGATGGGCATTCTACACGCGCTTGATTCCATTATTAAGCCATTGGACAGGCCAAATGTTCCATCCGAACGCGAGATTGGAGCGGTTCTTGAAACAAATCTTGAAAAGAGTAGTTAGTGACGGAGCGGTCGGCGCCTGGCAATGTCCTATTCTGATAACAGTGCCCGCTTACTTTTTCGTCAGTTTTTGGTATAACTGCCGCAGATTTCTACCGAATTTTGGTCCCCAGTGACCACCAGCCAACGCAGGACAACAGCATGCAACGCAGAGAGCCCACATTCGATGGCAGCAGCTCATCTTCTATGGACCCTCAGATCCCCAACGGTCCCATTGGCGGAGGTCGACAGCGTCACGCGGCGCCTCAGCCTACGGCCCCGGTGCCGGTTCCTGAGTCCTCCGGAGGCGGTTCGTCATTTCTCGCCATCGTCGCTCTGCTACTGGCGCTTGCAGCGCTCGGCGGGGCTGGTTTCCTGTACACCCAGTGGCAGGATACCCGTGCCCAGCTAGTGGATGCGGAAAGCCGCATCGTGCAGTTGGAAAAGCGCTTCGAGATGTCTGGCGAAGAGTCCGCGGCGTCTGTTGAAGTGCTGAATGCCAAGGTCAAAGAGAACGCATCTGAAATCCGTAAGCTCTGGGGTGTGTCTTACGACACCAACCGCAAGAACATTGCGGATAACAAGGCCACTGCCGATGCCGCCAAAAAAGAAGTGGCGGCGCTGTCTGGCAAAGTCAGGGGCCTGGAAACCAGCCTGAATAAACTGACCGCGCTGGAGAGTGAAATGGCGAAGCTGAAAGAGTCTACCGTCACCGCTTCCCGCGAAACCAAAGACAAGGTTGCAGGCCTCGAGCGTCAGCTGTCCTCGGTGCGGGCTGACCTGACTGCGCGCGTCGGCGCCAACGAAGAAGCGGTGCAATCCATCGATACGTATCGCCGCAGCGTGAACAAGGATCTGGTGCAATTGCGCGATGCAATCCGCAGCCTGCAGTCCAGTTCCAGTACTGCATCCGCTCCCTGATGGGAGCCCCGGGGCCGAGATCTGCTCTCAGTCCCGGTCTGGTTAGCGGTGGCAACAGCTGTCGCTAATCATTCTCATTCCCGCCTGTATCTGTTGTTTATCATTTTTTCCCGATTTCCTCCCTTCGCAGAATCCAACACCCGAAGATAATTCGTGTAAAATCGCCGCCTTCGAGACGAGACGACAACCGGAGCCGGCAATGACCATAATCCGCCAGGACGACCTGATCGACAGCGTGGCTGATGCGCTGCAGTTCATTTCCTACTATCACCCTCAGGACTTTATTCAGGCCCTCAACACGGCTTACGAGAAGGAAGCCAACCCGGCGGCGAAAGACGCCATGGCCCAGATCCTGATCAACTCCCGCATGTGTGCCCAGGGCCACCGCCCTATCTGTCAGGACACCGGTATCGTGACCGTGAAACTGAAAGTGGGTATGAACGTGCAGTGGGACGCCGACATGGGCGTCTCCGACATGGTCAACGAAGGCGTACGCCGCGCCTACAACAACCCGGATAACGTTCTGCGCGCGTCTATCCTCGCAGACCCGGATGGCGCTCGTAAAAATACTGGCGACAACACTCCGGCGGTGATCCACTACGAAATCGTGCCCGGCGATACTGTTGAAGTCTACGTGGCAGCCAAGGGTGGCGGTTCAGAAGCCAAGAGCAAGTTTGCCATGCTGAACCCCTCCGACTCTGTGGTCGACTGGGTACTGGAAATGGTGCCGAAGATGGGCGCTGGCTGGTGTCCGCCTGGCATGCTGGGTATCGGTGTCGGTGGCACTGCTGAAAAGGCCATGTTGCTGGCAAAAGAATCTCTGCTCGACCCGATCGACATTCAGGACCTGCAGGAGCGCGGTGCTTCCAACCGCGCAGAAGAGCTGCGCCTGGAACTGTACGACAAGGTCAACAAGCTGGGCATTGGTGCCCAGGGCCTGGGTGGTCTCACCACCGTGCTGGATGTGAAGGTCAAGGATTACCCGACCCATGCCGCCAACAAGGCCGTGGCCATCATCCCCAACTGTGCCGCCACCCGTCACACCCACTTCACCCTCGACGGTTCCGGTGCTGCGCGCCAGACTCCGCCGAAGTTGGAAGATTGGCCGGAAATCACCCGCGAAGCCGGTGCCAACACCCGCCGCGTGAACCTGGATGAAGTGACCGCGGAAGACGTGCTGAGCTGGCAGCCGGGCGAAACCCTGTTGCTGAACGGCAAGATGCTGACCGGCCGCGACGCCGCACACAAGAAAATGGTCGACATCCTGGCCTCTGGTGAAAAACTGCCGGTGGACCTGACAGGTCGCTTTATCTATTACGTGGGCCCGGTCGATCCGGTACGCGACGAAGTGGTTGGCCCCGCTGGCCCCACCACCGCCACCCGCATGGATAAGTTCACCCGCACCATGCTGGAACAAACCGGCCTGCTGGGCATGATCGGGAAAGCCGAGCGCGGCCCAACCGCCATCGACGCTATCCGCGATAACAAAGCGGTATATCTGATGGCGGTAGGTGGTGCAGCCTACCTGGTGGCCCAGGCCATCAAAGATGCAAAAGTCATCGCCTTCCCGGAACTCGGTATGGAAGCCATCTACGAGTTCGATGTGCAGGATATGCCGGTAACCGTAGCGGTGGATAGCAACGGTGAATCTGTGCATAACACCGGCCCGGTGATCTGGAAGCACAAGATCGAAGAGGGTGCGGTGTAAGCCCGAATCTCTGCGAACCTTAAAAAGGCCGGTTCCCGCTTGGGAACCGGCCTTTTTTTATCTTACAGTTTCAGCTGCACTTCTGGAGACAGTGCTAGTGTCGACGCCGGAAATATAATGCCACGGCTCCTAATTCCGGAAGACCTTCCGTAAGTCATTGACTTTCAAGAGCTTCAAAATATGCTCAATAGCCATTGGCGAGCCGATATAAATAAGACTGTGTCTATATGTTTCCGGAAGAATAAACTGTGCTAACCATAACCCGTTGATTTTATTGGTGGATTTTTGGCGGTTCTAAAATGCGCCAGTAAATGGTGGGGAAGGAGATATAAGGCCATAGGCTTTTGAATAAACTGTTATGCATCTTTACAATTGAGCAAGTCTAAGCATGGATATAAAGACAGCTAAAGAATCTCTAAACTATGCGATAATCCCGTTCGCAGTAGGAATCCTTGAGGTTCTGACTAATGGTTTTCTGGGGCGTGAGTCCGATACAAAATTAGTCCTAATCACATGTTTTGTAATGGCAATCATAGTTTATGTTGCCAGCTATGCTTCAAAAATTTATGTATTAAAAAATAAAGAAAATTTCGGCCGTGCAAATCCAATAGTATTCTTTCAGTCTCCAATTTTTTGGTGCACAGTTACTTCTGTGCTTATTTTGGGCGCCGTACTTCGTCATAATGCATAACAACCATACAAGGCCGGGCAATTTGCTCCGGGCCTGCGGCCCTCCGCGGGACAGCTTACCTTGTGCGCGTTTTGCGTTGGTGTTGTAAGCGGATCGACAGCAAGGAATTTTAAAATTGTCTGAGAATCAAGGTAGATTGGCAATTGTGATATATGTAGTGTTTTGTATCGTTGCTCTCCTAGGTGGTGCTTTTCAAGCAGTTAGTCTTACCTCTGGAATGATGGACGTTACTCCCAAAAGCCAATGGGTACACCAGCTAGTTATCCCGTCATTTATTACTATGGTGGTTATGTTCTTTGGCGGATATATAGTGGCCCCACGGGAAAAATCCTGGATAGTATTCTATTTATTTTCGAGTGTTCCGATAGGGCTGGTATCGCTAATTATCCTGCCGCCACTTGCTCTTGCTCTATTCCCACTACTTTTTATTTCAGTTGGGCTAACCTCCTTCTTGGGTCATGAATTTAGAATGAGGGAGCAACGAGGTCGCGTATAACAAGCGACTGTGGTATCAACCTCCCCAAATTTAAGTTGCACACCACGCTTGTTTTTCTCGAATCATCGCATTCAGAATGGTAATGAATTTCCGTATACACGCGGTCAAGGCAACTTTCTTGTGCTTCCCTTTAGCCACTAAATTTTTGTAGAAAGCCTTGATCGCTGGGTTACATTGAGTTGCGCTCAGTGTCGCCATATATAGCGTTGTACGGACCGAAGCTCGGCCTCCCTGAATTCGTCGTTTCCCACGCATCTTTCCGCTATCACGATTGATCGGTGCCACCCCGACGAGCGCAGATGCCTGTTTATTCGTCAGGCTGCCAAGTTCTGGCATGTCGGCTAACAGGGTAAACGCAAGCGTTTTCCCGACGCCAGGTGCGGACTCCAGAATGTCTCGCTTCTCTGACCATTCCGACTCCGCTTCGACAAGCTTCTCAAGCCGCTTTTCGACCCAAGCAATCTCAACATCAAAGTACTTTATCAGTCGGCGGCAGGGACGCTTGATCCCACCGTCCATAATGTGTCGACGATTGATTTCTTGAGTCCGAAGACTCAGTATCTGACGACGCCCGGCAAGTAAGTCTTTGATCGCTATAAGATTTTTACTTTTTTCAGGCGTCACGCGAGGCCTGATTACTGCCGCATACTCTGCAATTACCTGAGCGTCAATACGATCTGTCTTCGCCAGTTGCTCTATAGCGCCAGCATACTTCCTGACTGAAGTGGGCTTCGCCACACATACCGGTAAGCCCTTAGCATAGGCCGCTTCCGCCAGCGCGAATTCATATCTGCCGGTCGCTTCCATAACGATTCGTTCAACGTGATATCGTGAAAGACGGTTCATTATTGAACGTATGCCTTCTGGCGTGTTCCCCACCTGCCATACCAGACCCTTCTCGTGGATACAGATATCCAAACTCCACTTCCCAACATCGACACCGACATTAACCCTGGACTTCGTTAGCTTTTGGTTTGTCATGATGACTCTTCCTTGCTAAATTCGGGCTCGAGGCCCATTCGACTGTTCGAGTTTTTAAATCGGGTCGGCCCGACGCCCACGCTTGTTAACGGTCTTTAGACCTATCGCTCATCGGGCTGCCGGGCCGGTAACTTATAGCGGTAAGTTACGGGTCTCACCTTACCGAATATTTGGGGAATTAGGCCATACAAGGCGCTGTAGAGCGACGGCCAACTTTGTGCACTTTATGCGCGGTCGCTTCGCTCCTATTTTCGCGCATAAAGCGCACAAGGTTGGCCGCGGCTGAGCGCGGCGTTAAGTGAGTAAAGGAGTACCGATGAAGTCATTTATATTTAATCTGGCCGGCCTTCTTGGCTCTTGGCAATTTATTGAGCTTTCTTCTGAAGATTCACTCAATTCAGTCCTTGCACCTATCGTTTTTGGCGGCTTTCTCATATCTAGTATTCTTTGGTTCATTGTTAAATTTGGTGTGAATCAGCGAACCAATGGCGGAGCATATTTTGGGGGAGATGCCGGTGGTCATGGCGGTGGCGGTGACTGCGGAGGTGGGGGAGATGGCGGGTGCTAGCCCCCACTTAACAATCACGGGCATTGATGCTGCGGCCCTCCGGGCCTCCGCGGGGCGTTACGTGTCACGGAAGCATCGATGAAGAATTATAAGTTTGAATTATTCGCAGACTACTTTCAGGTTTACCTCATGGATACTGAGGCAGATGACGATATTTCTGAAGTATGGACTGAAGAGGCACTTGATCTAAAATTAGGTGCGCTACCAAATACTCTTGCAATTGGGACATTCCGTAATGTTGATGTGCCAGTTGAGGTAGAAATCCGCGATAGTGAACCATATGTCGATCTCGAAGAGTGGGATCATGCTTCTAAGGGGCACGTCACTATTAAGTCTGGTAGGTGCGTAGTATTCTGTTGCACAGATTTTCTACCTGATGCGCAAAGATTGAAATATCACCAGGCGAGTATGCAGTACTATCTCTAGCTAAAGGGCTTGATTCATTAACCGAGGAATGGGAAGACGCAGATGATATTTATAGAGTCATTCTTTAGCCCTCATCAAGCAAAGATTACAAAGCACTAAAGAGCTATGAAAATACGTGACGAGGTTATCAACTTCGCGCCTTCGGCGCCGGACGCAGAAAAGCTGCGCCGGTTGCAGCGGCGTTAGCGAGCCGAGTTAGAAACTATGAAGATATTTATAATAATTGTTACCGCACTCGTATCTGCATGTAGTGGTATTACCTTTAATGCCAATCTAGGGCCATACACAAAAAATAAAGTAAAGACGATAATCGTAGAAGAATTCTCTCCGGCGGAGATCTCAAGGTACGATGCCATAACCCTAGGTATTGTCGAGGCTTCTTACTGCCAAGAGCGCCTAGATCAACCAAAACCAAGTAAGCGTGCTTTGGTGAATGATCTAAAAGTCAAAACGCACAGTTTAGGTGGTAACGGAGTTGTCCTAGAGGTATGTGGAAACGCAGTAAGTGGAATGTGTACTCAATACTTGGAATGTCGGGGTGTCGCGTACTCTGTACCACAACGGCAGAGCAGGCCATAACAAGCGCTGCAGGCCGAGAGCTGACTTTTTGCTTTGAGCGCAGCGTCATACGAAAACGGAATTCGAGGATGTGGTTAATTTTCTTTGTGTTGGTGATAGTGTCTTGGACTATTAGCACGATCGTAGTTCTAAAGCTAAAAGAACGCTGCCCTAAAGCATATAAAGATGCGGGTTGTAGTGGCACACTCAATTTGGCCACCTGACTAGGGTTCGGAAACGGTTATCGGCCTTTAGTCTCTATTTCCGCCAGCATCAATTTCCGAATCACCGGCACCGGGGCATTGCCGAAGCTAAGAAACTTCTCGTGAAACTGCTTGAGGTCAAACTGGTCGCCCAGTTTTTTCTTGATTTCATCCCTTAGCTCAATGATGTCCATATAGCCGGCAAAATAACTGGTGAGCTGTACCTGACTCAACGTGGCGCGGCGCCATTTCCCCAGCGCTTCTGTCTTCTGCTGAAAACCCTGGTCCATCAGCAGGTACATGGCTGCGGGTTCTTGCATGCCCTTCACCTGGATCGAGTAATCAAGCAGGGTATTGATCACCGTGCGCAGGTTCCATTTGTAATACATCATCCAAAGTTCCGGTGAAAAATTCCCGTAGCCGGCCTCCAGCATCATGCGCTCTGCATACACCGCCCATCCTTCGATCATGGCGCCATTCCCGAGAATCGTCTTGATGAGACTGGGGGATTTATTGGCGTAGACCAGCTGGGTGTAGTGACCGGGGATCGCCTCGTGGATGTTGAGGATCTGCATCAGGTAGGTGTTGTATTCGCGCAGGAAGCTCTCTGCACGTTCGTCGGTGAGGCCATCCAGTGGCATCACGTTGTAGTAGGTGTTGGCACTTTTGTCGTAGGGCCCCGGTGCATTGATGGATGCCACCGCAAAGCCTCGCAAATATGGTGGAGTGGTGCGGACTACCAGCGGCTTGTCCGGGTCCAGGGTCAGCAGGTCTTTTTCGTTGACGAAGGCCACCAGTTCCGGAATTTGCGCTTCTACAGAGGCCTTAAAGTTCTCTCTGCTGGCATGGTGTTCCGACAGTTTGTCCAGTACACGGGCTATTTTTTCCAGGATATCTTTCGGGCGTGATTCGCCGGGAAAATATTTGGGCCAGAGCTGATCTGCCAGCTCGTCCATTTTCAGGTGCAGGCGGTCCTTCTCCCTCAGTGCCCGCTCATAGAGCTCCCGGCCGCTCATGCCGATCTGGATGTCGTACGCGAATTTCTCTTCGTACTGTTTTTCGCCAATCCGGAAGTTGCGGAAGCTGTCTGCTTTTTCCATGGTGGCGTGCAGTGTCTGCAGGTAGGCCACATATTCCTGAATGGCTTTGCGGCTGGCTTCAAGCCTGTCCTGGAACAGTTGTTTTTCGTTGTCGGAAAGACCGCTGTTCTGCACTTTGGTTTCCAGTTCCTCGCCGAATACGGACAGGGCCCCTTCGTTCTGCTGGATTGCGAGCATCAGCTGCGGTGCTGGCGGATTCTGTAGGGATTTTTCCGCGGCAGAATAGTACGCAGGAATCGATTGCATACGGTTGTTGAAGGTGCGAAGCCGCTCTTCCAGCGGCGCGTAGTCAGTGTTGAGGATCAGGGCAAAACCCTGGGAGACGTTGTAATTCGCCGGGTTCCATTCGTAAGATTTGAACTCGGTGAGATCCCAGATGGTTTTATCCAGGAAGTTGTTGATGAGGGCCAGGTCTGAGCGCGCACCGGAATCCATTTTTTGCGGGTGTAGGCGCGCAAATCGATTGCGGTAGTCACGGGCAAAACTGAGAACTTTCTTGCGATAATGGGCGTCCGGGATTTCCAGTAACTCTGCGACCTGATAATACCCGTTCTCTATAGCCCAGGACGGAAACAGGTGCCACATGCGCTCGACCATCTGGTTGCTGAGGCTCTCGAACGTCTGTTGTGTTTTGGTGTCCTTGCCTCTGTGGGGAGATGCATCCGTTGTGTTTGCGGAAGCGGTAGGCGCATCGCTGGCACTGGAAGTTTCTACTGCCGCAGATTTTTCCGTGCGCACGTCTTTTTCACTGCAGCCGCAAAGTGTACTGATCAGTGCCAGGGCAGTTATCAGGTATTTCATTGGTTTCTCGAATTTTTCTCGCAATCAGCCCAAAAATTAGCACAGTCCTCTTATAGTTATCCTCCGATCCGGCATTTATTTTGTGTGATCCAGGTCGCCTTGTTTCACATCTGGTGGGCGGCTAAAGTGGCAAAAAACGAATTTGTGGCCGAGTGCCGGGATTCATCTCTTTCAACTTAGTATTCTTCCCGCAATAAAGGAGTCAGGTATGACCGAACTCGCAGCACAGGCCTGTGAGGCCTGCAGAGCCGATGCGCCACTGGTGTCCGATGATGAACTTGCTGAACTGCTCCGGGAAATACCGGACTGGACCCCGATTGCCCGTGACGGTGTGATGCAACTGGAGCGTGTGTTCAAGTTTCGCAACTTCAAGCAGGCGTTAGCGTTTACCAACCGCGTAGGCGAGATAGCGGAAGAGGTAGGCCATCATCCGGCGCTGTTGACCGAATGGGGCAAGGTAACGGTTACCTGGTGGAGTCACGAGGCAGGCGGTCTGCACAAGAATGATTTTATTATGGCGGCGCGCACTGACAAGCAGTTGGATGCAGACTAGAGGCTGCTGCAATCGTTGCAACGGTCTCTGACAAGTGAACGGCACCGGCGTTGGCAGTATGCAATAAGCCGCCGGTATCCGCTTTTTTCGGAAATACGGCCATCAGGGCGGTGTGACGCCGAAGCCGATACTTCCTGGAAGCAATGAGCAGGAGTAGGAGATCAGTATGCTCAAGATGAAAGTTTCCTGTGAGCGGTGCAGTGCCAGACTAGGCCTTTCCGACCACGCCTATATCTGTTCGTTTGAATGCACATTTTGTCCGACGTGCGTCGAAGAACTCAATCAGGTCTGCCCGAATTGCCAGGGTAATCTCGTTCTTCGCCCGTTCCGCCGTACCTCTCCCACGGAAGTGGCGAAAACCGGGTTCAAAGCCAAGCTGGAAAAAATTCTTCCCTGATCCTCTATACCCCCAGAGCGGTTACGGGGTTGTCGGCTTCCGGGCCCATAGCAGGAATTCCCGGTTGCCATCACCGCCTTTGATCGGGCTTTCGATATAGTCTTTTATCTCGAGGCCCAGGTCTTCACAAAGCGCGTATATCTTTTCCTGAACACCCTGATACAGAGCCGGGTCGCGCACCAATCCGCCCTTGCCGATATTTTCAGGGCCCACTTCAAACTGCGGTTTGACAAGGCTGAGCAGGTGGCCGCCACTTTTCAGCAGGGGAGGCAGCTGCGGTAGTATCAGCGTCTGGGAAATGAACGATACGTCCATCACCACTGCGTCAAACCCACCGTCGGCAAAAGGGGACAACTGGTCGGCGGTCAGGTAGCGGGCGTTGATCCCCTCAAATAAATGCATGCGCGGGTGTGCACGCAGAGGCTCTGCCAATTGGTCGCGCCCGACATCTACACCCACCACCTGTTCCGCGCCACGCTGTAACAAGCAGTCGCTGAAGCCCCCTGTGGAGCAGCCCACGTCCAGCGCATGCCAGCCCCTGGGGTTGAGGCCGGTGTGGTCGAGAATCCCCGCCAGTTTGAGTCCGGCGCGCGAGACGTACTGGTCTTCGGGCAGAGGCTCCACTTTAAGCTGGATGTCTTCGCTGAGTGACTGGCTGGCCTTGGTCGCCGGTCGCCAGCTGTGCCCGTCGGACTGCATTACCCTGCCGGCGTCGATAAGCTTGCGGGCGTGGGTGCGGGAGCTGGCGAGTTGCCGCTGGACTAACAACAGGTCGAGACGGGTCATGTGTGGCACTATAGTTTTTCGGTTGGCAGTTTTTCGGTTGAAGTTTGCTGTCAGGCAGGTGAAAGCGGGTGCATGCTACCTTCCGGCGTAAGTACTGGGAAGTTCCAGGGGGATGTTTGCAGTAGTGGCTTGCCGGTCGCAATGTGTTGAAATTACAGGGAATGGGTTCAATCTGCCGTCGTTATAGCCAGAGTGAATAGAGGGAGAGAGTATTAGATGGCAAAGAATGTTCTGAGCAAGTTCAGAATTCGCAAGGGCAACGTATTTGAAGCGCCTTTGGAGAATGCGTTGGGTCGACTCGTCACTCCATTTGAAGAGTTTATTCACCGCCAGAGCAGCAGTGGTCTGCTGCTTATGGCCTGTGCGCTTATCGCGCTGGTGATTGCCAACTCCCCATGGCAGGAGGCCTACAAGCACCTGCTGCACCTGCCGGTCAGTTACAATTTTGGTGACTGGTCGCTCTCCATGAGCTTCCATCACTGGATCAACGACGGTCTGATGGCCATCTTCTTCCTGTTGGTTGGGCTGGAGTTGAAACGGGAGTTTCTCGTCGGCGAGCTTGCAGAACTGAAGCAGGCAGTATTGCCGGTGATGGCGGCGATTGGCGGTATGGTGGTGCCCGCGCTGATTTTCTACCTCTTCAATGGCGATACGCCGTCGGAGCGTGGCTGGGGTATACCCATGGCCACAGATATCGCCTTTGCGGTCGGCTGTATCGCCATTCTCGGCAACCGGGTGCCGCGGGCGGTGGTGACTTTTCTGGTGGCGCTCGCCATCGTCGACGACCTCGGTGCGATTATGGTGATTGCAATCTGGTACACCGAGAGCGTCAACACCAATGCGCTGATCGCTGCGGTTATCCTGGTGGGGGTGTTGTGGCTGCTGAAATTTGCCGGCGTGCGTCGCCTGGCCGGCTACCTGTTTGTGGGGGTATTGCTGTGGTACGCACTCTACCGGACCGGTGTGCACGCAACCCTCGCCGGCGTGATTACGGCGATGGCGATCCCTGCGCGTCCCAAATACGATCCTGTGGCATTCAGTACCTTTGTTAAGGACATTATTCGCAGCTTTGATCGATGCTTTCGTCCCGGGGACAAGATTATCGCCAACGATGCTCTGCTGACGCGGGTGACCGCGCTGGATAAAGGCGTCCACCTGGTGCAGTCCCCGTTGCAGCGTATGGAAACCCGTCTGCATACACCCGTGGCCTTTATCGTGGTGCCGATTTTTGCCCTGGCCAATGCGGGTATTCCCATCGACAGTTTTACTAACCCGACTGCGGTGCTCAATCCGCTGACGTTGGGTGTGATCTGTGGTCTGGTAATCGGGAAATTAATCGGAATCGTGGGCGCGACCTGGATTGGCTGGAAGCTGGGGCTTGGGGATTTACCCAGGTCGGCGACCTTCCATCACATCATCGGTGTCGCGCTGTTGGGAGGGATCGGCTTTACCATGTCGATTTTTATTTCGGAGCTGGCGTTTGCCGGTAACCCGGAAATGCTGATCCAGGCCAAGGCTGGGGTGCTGCTGGCCTCTCTGATCGCGGGCATCGCTGGTTTTCTGGTATTGCGGCGCGCGCCCATCGAGCAGTCGACCCAGAAGGACGATCAGGGGCATGAAGGGACGCTGGAAGTGCCGATTCAAATGGAAGACAAGCAAAAGTAATCGAGAGCGACGGCGGTAGCGGGTTGCGGCCATCTCAGGGGGGCAGCGCAAGCCAGCCAATTATTGCCAGCGACAACCAGGCGATCACCGCGCAGCCAAGCTGCCAGTTGCGCGGTGTTTTAGCGAGAATCCCCGAGCCGTAAATTACGCCGACACAGAGTCCCAGCATCAGCATACTGGTTTGGCCGGTGCTGGGCGGCATGTCGTTCCTGTAGAGCAACAGAGGCCAGAAGGTGATGGCCAGACTTGCGAGTAGCGAAGCGGCAAAGGTTACCACTCTCAGGGCTTGCATGTAGTGTGACGAGGTCGGAGTTGAAGTCATCGTTGATGGAGAAGTTGGGGGTGAGGGCGTGGCAGTTGTCGACACCCCGCCGCCCGCTTTACTACCGATCGAATTCGGCTTCATTGCGGTCCATGTTCTCGGTGACTTCAAGCCACAGGGCGTTGACCACGCCAAACATACAGGCGAGAAGAACGCCGAGTATCCAGGTGAAATACCACATATGGTTCTCCGTTGTTTTTTCCGTTTTGTTACTTTCCGTTTTGTTACTTTCTTCGGCGCTTCCTGCGGATTTTTTCCAGATCACCTTGCCTAGTAACTGCTGTGCGAGTTTTCTTCGATATATTCCCGGGTCACGCGGCCAAACATTTTGCGGTAACACCACAGGGTGTATAGCAAAATGATGGGGACGAATATCACCGCGGCAGCGAACATCAGCCCCAGTGTCAGTTCGCTGGAGGTCGCGTCCCACAGGGTGAGGCTTATGTCTGGGTTCCGGGAAGAGGGCATGACGAAGGGGAACAGGGCGATACCTGCCGTCAGGATTATCGTGGTTACCGTCAGTGAGCTGGTGAGGAACGTCAGCGGGCTCTCACCGCGGGACAGCAACCAGGTGGCAGCGGCCATCAGGATACTCAGCAGCGGGATGGCCCACAGCAGAGGGTAGTGCTGGAAGTTGTCCTGCCAGCCGCCATTGCCATAGGTGACGGTTTTCATCAGCGGCGTGAGTTTATCCCCCAGAGGCTTGATATCGGTGATTTGCATACCGTCGATGCCGAGCAGCAGCCAGATACCGGCGAGAATAAACAGCCCTATTACCGCCAGCGCGCAAAGTTGCGTGGCCCTTTGGGCGCGCAGTAGCAACAGGCCCTGGGTTTTCAGTTGCAACCAGGCGCCCCCCTGCATGGCGATCATGGCCACGGACAACAGTCCGCAGATCAACGCAAAAGGTTTCAGCAGTGCCCAGAAAGAGCCGTGATAGCTGGCGCGCAACAGATCGTCCAGTTCAAACGGCAGCCCCAGCATCAGGTTGCCGAAGGCCACACCGAAAATCAGTGCGGGGACCAAACCGCCAATTGTCAGTCCCCAGTCCCACAGGTTGCGCCAGCGAGGGTCATCGATTTTTGATCGGTAATCAAAACCTACCGGGCGAAAAAACAGCGCGCACAGGGTGATGATCAGGGCGGCGTAGAGCCCGGAAAATGCTGCGGCGTAGACCATTGGCCAGGCGGCAAAAATTGCACCACCGGCGGTGACAAACCATACCTGGTTACCTTCCCAGTGCGGGCCTACGGTATTGATCATAATACGCCGGTCCATGTCGGTTTTGCCGATCATGCGCAGCAGTATACCGACGCCCATATCGAAACCGTCGGTGATGGCAAAACCAATTAGCAGTACACCAATAAGGATCCACCAGATGAATTTCAGCGTTTCATAATCCATTGCGCGTGTCCTTCCGGGTCAGGCCTGAGCCGACGGTTTCGGTGGTGTCAGTTCGAAATGATATTTACCGGTGCCGAGACTGGAGGGGCCCAGCCGGGTAAAACGCAGCATCAGGTAAACCTCGACCACCGCCAGTGCTGTGTAGAAGAGGATGATGGCGGTGAGACTGCCAATGACCTCGCCGCGGGTGATTGAGGATGCCGACATATAGGTCGGCAACACCTCGGCAATGGACCAGGGCTGGCGTCCGTACTCGGCGACGATCCAGCCACACTCGGCGGCGATCCAGGGAAGCGGGAGTGACCAGAGACAGGCGTAAAGCACCGCGCGGTTGCCGGCGCTGCGATGTCGGGCGGACTGAATAAAGGCGGCCAGGAACACGAACAGCATGATAAACCCTGACCCCACCATAATGCGGAAGGTCCAGAACAGCGGTGCGACTCTCGGGATTGAATGTTCCGTGGCGAGTTTGATCTGCTCTTCCGTGGCGTCGGTGATATTTTCGGTATAGCGACGAAGTAATAGGCCGTAACCCAGGTCATATTGCAAATCGGCAAAGGCGTTGCGGGTTTCCTGGCTGGTGTCGCCGCTGCGCAGTTTTTGTAACAGGGCGTAGGCCTCCTGCCCGCGTCGGATGCGCTGTTCATTTTCTGGAAGTATGCGGTCAAATCCAGCGACCTCTTCGTTGATCGAACGGGTGGCGATGATACCGAGAGCCCACGGGATTTTTATTTCGAAGTGATTTTTTTTCTGCTCCTGGTCCGGAATCGCAAACAGCGTAAATCCTGCGGGCGGCTTCTGGGTTTCCCATTCTGCTTCCACCGCAGCCAGTTTCACTTTTTGTACGTCACCTACGGTGTATCCACTTTCATCCCCGAGCACGATAACCGACAGAATGGATGCCAGGCCAAAACTGGCGGCGATGGCAAAAGAGCGTCGGGCGAAAGGGATATCGCGTTTTTTCAGTAGATAGTAGGAAGACACGCTGAGTACAAACATTGCACCGGTCACGTAACCAGCGGCGACCGTATGCACAAATTTCACCTGCGCCACCGGGTTAAACAGGACGTCGCTGAAACTGGAGAGCTCCATGCGCATGGAGTCAAAATTGAACTCTGCGCCAATGGGGTTCTGCATCCAGCCATTGGCGATCAGAATCCACAGGGCCGACAGATTGGAGCCGACGGCAACCAGCCAGGTGCAGACCAGATGCTGGACTTTGGTGAGTCTGTCCCAGCCAAAGAAAAACAGACCGATAAAGGTAGACTCGAGGAAAAATGCCATCAGTCCTTCAATGGCCAGGGGCACACCGAAGATGTCGCCGACATAGTGGGAGTAGTAACTCCAGTTGGTGCCGAACTGGAATTCCATGGTTAGCCCGGTGGTTACACCGAGGGCGAAGTTGATGCCGAACAGCTTGCCCCAGAATTTGGTCATGTCCTTGTAAATGGCTTTGCCGGTCAGGACGTAACAGGACTCCATGATTGCCAGCAAAAATGAAAGGCCCAGGGTGAGGGGGACAAACAGAAAGTGATACAGCGCGGTCAGGGCAAACTGGAGTCGGGATAAGTCGACTACGGCTTCATCGATCACTTAACGCTCCTTGTGTTCGCGCTGGGGCTCGTAGGGTTGCGGGTGAGTAATAGTGGGGAGCGGCGGATTCTCGGGGAAAAAACGTTTGGGGACAGGCTCCGTGCGTTCCGGGTCCGGGCTGAAGTAGTGAATCTTGATCAGGGTAATCAGAATGAGCTTGATGATCAGAGCCGCGCCCAGTTCGATCAGCAGGCGACGGTCGGAAAGCGTCATATTGAGTCCGCTCGGTTAACCACGAAAAGAGGCGCCACCGGAGCGTAAGTCTAGCAGCGACAAAACCACCCACCGGCGGCGGAGGGCAATTTGGCGGGGAGGTCCAGGTTTTGACGCGGGAATGATGGTATTTGTCGATCCTGTGCTAGTATCGAGGACCTCCGTTTTTGGTAAGTCCAAAAATGGGGAAAAATAATAATTGGCCTACCATCTGTTGTAGGGGAGGGCATTCAATGTTTGAATTTGACGAGCACAAAATTGCGCCCGCTGGGCTGCGTTGGAAACTGCTGGTTCACTGGGGCGCTTTACCGGTAATCACCTTGTTGGTCGTGCTGCTGGTGCTGCCATCGATTTCACGAACTGGTGCACAAGTACCGTTAGTGGCGGATGCCATTTCCGCTGAGGGCTCTTTATCCGCTGAGGGCTCTTCTCCCGCTGAGGGCTCATTCCCCGTCGATGCCACTTTCCCGGTTGATGACTCCTTCAACATTGACGCCGCGTTTGCAAAGGCCCGCAAGGAATATCCGGATATCACCGTTGCCAAGGTGGCTGCGGCTGCAGAACTTGTCGTAAAGCGGGATGTTGTTTATCGGCAGCTTGGAGATCGCGAGCTGCATCTGGACCTATTTTACCCCCGGCCGGGGGCTGAACAGGACCTGCGCCCGGCAGTGCTGCTGGTTCATGGTGGCGGCTGGCGGTCTGGCAATCGCACCCTGCAGGAACCCCTGGCCACTTACCTGGCTAACCGCGGATTTGTGGCGGCCACGGTGGAGTACCGGCTTTCGCTGGAGGCCCGCTATCCTGCGGGCGTACAGGACGTGAAAGCGGCACTGGGGTGGTTGCGGGACCACGCCGGGGAATACGGGATGGATCCCCGGCGCGTCGCCATCGTGGGGGCATCTTCTGGTGCTCAAATGGCAACACTGGTGGGGGTGACACCGGGGCTCGACGTATTCGAAACGGCGGCCTCTGCCGGCAAAGATTCCGTTCAGGCGATTGTGAACCTGGATGGCGTGGTGAGTTTCACCACACCCATGGCCCTGAAATATGAAAACGATCCGCGCAAAAACCCCTCTGCGGCGGGTGCCTGGTTTGGCGGTCGCTTTGAGGATGTTCCAGCGCTCTGGCGCGAAGCCTCGCCGCTGGAGTACGCCGGCGCCGGTTCGCCGCCGACCCTGTTCATCAACAGCAGCAGGCCCCGGTTCCACGCCGGCCGCGATGAGTATATCGAGCGGCTTGCCGCTGCCGGGATCTTTAGCGAAGTGATGACCCACGACGACTCCCCGCATCCATACTGGCTGTTTGAACCCTGGTTTTCACCTTCCGCAGAAAAGGCGACGGAGTTTCTGCAGCGGACGCTCGAGAGGGCTCGTGAGCAGACGTAAATAACAGTCGCTAACCCGGGATTTTGCTGGATATACTCCCGCAAATATTCGGATCATATCGGGCGTCGCCGTCCCGATATGGCCAGTTCCTGAATTCGTGGGGAGTCCCGGGTCAATGCAACAGGCTGAACAATTTATCGACCTGCTCAAACTGCTGGTGCGTAGTCCCAGTGTCGTCGGTGCCGAGCACTCATTTTTTCGCGTGCTGCAGCGCGAGCTGGAAGAGCGTGGTGCCCACGTCACCTGGTATGAGGGGTTGCTGGTGGCTCAGGGACAGCGCCCTCACACTGCCAAGTTCTCCGCCCATATCGACCGCCACGGCCTGATCTGCACGGGCCCGAACGAATTCCAGTACGCCGCTTTCGTTTCCGGGCGTCGCTCCGACCTGTTGGGCAACTCAGTCTCCGAAAAGCTGATGACCAAAATCGTAGACCGCTTCCAGGGCGTGGCCGTGACCGCCTACGAGCCCTGGTCCGGGTCTTATTTCGGTTCCGGGGTGATCCGCCGGGCCTACGTATGCGGCTATCGCAACAACCTCATCTTTGAAGTGGCGGGGCTCGAGCACGTGGTGGCGGGTACCCCGGTCGCTTTCACCGATCGGCTGAAACTGTCTGACGGCATATTGAGTGCCCAGCTGGACAATGTCCTCACCGCTGCCCACCTGGTTCACCTGTATGCGTTGGGATTTCAGGGCACAGCCTTCTTTACTGCCCAGGAAGAGTCCGGCAGTAGCTGGCGCTACCTGCTGGAATGGTTCCGCCGCTTTAACGGCGGTACTGAAAAATTGATCGTAGTGGATACCAGTCCCTATCCCGATCGCGCCAGTGCCGATGCGCAGAAAGTGGTATTGCGCCGGCGGGACGCGAATGCAAATTTCCACCCGCAAACCACCGAGCGCCTGGCGGCGCTATGCGAGTCGCTGGATATTTCCTTCAGCTACAAAGACAGCTATATCGAGGTGCAGAACAGCAAGGCGATCGCCGAAGGGCAGGAGCCGCAGTCCCTCGGTAGTACCGAGTTGGGGCGGATTGTCGCCGCTTCATCCGGGTTTGTGCAGGGTACTACTTTGCAGATCCCCACCACCGGTTATCACACCATGCAGGAGTCCGCCTCACTGGAAGCCAACAGTGCATTCAGCGACCTGCTGGTGGCGATTGCCGCCGATAGCTGATGCTCAGAACTCATCGCTGACCTGATAGCGGTTACAGCGGTTGTTACAGTAGGGGCTGTCTGAACGAATCGCGCCGCTCTCCGGGTGTACCAGCAACTGGCGTTTTTTGTTGCCGTGGTACGCCACCACATTCCAGTAGCCATTGCGGAAGTACATACTGCCGAAGGAGTGGAAGCCCAGCTGCTGCAGGCGGACTCTCACCGCGCCGGCACTGAGGGCAACTTCCGACGGGGTGTCGCCATCCAGATCCGGGCCATACAGGTGTGGCGGTATCTGTGGCTGCGGGGAGCCGGAAAACTGGAAATCGTTGGCGGAGAATGGTCCTGGTTGCTGGGCCCTGGTAGTGGCGCTAAAGGCCAGCAGCAGCGCCATGGCCAGAAGTGTGGCTGCAAGACCCGTGACCGAAACCAACTTCGGAGCCAGCACAACTGGCCGGCCTGTCTTTCGAGTGGCAAAAAGCATGGATTTCCCCAAATTGCCCTTATCCAAGAATTTCTAAGATGGCGTGGGGCGATTCCCAAGTGCTGAATGCGCCGAAGTGAATGATGACTGAGATGTCTGCAGAGCCGTGGAATGACCGGTCACTGACTGGCTGGTAGAATGGCGCGCTGTTTATCATTTAAATGAAAATGGCGCCAACCATGACCATAAAGACTTTCTGTCGACGCCTCGGTGCGGCACTGCTCGGATTTGCCGGCAGTACCGGCGCTCTCGCCGCGGACCCCCTCAATGTCACCGGTGACAAGTTCCGCCAGCTGGAAGAACTGCTGCCTACCCCAAACACCTACCGCGCCGCCTCCGGTGCCCCGGGTCACGCCTACTGGCAGCAGCAGGCCGACTACGACATCAAGGTCTCCCTGGATGACGACAAGCAGCGTATCACCGCGTCCGAAGTCATCACCTATCAGAACAACTCCCCGGATACCCTGCGCTATCTGTGGCTGCAGCTGGACCAGAATCGCTTCAAGCCCGGTTCCGCGGGTAACCTGGCTGCGCCGGTGGATGTACAGTCCATCGCGCCGGACACCATTCCGTTTGGCAGCTTCCGCCGTGAAGTAGTCTCCGCAGAGTTCGACGGCGGCTACAAGATCACCAAAGTGGCCGATACCGGCGGCCGCGACCTGCGCCACACCATTGTTGATACCGGCATGCGCATCGATTTGCCGCAGCCGCTGAAGTCCGGCGACAAGGTGAGCTTCCGGGTGGACTGGGAATACAACATCATCGAGCAGAAGGCCCTCGGCGGTCGATCCGGTTACGAGTATTTCGAGCGCGATGGCAACTACCTGTACGAGATCGCCCAGTGGTTCCCGCGCATGGCGGCCTACAACGATGTAAGTGGCTGGCAGAACAAGCAGTTCCTCGGTCGCGGCGAATTCGCACTGGAATTCGGTGACTACCGTGTGGCCATCGAGGTGCCGGCGGATCATATCGTCGCTTCCACAGGTGTACTGCAGAACCCCGGTGATGTACTGAACCGAGAGCAGCGTGCACGCCTGAAAAAGGCCAGAACCGCGAGCAAGCCGGTGATGATCGTTACCAAGGAAGAGGCGCTGGAAAACGAGAAAGTCAAAGCCAAGGGCCGCAAGACCTGGGTGTTCGAAGCGGAAAACGTGCGCGATTTTTCCTGGGCGTCCTCACGTAAGTTCCTGTGGGATGCTCAGGGCTACAAGAAGGGCGGCACCGACACCATGGCGATGTCCTTCTACCCGGAAGAGGGCACGCCGCTGTGGGACAAGTATTCCACCGCGTCAATCATTCATACCATGGATGTCTACAACCGCTACAGCTTCGACTACCCGTATCCGGTTTCCATTTCCGTAAACGGTCCCGTGGGTGGCATGGAATATCCGATGATCACCTTCAACGGTCCGCGCCCGGAGATCGACGAGGAAGACCGTAGCAAGCGCACCTACTCCCGTCGCACCAAATACGGCCTTATTTCGGTCATCATTCACGAAGTGGGCCACAACTACTACCCGATGATTGTGAACTCCGACGAGCGCCAGTGGACCTGGATGGACGAGGGCCTGAACACCTACGTGCAGTTCCTGGCGGAGCAGGAGTGGGAAGAGAAGTATCCCTCTCGCCGTGGCGATGCACGCAAGATTACCGAGTACATGAAGAGCGAGAACCAGGTTCCGATCATGACCAACTCGGAATCCATCCTGCAGTTTGGTAACAACGCCTACGGCAAGCCGGCCACGGCGCTGAACATCCTGCGTGAGTCCATCATGGGCCGCGAGCTGTTCGACTTCGCTTTCCGTGAATACGCCGAGCGCTGGAAGTTCAAACGCCCGATGCCGGCCGATTTCTTCCGCACCATGGAAGACGCTTCCGGAATGGATCTGGACTGGTTCTGGCGCGGTTGGTTCTACACCACCGATCACGTGGATATCAGCCTGGATCAGGTGCGCCACTACAACGTAGGCACCAAGAACCCGGATATCGAGAACCCGTGGAAGCGAGAAAAATTCGAGCAGGAGCCGGAAACCGTCACCAAGCGCACCAACCGTGCGAACAAGCTGACCCGGATTGTGGACGGCAAGCCGGAACTGTCTGACTTCTACAACGAGCACGATGAGTTCGACGTATCCAACGCTGACCGCAACAGCTACGCCGGAATGCTGGAAGGCCTGGAGGACTGGGAAAAGAACCTGCTCAACGTTGAAAGCAATGTATACGTGCTCGACTTCAGCAATATCGGCGGCCTGGTTATGCCGTTGATCCTGAAACTCGAGTACGAAGATGGCAGCAACGAAGAGCTGCGTATTCCGGCTGAGATCTGGACACGCAATGCCCAGAAAACCTCCAAGATGCTGGTGCGCGGCAAAGACAAGGTGCTGACGTCTGTGGTACTGGACCCCCACTGGGAGACTGCCGATGTGGACGTGGAGAACAACTATTTCCCGCGCCGTATCATCAAGTCCCGTCTGGAGCTGTTCAAAGACGAGAAGTCCCGCAACCTGATGAAGGACTGGGAAGTCGAGCTGAAAGACGAAGACTGATCGGTTTTTCCATCCCGGGGCGGCCATTCTGGCCGCCCCTATCCCGCCTTACACTTTTTCCGTTTTTTGAATGTTCCGATTGCAGAGGTTTTGCCATGCGCGCCGCAACCGCACACTTTTTTAAATTTGCCGTTCTGGCCATGATTATGTCTATGGCCACTCAGGCTCACGCCCATCGCTACCATTTCGGCCTGA